>JBAZUW010000367.1:0-3286 GCA_041661205.1 Phycisphaerales bacterium
TCCGTCCGCGCGTGCGGCGGCGACACCGGCGGCGACAGATGCACTCCGGGCTGCGGCGCAAACCAGCCGAAAAGATCCTGCTGCTGTTCGCTCACGTTGGGTTCGCAGTGAAACACCTCGCGCGCCCGGGGGCGAGCGTCGACTTCCCGTCCCCCCCGGCCACCCCACCCTCCGCCCGGGCACCCCCGGCGAACATGTAACGTAATACGTTACATGTTTCCCTGCGCTTCGCCGGATGCACGGAACGGGGTGGTCCGGGCCTAGCCTGCGCCGGGGGGCTGCGGGCCGCCCGGTTGCGCCGCGCGTCGCTGCCGCAGCGCGTGCCACACCGTCGGCATCTCGCCCACGTGATTCGGCACCAGCAGCGCGATCGCGATCTCCTCGATGCCGGTGCAGACCAGCACGACGATCACCACATGAAACGGTGTGGCCGTCCACTCGTTGAGCAACGGCACCAGCGTGAACGGACACGCCACCGCGCCGGTCTTCGAGGCCCAGGTGTGATAACAGGGCGCGCGCCCCAGCCGGACGAAACCGTACACGATGACCGCAAAGAACGCGATCATTCCGGTCACCACCCACGGCAGCTCGCGCCGCACTATTTCGGGCCAGAGCAGCGCGATTCCCGCCAGGCCCGCCATCAGCGTCACGTAGTCGGCGGCACTGTCGAGCTTGCGTCCAAGTTCCGAATACGCATTCAGCCGCCGCGCCAGAAATCCATCGAACGCATCGGTCAGGAGCGACACCGCGATGAGCCCGACAAACCAGGGCCGCGCTCCGGCGATCGCCGCCGTCAGCACCGCCGGCATCAGCACGATGCGGGTCGCCGTCAGCAGGTTGGGCCAGAGCTTGCGGTTCAAAGTCGCACGAGTTGCCATTGGATCTCCTTCCCCGGCTCGATCGTCAGCCAGGCAAAACTTGCCGGCGCCCCGCGGTTTGGCCGCGTGATGCACCCTGGGTTCAGCCAGCGCACACCGAGCGAATCCGTCTCGTCCCGTGGCACGTGCGTGTGCCCGTGCAGCACCGCCTGCACCCCGGACGGCGCCTGTCGCGGCGGGATGTGCACGAGGTGAAACCGGCCACCCGCGCGGACCAGGTCCAGCGTCGACGGCCAGGGATACGCATCGCAGTTTCCCGCCACGACGCGCAACGGCGCTCCGAGTTGTTCGAACTCCCCCAGCACCGTGGGATCGCAGACATCGCCCAGATGCCAGATCTCGTCCGCGCCCCGCAGCCGCCCGAGCAATGGCAGAGGGTACCGATCGTGCGTGTCGGACAAAACGGCGATGCGCATGCCAGTGGAAATGTGGCGGGCCCGCGACGAATTGCACAGCGGAATCGTCCTCCGCCGGCCTCGTTTCCCATCCCGACCTACACGAGCCACCGCCAACTCAGATGCACCCCCGGCCCGCTCACGCCGCTCAACACGCTTGCGCCCGGAGCGTCGCCCCGCCTTGCTGCTGGGCTTTCAGCCACCCCCGAGACACGCCTTCACCCGGGCGCTCCCCGCGGCCTCCCTGGCTCCGTCGGGTCTTCGCCCGGTGGTGTGCCACTTCCTGCCCCAATCCCCCTCTTCCCACTGCATTCCCCATGTTCATCCGACTGCTCTCCCCCGCCTCCGCCCTCTGGCTCATGCTCCCGATCGCCGCGCCTGCCGCGACCCCACAGGCGATCTTCGACGGCAGCTCGCTCGCGGGCTGGACGGGCAACACCCGGCACTGGCACGTCGAGGACGGCGCGATCACCGGTACGATCGCCGGGGGCCAGCGGCTCGCGAAGAACGAGTTCCTCTACTGGCAGGGCGAAGTCGCCGACTTCGAACTCACCGCCGAGTTCCGGATCGACGGTGCGCCGACCGCCAACTCCGGCATCCAGTTTCGCGCCCAAAAACTCCCCGATGGCCACGCCGCCGGCTATCAGGCCGACCTTGACCAGGGTGCCACCTGGCTCGGCCGCATCTACGACGAGCACGGCCGCGCCCTCCTCGTCGAACGCGGCGACCGCCTCTCGATTGCTCCCGACGGTCGCCGCTGGAGCGAAAAGTTCGGCGCACCCGCCGACTACGCAAAGCTGTTCAAACCCGCTCCGGCCTGGAACACCACCCGCATCCACGCCAGCGGCCCGCACGTCGAGATCTGGATCAACGGCACCCGCGTCTCCGTCCTCGACGATCACCAATCCGACGCCGCCGACTACCACGGTCTCCTCGCCCTCCAATTGCACAGCGGAGCCGGCCCGGTGAAGGTCCAGTTCCGCCACCTGCAACTCACGCCGCTCGGTCGCACCGCGCTTCCCCCCGCCCGCCCGGTCGCGGCCGCGCCCCCCAGCCCGACCGCGGATCCCCGCATCGGCACCACGCGCCGCAACGGCGATCCCCCGCTCCGCCGCAACGCCGGCGTGGACGACCTCACGCGCCTGCAGGCCAGCCCCGTGCTCTGGCACCTGCGCGACAACCCCGCCAAGCCCACCGCCGTGGCCAACGCCGCCGCGCAAAAGGTCATCGCCGGACTCAAGCTCGTCCAGGGCTTCCAGGCCGAACTCATCGCCGCCGAACCCGATCTCCACCAGCCCGTCGCTTTCGCGTTCGACGCTCGCGGTCGCATCTGGATCGCCGAAGCGTTCAGCTATCCCAACAAACAGCCCGAAGGGAAGGGCAAGGACAACATCCTGATCCTCGAGGATCGCGACGGCGACGGTTCGTTCGAAACCCGCACGATCTTTGCCACCGGCCTCAATCTGGTCAGCGGCCTCGAGGTCGGCTTCGGTGGCGTGTGGGTCGGAGCCGCCCCGCACCTGCTCTTCATCCCGGACAAGAACGGCGACGATCGCCCCGACGGCCCTCCGCAGGTCTTGCTCGACGGGTGGGGGTTTCAAGACACGCACGAGACGCTCAACAGCTTCACCTGGGGCGTCGACGGCTGGTTGTACGGCTGCCACGGCGTCTTCACGCACTCCCTGGTCGGCAAACCCGGCAGCCCCGATCCGTCGCGGCAGAAGATCCGCGCCGGCGTCTGGCGGTACCACCCTGTGCGCCACGAATTCGAAGTCTTCGCCCACGGCGGCAGCAACCAATGGGGCCTCGATTTCAACGCCGTCGGCCATCTCTTCATGACGCACTGCCGCAGTCACTGGGGCGGCGGCGGCACCACCTATGTGATCCGGAACGGCCACTTCTGGAACCAGGCCAACAACGACTACGCCCCGTGGATCTCCAATCGCGGCCCGAATTTCGCGCCCGACCTGAAGAACTACCTGATGGCCTCCGCGCGCTCCGACAGCGGCCAGG
>JBAZUW010000368.1:0-3281 GCA_041661205.1 Phycisphaerales bacterium
ATGTTTACCGGCGACCCTGACGTTGTAGGGCGGTCCATCCGCATCAACGGCCGGTCGCTGACCGTGGTGGGGGTGGCGCCGCGGGAATTCCAGGGCACCACGCTGGGGCTGTACTTCGAGGTGTGGTTGCCGGCGACGCTGGCGCCGGTCATCGCGAACGGGTCGCGCGAGGTGCGATCACGATCCGTCCGCGGGTACTCGGTGATGGGATGGCCCGCGCCAGGCGCGACACGCGATCAGGTGCAGCGCGATGTGGACACGGCGATGCGCGAGTTGGCCGATGCCTACCCGGACAGCAATGCCACCGTGACGGCCGAGATCCTGCCGTTCTGGCAGTCGCCTCGTGGGCCGCAGAGACTGCTCGCGCTGGCCCTGCTGGTGCTGCAGGCCCTGATGCTGCTGCTGTTGCTCGCGGTGTGCGGCAACACCGCCAGTCTCTTCCTGGCGCGGGCCAGTGCCCGGCACAAGGAAATCGGAGTGCGTCTCGCCCTGGGTGCCACGCCCCGCCATATCGTGATGGCCGTCCTCGGAGAGTCGATGACCTTCGGCGTGGCCGGGGCTGCGGCCGGGGCCGCGCTGGCCGTGTGGGGGACCCAGGCATTGGTCGTGCTGCCCCTGACAGGGCTGCCCATTCGCTTTCAGACCAGCCTCGACTGGGGCGGGCTGGTGTTTGCGATCAGCCTGGGGTTGGTCGCCGGGCTGCTCGTGGGCGCGGTGCCTGCGTGGCAACTCTCGCGTGTGGACGCGCAGACGGCGTTCAGATCCGCATCGCGTTCGGCCGGCCGGAGCCGGTTGCGCGATGGGCTGATGGCTGTGCAGGCCGGGCTGGCCGTCATCGTGCTCATCGTGGCCGGGTTGTTCCTGCAGAGTTTCAAGGAGACGCGGGATACCGATCCGGGATTTACGCGTGACGGCGTCTTGTTAACCGCCTTTGACCTGACGGGGCGTCCGGCTCAACCCGGGGGCATCCGGACGTTTGCGAGCCGGCTCGTCGAACGCGTCTCCGCACTTCCGGGCGTTGAGTCGGCCGCCGTGGCCTCGTCCGTGCCTCTCGATATTCATGGGTGGCCGTCGCGTGTGTTCACGGTGGATGGGAAGCAGCGCGCGGATGGCGAGTTCGATCAGGCGCTCTCAAACACGGTCACTCCCGGCTATTTCTCTGTCATGAAGATCCCGTTTGTCGCGGGGGTGGACTTCGTGAGCCTCGACGATCAGTCAGCGCCACCCCAGGTGATCGTGAACCAGGCGTTTCTTGATCGCTACATCGAGCGCGGGGCGCCCGGGGAGTCGGCCCTTGGGCGCCGCGTGGACGCCCGCGGGAAGTCGCACGTGATTGTCGGTGTCGTGAAGACGACGCTCTATAACGCGTATGGCGAGCCGCCGACCCCCGCGCTGTATTTCTCGTACCGCGATGGCGCCGGCAGCCAGGGAGAGATTCATCTGCGCACACGTCCCGGAGCGGAGATGGCGGCGGCCATGGGCGTGCGCCGGGCCGTGCAGTCGCTGGATGCGGATCTGCCGGTGTTCAACGTGCGGACCCTGACCGACCACGTGGAGACCAACCTGGTGTTCCGGCGCGTGCCGGCGCGGCTCTTTGTGATCCTGGGTCCGCTGCTGTTGCTGCTGGTCGGGTTGGGCATCTATTCGCTCGTGTCGTACGCGGTGTCGCTCCGCACCACCGAGCTTGGCCTGCGAATGGCGCTTGGCGCCACGCCGCGCCGATTGGTGGGGGAGGTGCTCGGCACGAGCCTGCGGGTGATCATCGCCGGCGTACTGGTGGGTTGGATCCTCGCGTTCATGGCGACCGTCGCCCTGGTGCCCGAGCAGTCCACTCAGATTGGCGTGTTCGCGGGCGTCCCGCTACTGCTCGTCGCCGTCGCCGCCCTCGCCTCCTGGGTCCCCGCGATCCGCGGATCGCGGGTTGATCCGCTGGTCGCGCTGAAGACATAGGGGGTGTCCCGCCGGACCTGAAGGTCCGGCGAGCCATCAGGCCCATTTTTCATGGGCCTTCGGCTGGCGCGCAAACCTCCCCAGGCGAAACAGCTGATCGGGAGCGATGTCGTCGAGTACGGCGGACGCCATGATCTCGCCGATGGCGGGGCCCATCTTGAAACCGTGGCCAGACCCGCCGCCGGCAATCCAGATGTTCGAGGCGTGTGGGTGGCGGTCGAGGATGAAGTCCGAATCGGGCGTGGCCTCGTACTGGCAGACCTCCGCGCCCAGGCACGGCGCATCGGCGAGCCGGGGAAAGCGGCGGCGCAGGTAGGCTCGGGCCGATTCGAGGTTGGCCGCTGTGCCCGAGCGATCACCGGTGGTGGGATCGATCGGCGAACCCGGCGTGTCGTCCGCGATCTTGAACCCGCGATGCGCGTTGCCGGGAATGCCGTACATGACCCGGTCGCCGACCTCGAGCCACGCCGGGAGGTTCGTGTCGCCAAACGCCGGATCGCCTGGCGGCGTGCCGAAGTAGAACGTCTCCTGCCGCGTGGCGGTGATGAGCGAGCCGATGACATCGGGGAACAGCGTCCCCAGCCATGGACCGCAGGCAAAGACGTACGCATCAGCCGCCAGCACCGACCCATCGCGCAGCTCGATATGCGCCACGTCACCGGACCGGTTGGTGATCGGAGCGGCCGCGCCCACGCGATAGGCGCCCCCCTCGGCTACAACGCGATCCACCACATGCCCGCAGGCGCGTCGCGCATGGAGGTACCCGGCCTCCGGTTCGTACAGCGCGGAGGCAATGCCTTCAAACGAAATCTGCGGGAATCGGCGGGATGCATCCGCAGTCGACATCCACTCCACCGGCAGGCCCACGTCGATGAGCGCCGCCTCGGAGGCCCGCGCGAACGCCTCGGACGTACCGCTCATCCACAAGGCGCCCGTCTGGCGGAACAGGCCGGCGCTCCACGTGGCGTCGTAGTCCCGCCACAATTCCATGGCGCGGGCCGCCATCCGCGTATAGACGGTTCGGCTGCCGTAGGTGGCGCGAATGATGCGGGTCTCCCCGCCGGAACTGGCCCGGGTATGGCCCGGTCCCCAGGCGTCGAGCAGGGTGACCGAGGCGCCCCGGCGCAGCAGCGAGAGCGCCGTCCAACCGCCGAACGCACCGGCACCAATGACGAGGATTTGAGACATAAAGGGCTCAACCCCTTAGAATATCCAAATGGCTGCCCTGATTGAAGCGATCGAGATCAAGCGGAAGATGTACTTCGAGTACGAAAACGCGCCCTACAACTGCCTTGAGGTGGAGGTGTCCAAGCCCACCGCCCGGGGCGGCC
>JBAZUW010000369.1:0-3269 GCA_041661205.1 Phycisphaerales bacterium
GTTGTGGCAATGGGCCGAGGAATCCACACGAATTCAGAAGAGTCGCAGCCGGCAATCCCAACGCTCACTGTAAGGAGTGCATTATGCCTGCACCGTCGGGATGCCCAACGGCCGCGTCTCCTTCGTGCCCGGCTTGGGGATATTCGTCCGCCGCACCTGTTGCGGTCGATAGCTCTCGTCCCGCAATTGCGCGGCGAGCTTCTCCAAGTTGCCGGCCAATCGTTTCGTGAAGTCCTCAACCGTCACATGATCGACGCCCGCTGCGCCTCCGTTGGCCGCCACTTTCGCATACGACGCAAACAGGTTCGCCGGGGCGTATACCTTGTCAATCAGGCTGAACCAAACTCCTCCTTTCACTCCTTCTTCCAGAGCCGTCAACATGCGGTCCGTCCAAATCGACGGTTCGGCCCACGCCCATCGGACGCGGACTTCTCCGACTTGCTTAGCCGCGGTCGGCACTGCCGCCGGGTTGGGTTCCGTCGCTTCGGTCATTCCACATCCATCTCCCTGCGTCCCTTTGCTCCACGGGCGTTACCCCGCTTCCTCGCTCGTATGGACGCTCTGACTCCTGAACGGCCGGTTCTTCGTACCCTTATCAGGGGCAATGAACGCCGTACTTGTCTCCGTTCAGGTCTCCTTGTTTCATGCACCAAACCGTCCGACCGTTCCGCCTCCAACCACCTGTTGCCGCCTCTGGGGTTTGGTCCGGTTTTGTCCCAGAGCTTACCGCGTGGCCTGGCGACCACATCCCTTCCTCGGGACCAGTGCGTCACTTGGGCTTCGCCTTTCCCTAGCGGGCTCGCCACGACAACCGGCCGAATCGAGTTCGCAATTGTCCTGCGGACCAGTCGTTCACCTCCAGTTGCTCTCCACCCCCTCTCCTGAGGACGCAGTTACTTTCGGTTACGAAGTTCAGACCTAACTCCGACCAGGACTCTCACCCGGCTGGTTTGATACACTCACAAGCGCACTAGGGCGGACTTCAGTCCGCCCCGTCTTTTCCAGGCGGACTAAAGTCCGCCCTACGGCGAAATGCATGAGTTGTCCTTTGACGGCCCCTTGCCGCTCGTCCCACAGGGCAGTACGAACATCGGCTCGGCCCCCGAGCCGCTCAAGAAGTCGTCGCCTCGCGGAAGAACCGTCGCAGTTCCTCTTGCACATCGCCGGGCACGGGCGAGGTGAAGTCGGCCACCAGGGTTTCCGCCTTCTCGTGGGCCCGCTCCAGAAGCGATTGCGACCCCGCCGAGTCCGCGCTCAGGTCGAACAGCTCGTGGGCGAAGAATTGCCTGGCACGCAGGTACTTCAACGTGAGCTCGTCGGTCAGGTACTGCCCACCGGGCCCCATGCGCACGATCGCGTCGACCGCCAACTGCTGCTGGCTGCAATCGATCCCGCGCCGCAAGAACTTCGCGGCGGCGAGCCAGGCGTCCTGGATGAGCATCATTTCGGTCGAGTGGCCCACCGCGTTGTACGTGGACCCGAACCCGGCCAGCAAGTCGGCGCCGCCGGCCACTGCCGAGAGCATGAAGAGCATCCCCTCGGCCCCGCTCTGCTGATCGAAGCGATGGACCATCGCGCCCCCGCACTCGGCCACCGCCGGCAGCCCATAGGACTTGGCCAACTGCAGGTAGGCCGCCTTCCAGAGCACTTTGTCCAGCGTGTAGTAGAGTGAGGCCCCGTTGCGCATGTCGGCCACTGCCGGCCCGAGACTCGCCATGAACGGGTGGCCCCGGCGATGAAGCTGCACCAGCGCCAGCATGAAGAGCATTTCCGCGTTTCCCAGCACCAGCGTCCCTGCCATGCTGTAAGGGCTCGTCATCCCGGCCGTCGGACAAACCGTTGGCACGACCGGGAGCTCGTGCGCGCAGGCGATCCGGATCAGCTCCACGTTGGCGCCGGTCACCGTCAGCGGAGTCAGCGAGGGCACGCCGACGGTGAGCAGGCTGCTTCCCCGCAGTTCCTTGCCCCGGGCAAGGATCCGCCCGATCTGGAGCCAGCGGTGCATGCTCTCCACCGACGTGGGAAGCACGAAGTTGTGCTTGGCGTGAGCCAGCAGGTGCACTTCCAACGCCCGCAGGTTGGCATGCGGCCCGGGCCAGTCGCTCACCGGGAAATCCATGCAGGACATCCCCAGCACGTGCTCCAACCGCTGTCCGATGATCGTGTTGCGGCGCACGTCGTCGCTCCGGGGCCGGCGCGGACGCTGCGTCGGGTAGTCGATCACCCACGGATCGTTGGTGATTGCAAACCCCCAAGTCTCCCCTGCGCCGATCCGGCGCTGGAGCCCGTCCAACCCCGTCACCGTGTAGGAGCCCGGCGCCTGATGGACCAGTTCGCGGAGTAGCTCGCGCGGCAGGCGGACCCGGCCGGCCGCCGCATCGACCTCGGCCCCGGCCTTGCGGCACACGGTCAAGGCGGCCTCGTCGAGCACCTTGAATCCCGAGCGTTCGAGGACGTCTTCGCTCGCCCGCTGGATCTGGTGGATCTGGTCCTCTGTGAGAGCTTGCCAGGAGAACATGATGACTCCTTGAGGTGAAAGCCCGCAGGCGCGACCGCATAACGATGAGACAGTGTTATATCATTAACCGCGAGCTGCGTCGCGCCCGAGTATGTCTTGGAAGTAATGATTCTGCGGCAAAGTGAGGTCCACCCGCGGGGGGGCATTCTTGGGCTTGATGGGGCGGGCCGCTATAATGGGGCGCCCGCGAGGACCGCCTGTGGCGATCAGTCTCGATCAATTCGTGCAGGGCCTTTCACAAAGCGGCCTGCTTTCGGCTGCCGAGGTGAAGACGTTTCTTGAGGGCCTTCCGCCCCCGAGCCGCCCCTCGGACGGTGACACCCTCGCCCAGCTCTTGGTTCAGTCGGGCAAGCTCACCCGCTACCAGGCCGCGGCCGCCAGCCAGGGCAAGGCGAAGAACCTGGTCTTCGACGAGTACGTGATCCTCGACAAGCTCGGCCAGGGCGGGATGGGCGTGGTCCTCAAGGCCAAGCACCGCCGCATGGATCGTCTCGTGGCCGTGAAGATGCTGCCGGCCGCCACCATGAAATCGCCCGACGCGGTCCAGCGGTTATACCGCGAGGTGAAGGCCGCGGCTCGGCTGTCGCACCCGAACATCGTCGCGGCCCACGACGCCCGCGAGTACCACGGCACCCACTGCCTCGTGATGGAATACGTCGAAGGCAAGGACCTGGCGGTGATTGTCAAAGAGCGCGGTCCGCTGCCGGTACGTCAAGCCGCGGAGTGCATCCTCCAGGCCGCCCGGGGACTC
>JBAZUW010000370.1:0-3229 GCA_041661205.1 Phycisphaerales bacterium
GCTTGGCGCGGGCGTGGATGAGCAGCGGGGGGTGGTGGTCGTGAACTTTACGCTGGATGGCGAGCAGACGGGCTTTGAGCTTGACCCCAACGAGGGCGGGCTGAGCGACAACGTGGTGGCGATCATCGGCGGCATGATGGAGGAACGCGGGGAGGGGGCCAAGCTGGCGTTCACGGACGCGGAGGGCCTGGGGCGGATCTTTGTGTTCCTGCCGCCGAATGAAGTGGCGGAGCTGGTGGAGACAACGCAGCTTGGGTGGGGGTATGTGATTGAGGCGGCGGAGTAGGGGCGCGGGAGTGTGGTGCGGCCGCGGTGCGGGCGGGGGATGCGTGAGTTATGGATGGGGTGGCGGCCCCACGCTCGCGCGTGGGGTTCGTGGCGTGGCGCGTGCCTACTTGGGGCTGCGCTTGGCGGGCTTTGACTTGCCGGAGCGGCTCGTGGTGCGCTTGTTCGTGACGGTGTTGCCGTCCTTCGTCACCTGATCCTGCGTGGTGCGGCTCTGGCCGTTGGGCCCGGTTTGGGTTCCGGTGCGATTGACGGTGTTGCCGTCTTTGGTGGCGGTGCTTTGGCGGGTGGCTTGTTGGCCGTTAACGCCAGTGGTGGTGCCGCTGTGGTTGACGGTGTTGCCGTCGCGGGTCCAGGTGTCTTTGGAGGTGGAGGTCTTGCCGTTGGGGCCGGTGGCGGAGCCGGTGCGGGTGGTGGTGTTGCCGTCTTTGGTGATCGACGCGGTGGACGAGGCGGTCTTGCCGCTGGGGAGCGTGGTGGTGCTGTTGCGGTTGACGGTGTTGCCGTCGCGGGTCCAGGTGTCGTTGTGGGTGGTGGTCTTGCCGTTGGGGCCGGTGGTCACCACCTCGCGGGTGGTGATGTCGCCGCTCTTAGACATGGTGGTGAGACGGTTGACGGCTTCGCCGTTGGGGCCGGTGTAGTTGGTGTTGCCGGTGATGACGCCGTTGGCGGCGTTCCAGGTGCCGGCGATGGTGCCGGTTTGGCCGCTGGGAAGGGTGAAGGTGCCGTCGGTGGTGGCGGATTTGCCGCTGCGGGTGATGGTGGTGGAGGAGGAGGCGACCTTGCCGCGGGGCAGGGTGAGGGCTTGGCCGTGCACGATGATGTTGCCGTCTTTGGTCCAACTTTCGGCGAGTGAGGTGGTGTAGGTGTTGGAGCTTTCGGCGGCGCTGGCGGCGCCCGCGGCGAGTGCCAGGCACAGGGCGGAGGCGACGAGGCGGAATGAACGGTTCGAGAGGTTCGTGGTGCGGCGGTGATTCATGATTCTCTCCCGGAGGCCGGAGGTATCCGGCGGAACACACAGAGGATCGCGGCGGGGCTGGACGAAAGTGTGTGCCACGCGAGGCCGCGATGCATCGGCGAAGGCAGAACGCCGGCGCGACGACCTTATTTCAAGGGTCGTTGATTCGCGTGGGCGGCTGCAATGTCTGTGACGGGTGCGACGCTATCGGGCGTTAGTGGGTGCCTTCGGTGACGCGCAGCACTTCCTGGACGGTGGTAATGCCTTTGCTGACCTTGCGGAGGCCATCGGCGCGGAGGGTGACCATGCCGCGTTCGATGCACAGGCGGCGGAACTCCGAGACGTTGGGGTTGCGGGCGATGATGTCGCGGAGCTGGTCGTCCACGGCGAGGAGCTCGTAGATGCCCACGCGGCCGGAGTAGCCGGTTTTGCGGCACTTGTCGCACCCCTTGGCGACCCAGATCTCGTCGCTGGGCAGGCCCTGCATCGTGAGGAACTCGGCGATCTCCTCGCTGGGCTTCTCCTGGGCTTTGCAGCTCACGCACAGGCGGCGGATGAGGCGCTGGGCGAGCACGCCGTTGACGGCGGCACCCACGAGGAAGGGTTCGAGACCGATGTTGACGAGGCGGGTGATCGATGCGGGGGCGTCGTTGGTGTGCAGCGTGCTCAGCACCAAGTGGCCGGTGAGGGCGGCCTGCACCGCGGTCATGGCGGTTTCGTGGTCGCGGATTTCGCCGAGCATGATGACGTCGGGGTCCTGACGCAGCAGGGCCTTCAGGGCGACGGCGAAGGTCATGCCGGCTTTTTCGAGGGTTTGGGTCTGCGTGATGCCGTCGAGGGTGTATTCGACGGGGTCTTCGACGGTGCAGATGTTCATGGATCCGCGGTCGAGCTGGCGGAGGGAGGCGTAGAGGGTGGTGGTTTTGCCCGAGCCGGTGGGGCCGGTGACGAGGGTGACGCCGTGGGGCGCGTCGACCAGGCCCTTCCAGATGGTGAGGGTGTCGGCGTCGAAGCCCAGGTCGTCGAGATCGACGCTGATGGACTTCTCGTTCAGGATGCGCATGACGGTCTTTTCGCCGCCCGTGCAGGGGAGGGTGGAGACGCGCAGGTCGACCTTGCGGCTGGCGACGGTGGCGCGGATGCGGCCGTCCTGCGGGATGCGGCGCTGGTCGATGGCGAGGCCGGCCATGATTTTCAGGCGGCTGGTGATGGCGGCGGCCATGGCGCCGGGGGGGTTGAGGCTCTCGTAGAGCTCGCCGTCGATGCGGAAGCGGACTTTGAGCTTCTTTTCGCTGGGCTCGATGTGGATATCGCTGGCGCCCTGGGTGATGGCGAGCTGGATGATGTGGTTGACGTAGCGGATGACGGGGCCTTCGCCGGCTTCCTTTTCGAGGTCGACTTCGGCGGACTTCTTTTCGTCGACCTGAACGTCGCCTTCCTGCACTTCGGCGAGGATCTGGTTGACGTCGACGGTCTCCTCGGCCTTGGTGCTGGATTCGCCCATGATCTCGAGGGCGCCGCGCACGTCGAAGGCGGGGATGAGGACGATCTTGACGGAGTTGACGCCCAGGCGGATGCGGGCCTCGTCGATGAGCTCGACGTTGTCGGGCTGGCTGGTGCCGATGACGGCGCGGTTGCCGTCCATGCGCAGCGGGATGGCCTGGTACTGCTTGCAGAACCCGGTGGTCATGCGCTGCATGAGCTTGCCGTCGAAGCCGCCGTCCAAGCCCTTTTCAAAGTCGATTCGTTCGAAGCCGATGTTGGAGAGCTCGGCCCACACCTGCTGGACGCCGGGTTCGTCGGCGCCTTGATCGATCAGCACATCGTGGAGGCGCTTGCCGGGAGAGGAGCTGACGATTTGCTCGGCGGCGGCCAGTTTTTCGGCGGTCACGATGCCCCGGGAGACGAGCAGCGCGCCGAGCTCGCCCCCGCCCTCGGTTTCGTTACGGTAGATCTCAACGTTGGCGGGCTGAACGTTGGTGATGG
>JBAZUW010000371.1:0-3217 GCA_041661205.1 Phycisphaerales bacterium
GGGGCTCAAGAGCGCGTGATGCGAATCCGGTCCATCTGGGGGCTGGGTGGCAATCTCCGCTGTATTATTTCGAACGGCTGCGGGAGCGTGCCGACCACCTCGGCCCCCTTTACCGTCCTTGCGCCCGATGACCCGATCTGCGCGGGCGTGACGTGCGATGCGGATGTGAATAGCGACGGCAACGCGGATCAGGGTGACATCGACTATCTCATCAACGTGATCGCGGGCGGGGACAACCCCACGCTGGCCGACCCGGACTTCAACCATGATGGGAATGCGGACCAAGGGGATGTGGATTCGCTGATTAATGTGGTTGCGGGGGGCGAATGCCCGTGAGCGATTGTTTGAGAGCCGGGAAGTAGGAGGGGTAGGACACAGGCGGGACGCCTGTGCCACGAGATTGGGAAGGGGTTTGAGACGATCCCTACTCGCCCAGGATGGCCCGCAGGAGAACAGTCATGCGCACGGTGACTCCGTGGGAGACCTGGGGCATGATGACGCTGCGGGGGCCGTCGGCGATGGCGGCGTCGAGTTCGATGCCGCGGTTGATGGGGCCTGGGTGCATGACGATGGCGCCGGGCTTCATGGTGGCGGCCCGTTCGGCGCTCAGGCCGTAAAACTCGCGATACTCGCGCACGCTGGCGATGGCGGCCTGCTTGGAGGGCTCGGCGACTGCGGGGGCGCCGGTTGGCTTGGCTTCGCCGTGGCGCTCGAACTGAATGCGGAGCATCATGACTGCGTCGGCGTTTTGAATCGCGTCTTCGATTTTGGAGACGACCTTGGCCCCCAGTGTTGCCAGCCCGGCGGGGGCAAGGCCGGGGGGGCCGACGCAGACGACCTTGGCGCCGAGGGTTTTCAGCCCCGCGATGTTGGACCGTGCGACGCGTGAGCTGGCGATGTCGCCGACGATGGCCACGGTGAGGCCCTTGAGGTCGAAGGCGTCGGTGCGGCCGAACTGTTTTGCGAGGGTGTAAATGTCCAGCAGGCCTTGGGTCGGGTGCTCGTGCTTGCCGTCGCCGGCGTTGATGACGGGGGTGTGGACGTGGCGGGCGATGAGGGCGGCCGCCCCGCTTTGCTTGGCACGCACCACGAGGGCGCTGACGCCCATGGCCTCGACGTTGCGGGCCGTGTCGATGAGGGTTTCGCCCTTGTTCACGCTGCTGGCCCCGCCGAGCAAGTCGACGACGCCGGCGCCGAGGCGTTGGGCGGCGACGCTGAAGCTGGTGCGGGTGCGGGTGGAATCTTCGAAGAAGAGGTTGGCGACGACGTGGCCCCTGAGGGCGTCGGGCGCAGGCGGGGATTCGTCGAGGGCGCGCGTGCGGGCGAGGATGTCGCGCAGGTCGGCCGCGTTGAGACCCTGCAAACCCAGCAGATGTCGCGGCGTTGACTCGGTTTTGGGTGGCATCGGGGCGGAGTGTATGGGCGGGAGGGGGTTGGGGGTTGACGTGGGGAGCAGCGGTCTCAAGACCGGTGCCACCTACGACCGGGCCAGCGAGACCCTTACGAGCCGGGCTTTTCGGCTTGGTCGGGGTTCACGGGCGTCTCTTCGGGTGAGATCTCCGGAGCGGTGGACTGCGCGGGCTCGGCCGGGGCGGGTTGTTCCGCGGCTTTCTTGTCCTGCTCCTGGAGCCACTCGAACTGGTTCACGCGGTCAACTTCGGGGAGGTAGTAGGGCGAGGGCACGGGGTCGATGCCGGGCTCGAAGCCTCGGGCGTGGACGACGCGCCAGGGTTCCAAGCCGCCGCCTTCGAGGCGGACCGTGACGGTTTGGTAGACAGGGCGGCCCTGGCTGTCGGCGGCGATTTCGCTCATGGGGCGGAGGACGTCGACGGTGGCTCGGCTTTGCCGGAGCCAGACGCGGAGCACGTGATAGACGGGGACGCCGCTGTTCTCGCTGTCGGGCGACATGGCCATGGCCTGGGGGCCGATGTCGGCGACGACGCGCTGGTAGAAGGCCCGGCGCATGCCGCGCGGGGCGTTGACGACGATCGGGAAGGGGACGCGGAGGTCGCCCTGCTCCTTGGCGGTGGCGGCGTCAAAGTTGTAGCCGCCGGGGGAGTAGCGGGTGGCGACGTAGCCCACGGCGAGGGACATGCACTTGGCGGCACCGTTGGTGTTGGGGTCTTCTTCGATTCCCTCGGAGGTGGGAATCGCGGGATAGGTTGCGTAGCGATGGCACCCGGTGGGTGTCAGGCCGGCGGTACCCAGAAGAAGTGCCATACATCCTGCACGTGCCAATGTCTTCAATGAGTCGTTCATATCGGTTGCTTCCTGCCGGCTGCCTCGCGTCCACAATCGCGGCCAGCCTTGCCGCGAACCAGAGTGTACCCGTCACGCCCGATCCTTACGCCGCCCGAGCACAAAGAGGTAATACCCCGGGGCGGCGGCGGTTGCCTGCTCACCTGTGCCAGCGGCGACGCCAACTTCTACTAGATCGGACTTTTTCACGACGCCGCGCCATTGATCGAGGTCGTAGCTGCGGAGCGAGTAGGCGGAATCGATGTGTTCTTCGGTGGCGGATGTGCCCCGGCCGCGGGTGACGGTGAGGTGGCTGACGACGCGTTCGGCCCGGGCAGCGTTGCCGGAGCGGCCGGCGGCGGGTTCGTATTGAACGAGCTGGTGGACGCGAACGCCGGCGCGGGAGCCGGTCCAGATGTCTTCGGTGGGGGGTTCGAGGCCGTAGGCGGCGAGGCCGAGGCCGACGATGTAGACGCCGCCGGGGCGGAGAACGCGGGCGACGGCGCTGAGGTGCTGAAGCAGGGCGGCGTCGGTGGGGAGGTGGCGGATGGTGTTGATGAGGTTGAAGGCGACGTGAACCTTGAGCCGGGGGCGGGCGGTGTCGAAGTCTTCCATGCGGGCGGTGAAGACGGTGGGGCGGGAGGCGGCGGGCAGTTCGGCGTTGCGGCGTTTGGCGTAGGCGACCATGGCGGGCTCGATGTCAAAGCCGATGGCCTTGTGGCTTCGCGCGGCGAGATAGCGGAGAAGGCGGCCGGAGCCGCAGGCGGGCTCGAGCCAGACGGCGTTGGCGGACTTGACGGAGGGGACGAAGCGACGGGCGGCGCGGAGGAGGCCGCGGGCTTCGGCGGGGGTGCCTGGGGTGTGGAGAATGTCGTAGAGGTCGGGGATGGAGTAGAAGTCGGTGGGCATGGGGAGTGGTAGGGGTGCAAAGACCCCCGGAGGCCAAGAGGTCTAGAAAACCCGCTTGGTGAGGGCGAGC
>JBAZUW010000372.1:0-3215 GCA_041661205.1 Phycisphaerales bacterium
AACCCCGAGGCTCATGCTCGCGATATCATCAAGATTGTGGACAATTGCCAGCACAACGCAGGAGATGCCGAATGACTTACCAATTCACCATGTGGGTGGATGCGGGTGACCGCGTTCTGGATGAATGGGCCGACGCCATCTACGAGGCGGGTGGGGACGACACCTCACCGGGGGTCAGCAACGGAAAGGATCACGTGGATTTTCACCGCGAGGCGACCTCTCTTGAGGAAGCCATCCGCAGTGCCCATGTCACCTTGGCCGCTGCCGGTTTGCGGGTCATCCGCTGCGAAATCGACGCCGAACAGTCCGCCGCAATGGGAATCGCCCCCTGAGACGCGTTCCCATCTGAAGTAGCGCTGTGTGTGCCATGCTTGCGGCTCTGAGTAAGCATGTTTCGCGATTTTCAACTCGCCATTTCAAATTGCGATTTGTATCAACACGCAATTGATTTTTGAAGTTCCCTCACCGCCCCAGCACCCGGTCGATCATCGGCTTCAAATCCACCCCCCGCACCGGTGACATCTCGATCTGCGTCACCCCCAGCTCGCGCAGTACCCACTCCAGCGGCCCCAACCGTTCATCCGCGATCAGAATATGCTCGCTTTCGGGATGCCGCCTTCTCAGCTCCTCGACCAACGCCAATCCCCGCTCCGGCCGATTCCGCACATCGACCACCACGCACCGTACCGCACCGTCACCGTCAGCATCCGGGCCTTGAGCCGGAACGGTCAGGGCCGTTTTCACCCGCCTCTCCCGGCCCGCACCCACCACAACTCCGCTCCCCGCATACTGCCTGAGCAGCTCCGGCAGAAACCACGGCTTCGGCTCGTACACCAGCACCCGCGACATCGCCCCCTCCCGGAATCCGCCCGCTCTTCGACCCCTCGAAACTTTCGAGAGCCATCCCCCCACAATAGCCAACACTCTCCTCGCGTGGCAAAATCTGATCGCAAGCCCTAGGTCTAGGGCATCCGTCCGGGCGGGCAAAATCGTCAACCACCCGCACTGACAGACAACCCGGCTCTCGGCCACTTCACCTTCGAACCCACAGCGAGGATCGCGTGACCGGCTACGTCGTCATCCAACGCAATCCCCACTCCGGGACCCGCCGCCGCTCACACCACATCCTCGCACTCATCCAGGGGCTGAAGGCCGCTGGCCTCACGCCCCGACTCTTCTCCCACCGTGCCCGCCTCGATGCCTTCATCGCTTCTCATCAGGCGAACTCGACGATCCGCGCCATGGTCGCCGCCGGTGGCGACGGCACCGTCGACGATCTCCTCAACCGCCATCCCGAGATCCCGCTGGCGATCCTCCCCCTGGGAACCGAAAACCTCCTCGCCAAATATCTCGGCTTCCAGCGGAATGGAGCCTGGCTTGCCCCACGCATCGCCGTGGGCCGCCTCCGCCGCATGGATCTGGCCCGCGCAAATGGCCGCCTCTTCTGCACCGTCGCCAGCGTCGGCTTCGACGCCTCGATCGTCCATCATGTCCACGCCAACCGCGCCGGCCACGCCAGCCGCTGGAGCTACTTCTTCGCCTTCCTCAGGCACCTCGTCTCGTACCGGCTGACACCCCTCACCGTGACGGTCACCACACCGGCCGGCACCAGCACCCACCACGCCACCCAGGTCTTCGTCAGCAACGTCCCCAAATACGCCATGCAGCTTCCCATCGGTCGCGGCGGCGACGAGGCCGATGGATTGCTGGAAGTCCAGATGATGGATCTCCCCCACATCCCCGCCCTCCTCTGGGCCATCGCCTGGCTCTTTCTCGGCCGCAACTCGGGAATCCGCCAACAGGCGACCGATGTCCGGATCACCACCCGCACTCCCCGGCCACCGGGTGCCCCTCCGCTGGCGGAAGTCGCCGTCGAAGTCGATGGCGACCCCGCTGGCACCACACCCGTCCACATGACCATCTCCCCCCGCGCCCTGACCATCATCGACACCCGCCCGCCGGATCAGCACACAACGGAACCGCTCCCCCTCCGGGTTCAGTCCCCAATGCCGAACCCAGTGCCAAATCCAGTGTTGGCGCGCGATCTTTCCCACGCCCCACCCGCTCATTCGCTATCGCTCTCTCAGCCGCCGCTATAGATTCTCCCGCATCGGCCCTACTCACACGCACACAACGCGAACCCATCAGCAAGGATGCCACGGATGTCACCCGCTGTGAACAACCCGATCACCATCGGTTCCTACCGCTGCGGCAAACGCCAGCCGCTGCTGTTCGTCATCGGCCCGTGCGTCATCGAATCCCAGGATCTCATCGACACCGTCTCCGGCACGCTCGCCGAACTCGCCGCCGCCAAAAACCTGCAGATCGTCTTCAAGTCGAGCTTCGACAAGGCTAACCGCACCAGCGGCGACAGCTTCCGCGGCCCCGGCCTGAAGCGCGGCCTGGAAATCCTCGCCCGGGTCAAAGAGAAAACCGGCCTCCCCATCACCACCGATCTCCACGAACCCTCGCAGGCCATTCCCGTGGCCGAAGTCTGCGACATCCTCCAGATCCCCGCCTTCCTCGCCCGCCAGACCGATCTCGTCGAAGCCGCCGCCCAGGCCGCCGCCGTCCGCGCCCGCGTCGTCAACGTCAAAAAACCCCAATTCGTCGCACCCGAGGACATGATCCACGCCGTCAACAAATGCCGCACCGTCGGCTGCAACAACGTCATCCTCACCGATCGCGGCACCATGTTCGGCTACGGCCGCCTCGTCAACGACTTCCGCTGCGTCCCCCTCATGCAAAGTTTCGGCGTCCCCGTCATGTTCGACGCCACCCACAGCGTGCAGATGCCCGGCGGCAGCACCACCGGCGGCAATCGCGAACTCGTCCCCTTCCTCGCCCGCGCTGCCGTCGCCTGCGGTGTCGATGCCGTCTTCCTCGAAACCCATCCCGATCCGAGCCAGGCCCTCAGCGACGGCCCCAACCAGGTCGCCCTCGCCGATCTTCCCAAGATCATCGACCAACTCGTCCGCCTCCGCGAACTCACCCTGGAACTCACCCTGGAACTCACCGCCTGATCTCCGCCTCGCTTCATGCCGCACTGGACCACTCCCCCCTGGCGCGTTAAAAACGAATAAGACCGATTGGCCAGGGGAGGTGTATGGTCTACAACCCGCGACGCATCCGTGAACGCCGGCTTGATGCCGCCCGCGGTTATCTTTTGCTCGAAATGTCCGCCGCCGCCCTGACGGAATTGCAGCGCATCGAAA
>JBAZUW010000373.1:0-3196 GCA_041661205.1 Phycisphaerales bacterium
AACCAGATCGGCACTTTGAGCGAGACGTTTGAGGCGGTGAACCTGGCGCTGCGCAATGGGTATGGGGCGATCTTGAGCCATCGCAGCGGCGAGACGGAGGATTCGATCATCGCGGATATCGCGGTGGCGACCAACTGCGGGCAGATCAAGACGGGGGCGCCGTGCCGCAGTGATCGGAATGCGAAGTACAACCAGTTGATCCGGATCGCGGAGGACCTGGGCGAGGGCGGGGTGTATGGGAGTGCGTTCTGGCGGAAGTGAGAAGAAGAGACGGAGAGACGGAGTTCCGGAGAGACGAAGTTCCCAAGAGAGGAAATTGAGGCGTCGCGCGGCGATGGCTTGAGGTGCTTCGTGATCTTTGCTTAGAACTTCGTCTCTACGTCTCTACGGAACTTCGTCTCTCTCTTATGAACGTGGTCTTTCTTGGTTCTGGTGCCTTTGGCGTGCCCACCTTGGCTCACCTTGCCAAGGGGCATCGCGTTGTGGGCATTGTGAGTCAGCCGGAGAAGCCCGCGGGGCGGGGCGGGGTGCTGACGCCGACGCCGATCGCGGCGTGGGCGAAAGAGAACCTGCCCGGGGTGCCGCTGGTGTGCCCGGAGAAGGTGAACGCGGCCGGCGTGATGGCGTTGGTGCGCGGGTGGGAGGCGGAGGCGTGGGTGGTGATCGCGTTTGGGCAGAAGTTGGGGAAGGCGCTGCTGGCGGAGCGGTTTGCGATTAACTTGCATGCGTCGTTGCTCCCGCGGTGGCGGGGGGCGGCGCCGATCAACGCGGCGATGGTGGCGGGGGACAGCGTGACGGGCAACAGCGTGATCACGCTGGCGGAGAAGATGGATGCGGGGCTGGTGCTGGGGCAGACGCGGCGCGAGGTGCTGCCGCTGGCCACGGCGGGGGAGATGCACGACCTGCTGGCGAGCGATGGGCCGGGGCTGGTGGAGCGGGTGCTGGGCGAGCATGCGTCGGGCATGCTGAAGCCGCTGGTGCAAGATGAGGGGCTGGTGACGATCGCGCCCAAGATGAGCAAGGCGGATGGGTGGGTGGAGTTTGGGGCGGGGGCGCCGGCGTGTCGGCAGCGGGTGCATGGGCTGACGCCTTGGCCGGGGGTGACGGTGATGTTTCGGGGGCAGCCGTTGAAGCTGCTGCGGGTGCGCGAGCACGCGATTGCGAAACCGGCATTGGAGCCCGGCGCGATGGTTGACGCCGCGCTCGGGCTGGTGCGTTGTGATGAGGCGAGTGTGTTGGAGTTGATCGAGGTGCAGCCGGCGGGGAAGAAGGGGATGAAGTGGGCGGACTTTGCCCGCGGGGCGCGGGTGGTTGCCAGCGAGCAAGTGGTGGGTGGGAAAGCCTAAGAAAGCGAGAGTCGGGAGGCGGGGTTCGCCGGTCCGTGCGAGTGCAGCGACCCCCCGGCTTGCGCCGGGGGCTCTAAGGGTGAGCGAATGTTCCAGTTTTCGCTGTGGGACATGCTGGAGCCGCTGAAGCGGGCGGTGATGGGGCAGGCCAAGAAGCCTGCGGGGCCGGCGCGTGCGCGCCCTGTGGTGCGGGCGCGGCCGGTGGCGCGGCGGCCGGCGAAGGCGCGGGTGGAGCCCGATGAGGCGGTGTTGGTGAGGACGCGGGCGAACTTGTCGACGCAGCCGCGGTCGGGGGTTGAGACACAGGCGAAAGCCGCGAAGGTTGCGAAGCCCAAACTGACGATGCAGCAGCGCTACGACGACACGGTGGCGGAGATGCTGGCGAAGTATGGCGTGAAGGTGCGGAAGTGGCGGACGACGTCGTCGGGGGTGGCGTGGGAGACGACGTACAGGGATGGGACGAAGAAGCGGATGCTGGAGAGTCCGCGGCCGCGGGGCCCGATGTCGATCGCGATTTTTCTGCACGAGATCGGGCACCATCACATCGGGCTGGGGGCGGTGTCGCCGCGGTGTTTGGAGGAGTATCACGCGTGGATGTTCGCGCTGCGCGAGATGCGGGAGCGGGGGCTGCCGATCACCGAGCGGGTAGAGAAGCGGGTGCATGCCTCGCTGAAGTACGCGGTGGATAAGGCGCGGCGGCGGGGGATTCGGGAGATACCGGCGGAGCTGGCGGCGTACAGCGGACCGGTGCGGCGCTAGACGGCGACGAGGGTGTTCGCTTGCTCGCGTTCCGGCGGCCAGCACCGGTCGGACGCTTTGGCTTGATCTTCCGCAGCTCTATTGCTTGTACTCAGGTCCGTGGCGCGACGGAGACTGTCAGCGGGGTGCCTGCGCGCCAGCGGCGCTTGGTTTCAAAGGCGGCGATGTCTGCGACGCTGGTGGCCTGAAGGAAGTCGACGACTTTGGCGCGGGTGGCGGACCAGAACTTGTGGGCGGGGCAGGCGCGATCGTCGGAGCATTCGGCGGTGCCGAGCATGCAGGCGGGGCGGACGACGGGGTCGTCGAGGGCGACGCAGACGTCGTACATGGTGATTTCGGTGGCGGGCTTGGCGAGGGTGACGCCGCCTCCGACGCCGCGCTGGGTCGTCAGGAGGCCGCGGCGGGAGAGCATCTGAACGATTTTGGCGAGGTATGGGGCGGGGACTTCGGCGGCGGCCGCGACTTCGCGCACGAGGACCGGATGACCCCCGGCGGAGGCGATGTGCCCCATGGCTGAAACGGCGTACCCGACGGCTTGGCTGAGCATGCGTGAACTCCCTGGCGCGGAATAGTTGGTACGAGGAGTATACCAGACAACTGGAATAGGTACTCGCATTTATCGTAAATCAGATACCTAACTTATTCCTATCTTCGCCTTTTTATCGATATTTTTATCCGTTGATTTTGGATGTGGACTTGACGAAGTCACGCAGGGTGGCAGAATAGTCGATCAAAGGAGTAGAAACTCCCTTTGTCTGTTTAGATGGCCGGGCAGTTGGGACACCGGCATACCGGAGGCCTACGGGATGTCTTCGACCACGGCGCGTACGGGACAGGGGATGGCCGCGTTGACCAGTCCGCAGCCGCTGAAGGCGGCGGGCGGGGCGGTGATGGAGCGATTCGTCTACGACGACCAGATCGTTCGCATGTTCATGGTGGCGACGATGGTGTGGGGGCTGGTGGCGACGCTGGCGGGGGTGTTCATCGGGCTGGAGCTGGCATTCCCCAAGGCCAACATGGGGCTGGAGTGGCTGAGCTTCGGGCGGCTGCGGCCTTTGCATACCAACGCCCCGATCTTCGCGTTCGCGGGC
>JBAZUW010000374.1:0-3190 GCA_041661205.1 Phycisphaerales bacterium
TGATCGGCGCGTGCGCGAATTGAGCGAGAGTTTCGCCGTGCAGTGGCTGCGTCTCGACCAGCTCTACACCGCGCAGCCGGACCGGGGTTTGTTCAAGGCGTTTTATTCCGGTCCCCAGGGAAAGGACACGCTGCACGCGGCGATGCTGCTCGAGGCCCTGCTCCTGTTCGAAACCGTGCTGGTCGAAGATCGGAGCATTCTCGATTTCATCAACGCGGACTACACCTGGCTCAACTCGCGGCTCGCGCGCCTCTATGGCTTGGATTCCGCGCGGCCGGGCGAGTCCGCGATCCCGCCGGCGGCCGCGGCCGGCCAGCCCAACCGCGAGCTGCGGCAGAACGATCGCGACGCCAGCCACCGCTGGACCCGCGTGGCGCTGCGCGATCGCAACCGCGGCGGCTTCATGACGATGGCGGGGCCGCTCACGGTGACCTCGCTGCCGTTTCGCACGAGCCCGGTGAAGCGGGGCGCGTGGCTGCTCGAGACGGTGTTCAACCGGCCGCCGCAGGAGCCCAAGGTGGCGTTTGCCGTCAGCAACGACACCAAGGAGGCGGCGCTCCACCTGAGCATCCGCGAGCGCTTCGAAGCGCACCGCAACAAGCCGGAGTGTTATTCGTGTCACATCCGGCTGGATCCCCCTGGCTTCGCCCTGGAGCGTTTCGATGCCGTGGGCGCTTGGCGCGAACGGGACGGCCAGTCGCCGGTGGATGCACGGGCGGAGTGGAACGGGATTGCGTTCGACAGCCCGGCGGGTTTCAAGGCCGCCGTGATGCAGAATCCGGAGGAATTTGTGCGCGGTTTTATCGAGCACCTGCTGGCCTATGCGCTGGGGCGCAAGCTGGAGTTCTTCGATCTGCCGGCGGTCGCGGAGATCCAGCGGCAGGCGCGGCCCGGCGGTCACCGGTTTTCCGCGATCGTCGAGGGCATCGCGACGGCGTATCCGTTTCTCCACGTCCGCAACCGGCCATGACCTTGTTCCCGAACCACGGCCGCTCGCTTTTTGCCCGCCCGGCCGTGGCCGTGGCCCGGATCGCCCTCACGGTTTCTACCGCCAGCCTGGCGGCATCAGCTTGCGCGGCGACCGCGGCGCGGTCGGCCGATGTCGCGGTTCCCGCCCACCGGGTCGCGGAGTGGGAACTCACGGCGACGCGGGAGCGCGCGGATCCGTTTGGCGAGATTACGGTCGACGCTGTCCTGCGCAACGAGACCGGACAGGAATTGCGCCTGCCGGGGTACTGGGCGGGAGGCCGGGCGTGGCGGTTCCGGTTCAGTGCGCCGCTGGCCGGGCTCTGGCGGTACGAGACGGTGTGTTCGGATCCTGCGGACGCCGGGTTGCACGGGCAGCGCGGCGCGTTGCGGGTCGGCGCGGTTTCGTCGACCGAGACCAATCCGATATGGCGGCACGGGGCGTTGCGCTTGAGCGACGATCGCCGGCATTTCGCCCACGCCGACGGTACGCCGTTCTTCTGGCTGGCGGATTCGTGGTGGCTGGGCATGACGAGCCGCCTGCGGTTTCCCGGGGAGTTCGATTTGCTCGTCCGCGATCGCGTGGCGAAGGGGTTTTCCGTGATCCAGTTCGCGCTCGCGTTCCCTTGCGACATGGCGCCGTTCGACGATCGGGGCGCCAACGAAGCCGGGCACGCATGGACCCCGGGCTTCGGCGCGATCAACCCGGCGTACTTCGAGCACACGGACCGCCGGGTGCGGGCTCTGCTTGAGGGCGGACTGGTGCCCAACCTCGTGGGCGCCTGGGGCTACTACCTGCCGTTCATGGGTGTTGAGAAGATGCAGCGCCACTGGCGGTATCTGATCGCACGATACGGAGCCTTCCCGCTGGTCTGGACCCTGGCGGGGGAATCGACCCTCACCTACTATGTCGATTCGCCCAGCAAGGTGGATCCGGCGACCCAGGTGCGGGGATGGACGGAAGTCGCGCGGCACCTGCGCGCCGTGGATCCCTATCGCCGGCTTCTGACTGTGCATCCCGGGCCGAACTCCGGAAAATTCCGCCCGATCGACGACATGACGCTGTTGGATTTTGTCTTCCTGCAGCCCGGGCACTCCGACTGGGAAACGTTGCCGGGCGCGCTGGAACATCTGGCTCGGGCGCGCCGGGAGTTTCCGCGCCAACCGTCGCTGATGGGCGAAGTGTGTTTCGAAGGCATGCACGGTGGCGGCAGCGGGCCCAAGATCCAGCGATTCCTTTTCTGGAGCACGGTGCTGTCCGGCGCCCCCGGTTTTTCCTATGGCACCGACACCACCTGGCAGTTTAACCGCCGCGGCGAGCCCTTCGGTCCATCGCCGCACGGAGTGACCTGGGGCAACATTCCCTGGGATGAAGGCTATCAGTTCGCGGGGTCGAAGCACGTGGGTCTCGGGCGGAAGATTCTCGCGGAGGTCGACTGGTGGCGGCTGGAACCGCGGCCGGAGTGGATCAGCCCAGTGGCAACTCCCAAGGACTTCATGAAACCCTTCTGCGCGGGCGTACCCGGGAAACTTCGCGTGGTCTACCTGCCCAAGGGCCAGCCTGGCTGGGCGCAACCGGCGCGCGTGCGCGCATTGGAGCCCGGCGTGCGGTATCGCGCGCGCTACGTCGACCCCATCACCGGGGAGAGCGAGCCGCCGCTGGACGTCACTCCGGTCAACGGCGAATGGCCGCTCCCTCATCCACCGATTCTGCAGGACTGGGTTCTCCTGCTGGAAGCCAACTGAACGTGCCCACGGGGTCACGTTGCGACTTTCGATTCGCAACATGACCCCTGCGGTGGAATCTCAATAGGCGAGGATGCGCAGCCCCGGCACGCGGGAAAAGGCCTGGTCCCGCGTAACGAGCGGGAGGCCGTGGCGCAGGGCGAGACCGGCAATCCACAGATGAAGAAACTCGTGTCAAACAGCACGAGCAGGGCGCCGTGAGCGCGGCGGGTTTTTCTGCCGCGCCGCCACGCGGGCGCGACCTGAGGTGGAAAAGAGTCCCTGACCGCCGAACTCGGCAAACAACGCATCGACGTGCGCGGAGGGGTCGTAATTTCCCTCGTCATGTGCGGCGAAAACGCGACGCACCACGTCGCCGTAGGATTCGCGCGGGCCTTTGGCCCGTTTGAGCAGCTTGAAGGCGGCCAGATCGACACTGACAGTCTTGAGTTTGATCATGCCAGACGAACACACGAAAAACACACGACGTCATACCAGG
>JBAZUW010000375.1:0-3149 GCA_041661205.1 Phycisphaerales bacterium
CACCTTGCCAGGCCTTCAGTAATACTACAGGTCAGGGCAGCTTGGCGCGAAGTTGTTTAACCTGCTCGAGCTGCGAACCCGCCTCGCGTTCGTAGCTGTTGCCGTCGGCGAGCCCGCCTTCCTGGCGCAGGGCCTGAAACGCACTCATGGCGCGGCCCAGTTCGGCCTCGGCGCTCGCGAGCAGCGGGGCCTGTGCCGGGGCTGCGGCCGCCTTGGCCGCTTCCGTGTGGGTGAGGCCCAGTTTGTAATACGCGATGGCCAGGTCGAGCCGGTGGCGCTGGATCGGATCAGCCTGCGCGGTCTCTTGACGGAGGGTGAGCGCCTTGGTGTACGTCGCGGTCGCCTCTTCCCACTGCGCGAGATTCCGCAGTTCGTCCCCCACTCTTACCAGGCACACGCTCCAATCGCGCCGGGCGGCGAGGCTGGCGCCATCGGCCCCGGTCAGCCCTTGCGCGATCTCTTCCGCCTGCCGGTAGTGGGCGAGTGCCTCCTCATGGCCGGCCTTCGATCTTGCGTGGTTTTCGTCGGCATTTTCAAATCGCGCGAGCAGTTCAGAGGCGTCGGCTTGTTCCGCGGCGGCCTTGCCTCGGCTCAGCAGCGCGATCCAAAGATCGCGCCGCAGCTCGCCACTGGCGTTGTTGGACTTGGTGAGCTGCGCAAAGGCTTCCACCCCGGCGTCTGCGGCTTGCTTGGCTTCCGCGAACTTCGTGAGCGCTTCGCCAAGCCGCACCTTCGCGGCATCCTGATCGTTGATTCGCATCGCCATCTTCGCGCTGTTCACCAACGCCCGTGCCCGCGCCAGCACGGCCGAAGCCTTCTGGTCGGCGATCACGCCCAGGGCTCTGGCGGCGTCGGCGTCGGCGGGTTCGTGCAGCAGGCGGGTCGACCAATATTCGCGGGCGGCGGCGTAGCGGTCTTCAGCGCTGCCGAGTAGCTCGCGGGCCGCCACCGACTGATCGGAGCTCGCCGACACCAGAACCTCGTTTCCGAGCGCGGTGAGAACATCTCCAAGAAAACCCAGCACCCAGGCGCGATTCTCAATCCACTTGGGTCGTTCCGAGGCGAGCGATTGGTCCGCGCCCCCTAGGGCCAAAGCGCGGTCGTACTCGTCGATGGCCGCGGCGAACTTCGTGCGTGCGCCGGCGAGGTCTTGAGCGCCCCGGAGCGCCGTCCCCTCGCGGGTGCGGGTGCGGGCGATGGCCGCGTGCACGCGGGCGTCGCCGGGCAGGCGCGCGAGCAAGGCCTCCCGAATCTCCTTCGCCTTGGCGAGGTTTTCTTCGCTCGAAGCTCCCTGGCCGGTTTTGGGAAAGAAATACAACCCGCCCTGCAAGTCGGCGACCTGTTCGTGAGCTTTGGCGAGGTCCAGCAGCAGGCCGACATCATCGCCGGCTTCGGACTTCAGGCGATCGAGGTACTTCTGGGCCTGGAGCAGCAGCAACTCGCGGGCCTTGGTGCCGCCCCGCAAGTCTTCGATCGCCGGCTGCAGGTCGGTGATCATCGACATGGCCAGTTCGTGCCCGGCGAGGAAGTTGTCCTGGGCGCGGGCGGCTTGCCGTTGCGCATCCAGCTTGGCCACCTCGGCCGCGGAGAGGGCAACGGCGGTCTTTTCTTCCGCGGCGAGCGCCTTGCGGTAGAGCACCGTCATGGCGATGGAGAGACCCACCAGCCCGACGAGCACGATGCCGGCCGCGACCACCCACGGGCGATATTTCTCCAGCGTCTTGCCGATGACGTAGCCCGCGCTGTCGCGCTTGGCCTCGACAGGTTCGCCGGCGAGATAGCGGCGCAGGTCGCGGGCCAGTTCGCCGGCGCTCTGGTAGCGGCGCTCGCGCTCTTTGCTCAGGCACTTGAGCACGATGGTTTCGACTTCGTCGTTGATCTGGCGGCGGATCGTGCTGGGCTTGGCGGGCTGGGCCCGCAAAATGTTGTCCAGCACGTCACGCATCGCCCCCACCACGCGATAGGGGAACTGCCCGGTGAGCATCTGATAGAGCATGACGCCCAGGGAGTACACATCGGTGCGCACGTCGATGTTGCCCGGCACGCCCTCGGCCTGCTCGGGGCTGGCCCAGGGCAGGCTGCCGATGAACTGGCCGGTGAGGGTCATGAGCTGGGGCGTTTTGTGCCCGCTGTCGATCGCGTCTGGCCCGGAGATCTTCGCCAAACCAAAGTCCACCACGATGGGCTCGCCATTGGCGTCGACGCGCACGTTGGCGGGCTTGAGGTCGCGGTGGATAACGCCCTTGAGGTGAGCCGCGTTCACCGCGTCGCAGATCTTAGTGAAGAGCACGATGGTCTCTTCAACGCTCGGGCGTTTGTCGCTCAGGACCTCATCCAGCGTGCGCCCGGAGATGTAGTCCATCACGTAGAAGAAGCCGCCATCGGTCGTCACGCCGCTGTCGTGAATGCGCACGATGTTGGGGTGATTGAGTTGGCCGAGCACCTGCACTTCACGCTCGAAGCGAGTGCGACCCGCGGCCCCGCTGAAAGGCCCGCCGTGCAGCACCTTGATCGCCACCTTGCGGCGCGTGGTCTTCTGTATCGCCTGGTAGACGACGCCCTGCCCGCCCCGGTGAATCTCGCGGATGATCTCGTACCCCGGGAAGGCGTTTTCCGGGGGCATGTCGTCGGCAAAGTTCACGCCCCCTTCACGGGGCGTCGCCTGTTCGATCGCCTCGCGGATGAGATCCCGCTCCGGGCGCGAGCCTGGCGTGTCCGGATGCTGGGTTGGCTCGTCGGAAGTCATTGAGGGGGCTCGTCACGCGGTGCGGGCTGGCCAGCGCATGGTACTTCTGCCGCGTGTGGGGCCATAGCCCCCGGCACGCGAAAACGCCGGTCCAAAAAAGAAAAACGCCGTCTCGCCTCAGGCGCCCCCCTCCGGACCTCCGAGGCGAGACGGCGCGGTTGATTTCCACCGGCAGGTTGAGACAGACGATCCCACCGGTTTCCACCCTCCGCAAGTAAGAAGCGTTGAAACCGGCGATGCCTCACTCAGGTTGCGAAAAAAACTTTGCGGCCGGGCCCATGGCCTCGCGCAAGCGGTCGTGGGCGCGGGCCCGCAGCATGTACGCCGCACCCTCGGACTTGCCGAGGCGCTGCGCAACCTCTTTCATTTCAAGGCTTTCCAAGTCGAACAGGCGCACGATCGG
>JBAZUW010000376.1:0-3134 GCA_041661205.1 Phycisphaerales bacterium
CCGGGCGTACTGCCTTGCGAGTGCTGAACAGGCGTGCCAGAGGCTGGGCGGCTCCGGCAGCGGTGCGTGGCTGGCGCGGCTGGAGAACGACCTGCCGGAGTTGGTGAACGCGAAGCTCGCGGCGGGTGCAGACCCGGCGGGGACGCGGCTGGGCGAACTGATCAGCCAGTTCAAAGTCGCACGCGGCTTTGGCGCGTAGGCGGCAGGCCTAATCAGTCACCCGCACCAGCGGCGTCAACTTCGCCAGCGTCTTGGGCCCGATCCCCTTCACGTTGTCCAGGTCGGCGATGCTCTTGAACGCCCCGTGCTGGGCGCGGTACTCCAAAATTCGCCCCGCCATCGCGGGACCGATGCCCGGTAGCAGCTCCAGCTCCGCCTGCGTGGCGGTGTTGATGTTGATCGTGCTCTTGATCGCGAGCGTGGGATTCGGTTTCGCGGCCGGCGGATCGACGGGTGGAAGAACCGGCTTGGCCTGAGCCGACTCTGCCCCGGCACTCTGGGCTGGCGCGGGGACGGCGGGTGTTGTCACTTCCGCCGGCACCGGCCGAGTTGGCGAAGGGACCCTTGGCGACACCAGCGTCGCGGTGATTCCGGAGACCGCCACCACGCCCAGCAGCGCCACCGCGCCCCACTTCGCGATGCCCGTCAGCCCCCGGCTCACGCGCGCACACCCAGGGGCGAGCGCCCTTCGCGGATGGCCGCCCGGATTTGGGCGAGCTTGGCGAAGGCCGGCTTCGGCACGCCGGCGGCGTTGAGCAAGCCGCCGAATGGCATTTCGCTGGCGGCCTGCGTTGACGGCGGGTCGGCGAGTTCCTGCCAGCAGACGCTCTGCACGTACGGCTTCGATGCGGCGATGGCGACCGCCTGCGTCAGCCAGTCGGCCTGGGTCTGCTCGCTCCAAGGCTGACGCCAGAAGCCGGGCTCGTAGGCATCCTCGGCCGATGCCCCGGCGCGGGGGCGATAGGGCTTGGCGGGGATGGGCGAGCTGGGCGCCCCGACGCACGAGACCGCGATGGGCTTTTCGAGAGCCGCGAACTTGTCGAGCAAGGCCGAGTAGGTCATGAGGTCGCGGGTGGCGAGCCCCGGCTCGGCGTGGCCCATCTGCACGCGCAGGCCCAGCGCGTCGACATTCAGCCCCGCCTGCACCACCGCGTCGGCATACACGTAGGGCGGGATTGACCGCCGGTTGGTGGCGTGATATTCGCCCCAGGGCTGGGCGATTTCGACCTGGATTTTCGCCGTCGGCTGGAGCTTGCGCACCAGCAACACGCACACGCGCGTGAGGTCCATGATCTGGTCGAAGCTGATCTTGAAGTTGGTGTTCACGTGCAGGCCGCTGGCCACCGTCCAACGGGTCACGGTGCGCCGGTAGCGCGTCACCACCGCCTGCACGTGCTCAAACACAAGGTCCCGCAGCGTCTCGTAGTCGTTCTCCCAGATGAACAACCAATCAGGCACCGACTGGGGGCGGAAATCAATCAGAGGCCCGCCCACGATCGGCAGCTTGGCCGTGCGCACCGCCCACTCGATCCACCGGTCGGTCGTCGCGAAGTTGTACTTCCCTTCGGTGGGCTCCATGTCGATCCATCGCATCGGCATGGTGATGAAATCGCTCGTGAGCGCCGCCGCCCGTTGCAGGGGCTCGCTGAACTGCCCGGGGCTAATGGCTACGCCAATTTGCGGCGGGCCGGCCACCACCACGCTGCTGGCCCCCGGCACCATCACGGGCGCACCGGGAGCGGGCGTCTCGGGCGTCAGCCGTGCCAGGTGGGCCCGGGCGTCGCCATAGGCCTTGCCGCTGAGGCGGGACTTCAGCTCGCGTTCGGCCTGAATCGCCGTGAGCTGTTCGCCGGCGTTGATGGCCAGGGCCATCGCCTCGCACGCGAGCTTGGCGGCACTGGGGGAATACTCGTCGGGCTTGGTGGCCCCTTCGCGCCGGGCGACCAAGGCCGCGGTGAACTGCTGGCGGGCCTGCTCAAACTGCTGGAGCACCGGCGTGTCGGTGGGGAGGTCAAAGAGCCCCCAGTCCTCCAGCTTGTTCAGGAAGAACATGATCCGGTGGCGGGCCAGCTCCAGCGAGAGGAGGTACGGGTGCGGGTCCTCCGGCAAAATGCACGTGTGCACGCTCAGCAGGCCCAGCCCGTGGGGGCCCAGGATCTGCTGCATGGCTGGGTCCTGGCCGATGGGGGCCTGCACGCACACGCCGCTGGCCTGCGGCTGGCTGAGCTCGACCGACAACAGCCCGGGTACAACGCTGACGTCACCCTGCGAGGGGATGTCGTCCTTGCCCATCAGGTGCGCGTGCCGCGGGGGAAAGAGCGCCGCATCGATCCCGTCGGCATCAAAGACCACAAAGCTCAGCACCTGGGGCGTCCTCCGTTCCGTTGCGGGCGAGTATCGCCCGGACCTGTAGCGTAACCTCTATGGTTCGGGGGCGGCGGGAGAAAGTCGAGCGGGGAGAAGACCCGAGTTTGGACGGGTAGATCAGTAGCAAACGGGCGATGGAGGTCGAAACCGGGTGGAACCAAGGGTGAAAGGGTCGCGGCACCGAGGTCGAATGATGGCGTTCTTAAGGGCGCGTCTCTTATCCCTGGCGCTTGTGCTGCCGCTCGTTCTCCTCTGGGTTGCTAGCGGCTTAGCGCGGAGCGAAGGACCCTGGGCTCAGGCGATCCTGAGGCGTTCAGTCGAGCTTTTGCCGATTCTGTACCTCGTCTTCTTCACATGGATGTACTTCCGCTGGAGAGAGCGCGTGAGGCTGACCGGTGGGCGTCGATGCCCGAACTGCGATTATGACGTGAGCGGCCTTCCCGACGCAGGAACTTGTCCCGAATGTTCTGAGCCGTACGACGTGAACACGAACCTGCGAAACGCGGACCTGCCTACCGGTGAGGCGGAGAAGCCTTCTCGCCTTTGATGATGGTCGCACGATCGGCATCCGGGGTACGCTTCGCGCATGCCACCCGACGCGATGATGCAGTCTGACCTCGCCCTGCCCGGCCTGCGCCGCGGCAAAGTTCGCGATGTCTACGACCTCCCCGACGACCCGCGCACCAAAGAAGGCCGCCTGCTGATCGTGGCGTGCGATCGCATCTCCGCGTTCGATGTCGTCATGCCCACGCCCGTGCCCGGTAAGG
>JBAZUW010000377.1:0-3125 GCA_041661205.1 Phycisphaerales bacterium
CTCCACCTGCTACTGGTCCCCCGGCATCCCCCGCTCGCGCCTCGAACGCGCCATCGCCCACTCCCTCTGCTTCGCCGCGTACGACACCACCCAGCCGCGGGCCGCCGGCACCACCCTCCCCGCCCTCGTCGGCTTCGCCCGCGTCGTCACCGATCACGCCACCTTCGCCTATCTCTGCGACGTCTTCGTGCTCGAATCCCATCGCGGCCGCGGCATCTCCAAAGACCTCATGCGCACCATCCTCGCCGACCCCCGCCTGCAAGGCCTGCGCCGCTTCACCCTCATGACCCGCGACGCCCAAGGCCTCTACAGCCAGTTCGGCTTCACGCACGAGCCCGACCCCACCCGCTACATGGCCCGGCGCGATACGGAAAGCTACAAGCGCGATTGAGTCTTTGTCGCTCGAGGCGCCGCGCTCAACCCGAAGCCGGACCTGAGTCCTCGAAGGTCCGGGTGGAGCGCCGGCCCCATGCCCGGAACTTCGCAACGCCTCAGCTCCGGCGTCGAGATGCTGTTGGCTGATGTGCGCAGCGACTCACGATCCAACCATCGCCCTCGCTCGCATCACACCCTTGTGCACATCCCACCACGCCTCAAAGCTGTGCTCAAAAGCAAACTCTCGCGCCGTGGCAAGCGCCGCCGCCGCCATTTCGCGGCGTTTCGCGTGATTACTCAAGATCTCCACCAGCGCCGCCGCCCACGCCCGCTCATTCGGCGGCAGCACCATGCCGCTCACCCCATGCCGCATCACTTCCGACGGGCCCCCGACACTCGTCACCAGCACCGGCAACCCGCTGGCCTGCGCTTCCAGCACCACCTGCCCCAGCGTGTCGGTGATGCTCGGAAACACCAACAAGTCACAAGACGCATACAGCCGCGCAAGCTCCAACCCCTTGCGAAAGCCCGCAAACACCACGCCCTGATGCGCCAGCGTGCCGCGCAGGCGGGCCAAGTCCGGCCCATCGCCGATGATCACCAGTTCGGCGTTCACGCCCATCGCCTGCAACCGCGGCCTCGCCATCAACCACGCCTGCTCCAACAGCGGCGTGTTCTTCTCCACACTCACCCGCCCCACAAACACCGCCCGCACCGCGCCCGGCGCCGAGCCGATCGCCTCCAGCGCCGCCTCGTCCCGGTGAGTCGATGCAAAGTCCTCCAGCACGATGCCGGGCTTGAAGGTCTCCAGGCGGCGAGCCGCCAGCCAGCCCAGCTCGGCCGCGTACGCCTTGCTGCGGGCCAGCACCACGTCAAAGGGCCGGTAGAACCAGCGCATGGTCTGAGCGGTAACGCTCGTCAGGCTCTCGTGCCCAAAGAGCCGCTCGACATACGCCGGAAAATCCGTGTGATACACCCCCACCAGCGGCACGCCCATCTGCTTGGCCGCGGTGCGCCCGATCAATCCCACCGACCCCGGCGTGGACACATGAATCACATCCGGCCGGAACTCCCGTGCCGCCCGCAGCATGTCGCCCCGGGGTGGCCACACGATCTCCAGGTTGGGGTACTTGGGCATCGGCCGGGCGGCAACCGGCTCAAAGTTCCGAATGTTGGGCGCCTCGGGAATCTCAAAGTTCGTGCTGGTAACGACCTGCAGCTCGGCCCCGGTGGCGTGCGCGCACGCCGCGGCGTTGCGAATGAACCGCGCCACGCCGTTCACATCCCCCAGCGTGTCCGTAAAGAGCATCACTCGCACAGACCGGTCTCCCACCAACGGCCCCGCGGCCTAGACAAGATACAGACAGGTTGGTATACTAATGGTATGCTTGCGACGAGATCACAACAGACCCGCGAGAAGATACTCGAAGCCGCCGAGTCGCTCTTCTGCACGCGTGGAATTCACAGCGTAGGTGTGGATGAGGTGGTCAGCACTTCCGGGGTCGCCAAGATGACCCTGTACAAGCATTTTGCCTCCAAAGACTTGCTGATCGCCGCCGTCGTGGCCCGCAAGGCGGCCACCTTCGAGGCCTGGTTCGCCGAAGAGGTTCGCACGCGGGCCGCCGACCCGGTGGGGCGGCTGCTCGCCTGCTTTGACGCATACGCGGCCTGGTTCGAGACCCCAGAGTTTCGCGGCTGTCCGTTCATCAACGTCACGGCCGAGCTGTCGGACCCCGCCCATCCGGCCCGGGAGGCGGCCGCGGCCCACAAACGCGCGATGCTCGAACTCCTCGCCGACCTGAGTAAAGACGCCAAGGTCCAAAACCCCCGCCAGCTCGCCGAGCAGTGGCTGTTGTTGCTGGACGGCGCGTCGGCCGAGGCCATGCTGTGGCGGAGCACCGTGCCCGCCGCCCGCGCCCGGCAGATCGCCCGCGCGTTGCTCGACCATTCCACAACTTGAGCCTTCTCGCTTGACATACAGACTTGTCTGTATACCATACCGAGCTGTCGTCGAATCGGACTGAGTTCGGATGCTCAAGTCACGGCCCGCGTTGGGCCACAGCACCGTTCGCGGCAACCCATCGAGGAGCTCACCATGTCCAGAATCACCCCGATCGACCCCAAGACCGCCACCGGCAAGGCCAAAGAGATCTTCGATGGCCCCATGAAGGGCAAGGAGTTCAACATCTTCAAGAGCATGGCCGCCAGCCCGGCCGCGTTGGAGACTTATGTCGTCCTCTCCGGCACGCTGGCCAAGGGCCAGCTGAGCCCCAAGGAGCGCGAGGTGATTCAGCTCACCGTGGGTGAAGCCAACAACTGCGGCTACTGCGTCGCGGCTCACACCATGATGGGCAAGGGCGCGGGGCTCTCCGAGGACCAGACCGTCGAAGCCCGGCGCGGGCACTTGAAGGACTCCAAACTCGACGCCCTGGCGAAGTTCGCGCTGGCCCTGCACGAGAAGAAGGGCTTTGTGAGCGATGGTGATTTCCAGGCGTTCACGGCCGCGGGCTACACCCCCGCCCACGCGGCCGAAGTGCTGGCCAACTACTCGCTGGCGCTGTACACCAACTACTTCAACCACATGAACAACACGCCGGTGGACTTCCCCGCGGCTCCCAAGATCTGATCATTCAAGAGTGTCGAGATGGTCGAGTCGTCGTGCCACTGACCTCTTCACGCTCTGGTGAAGAGGTCAGTGCCGGATACCTGATCCTGTCGCCACGCCGCACTGACCTCGAAGCGAGGTCAGT
>JBAZUW010000378.1:0-3122 GCA_041661205.1 Phycisphaerales bacterium
GGATGGGCCGCGGACGCCGGGGAATGCGCGGATTGTGACGGCGAAGCTGACGGTGGATACGACGATCCGGTGGGAGAAGGTGGCGGGGGCGGCGGGGTATGAGGTGGTGTGGCGCGAGACGACTTCGCCGGACTGGCAGGAGTCGGAGGATGCGGGGGATGCGGGGGAGATCACGCTGCCGCTGAACAAGGATAATTATTTCTTTGGTGTGCGGGCGTATGGGGAAGATGGGCTGAGGAGCCCGGTGGGGTTTTGTGGGGCGGCGAAGGAGTAGGGATGTATTAGATGAGGTGGGACGCGGGCTCGAGGACTTCGAATGGTCTCGTTTCTTTGAAGACGAATCGGTAGGGCGTAGAAGGCGACGGACGGTGAAGCCATGGAGGTGGTCCTGCTCCACCCGGAGCTTCGAAGACTCAGGTCCGGCGTCAGCTGAGGTCCGGCGTCGGTTTAGGTCCGGCGTCAGTTCAGGTCCCGTGTCAATAGCGAACGAGTTTTCGAGAGCGCTGCACGACGGCTCAGGTCAGCACGACATCGGGCGTGACTTCGTCGCTGGGTGCGGCGCGGTGGGCGGTGAAGAACTCGTGGGCGAGCTTGGCGATGAGCGCGGGTTGTTCAAGCACCAGCGAGTGGCCGCCTTTGGGGATCGTGGTGAGGCGGGCGTCGGGAAGTTGGGCGGCGAGCTTGTATCCCATGGAGACTGGGAGGACCTCGTCGTGCTCGCCCCAGATGATGAGCGTGCGGGGGGCGACCTGGCAGTAGCGGGCGACGATGGGGTCGATTTCGCTCCAGACGGGGCGGCCTCGGCGGCGGGGCACGGCGAGGTAGAGCATGGCCTGCATGGCCTTGCGGCTGGGGCGGTGGGTGAGGACGCCCATTTTGTGGTCGGCTTCGCGCTTGAGGACGGCGGCGCCGGGGCCGCAGTTGGCGAGCAGGGTGCTGGCGACCTGATTTCGGAGGGTGCCGAGGCGTTTGGCGGACCAGATGAGGGTGCCGGAGACGCTGAGGAGGCGGGTGAGGGTGGGGTGTTCTTTTTCTACGGCGACATCGAGGGGGGCGAGGAGGACCATGCCATCGATGCGGTCGAGGACATCGCGGAAGTCTTCGCGGAGGGTGGGGCTGGCGAACATGCGGATGGCGATGGCGCCGCCGAGGGAGTGGGCGACGATGCGGAGGCGGGGGGCGTCGTGGCGGGAGCGGAGATGTTCGCGAAGGGTTTCGAGGACTCGGCGGGCGAGGGGCTCTGGGGAGTACATGCTGCGGACGCCGCGGCTGGCGCGGGGCTTGTCGCTTTCGCCGCAACCGGGGAGATCGAGGAGGAGGAGGTTGTGGTTGGGGGCCATGGCGCCAGCGACGAAACGCCACATGGAGCGATCTGCGAAGACGCCGTGGATGAAGACGATGACGTCACCCTTGCGGGCGCCGAACTCTTCGGTGGCGATGCGAACGGTGGGGGAGTCGCGGCCGCCGGTGGAGAAGAACTCGCTGCGCACGCGGCAGGCGTCGAGGGAATCCATGAGGGAGCGGTAGGGCTCGAGGGCGCGTTCGTCGCCGAGTTTGGAGTGGTAGATGCCGCCTGGGCGACCGGCGCGCAAGAGGCTGAGGACGCCTTTGCCGACGCGTGCGGCCACCTTTGGTACGCCAGACTTCATTGGCATCCATGCAAGGCGTCGGGTTCCGGCCACGAATCTGCCCATGCCGGGTCAGAGTAGTCGATGCCGGCGGGTTCCGGGACGTCACGGTGGGGAATTCGAAAATATAAAAAAACTCGTAACAAAAAACATACGGGCCACGCGTCCTTGCATGGCCCGTACGTCTGTGAGCTTGTCGGTGGCTGTCGCTTAGGCGACGAGATTGGTGGCGGCCTCGATGGACTCGACGACCTGGCGAACCTGGAAGGGTTTCTTGAGGAAGACGTCGAAGCCCTGGCTGCGGAGACCCTGGGCCTGGCCGTCGGTGAGCTTGCCGCTCATGGCGACGATCTTGGTGAACTGGAGTTGTTCGTTTTTACGAACGCTTTCAGCGAAGGCGCGGCTGTCGGCGTCGGCGCCGAGGTGGAGGTCCAGGAGGAGGACGTGGGGCTTGAACTTCTCGCACTCCATGCCGGCCTTGAAGGCGCTGGTGGCGGTGCGGACGTCGTAGCTGGTCTGCTCGGTGAGGATTCGTTCGAGGGTGTCGACGACTTCTCGTTCGCCGTCGACGATGAGGACGCGGGTGCGGCCGGAGTTGAGTCCCTCGAGGGGGATGCCGTGGGCGCGCATGAACTTCATGAGTTCAGAGGCGGGGATGCGCCGATCGCGGCTGCCGGGGATGCGATATCCCTTGAGCGAACCGGAATCGAACCACTTCGAGACCGTCCGGGGCGCCACATTACAGATCTTGGCGACCTCGCCGGTGGTCAACACTTCTTTATCGAATGGCATAAGCGCACCTCAGGGGGACACACAACGTCGGCGCTTGCCTGGTTCTCTACCTGGCAAACCAACGCCGCCATTCGATCGGCCGCTACAGGCCCCATGATGAGCCCAGTCGTCGCTACGGCGCAAACTTCGCCTTTTAGGACTATGCGGGGTGATGGAGGGTGGCGCGGTTTGGGGGCTGAAGTGGGGCTGAAGGGGGGGGATAACCCCGGCGTGAAGGTTTTGAGAGGAGTTGACGCCCTCGCCCCAAGTCCGGTACAGTGTTCACCTTGGTCCGGGCGGCATCTGTGAGGGGGCAAGCCTTCACGCCGCACCGGGTACTGCCTCATTGCAGGCTTCTGGGTTGTGGTTTGGGCTGTCGGCCTCGGTGGCGGGGCTGCGGTTCTGGCGATAGGAGTCGATTGTGACGCACCGTTCCGCCTTGGCGTGCTTCTCTTCCGCGGGGACCCCGTTTGGCTTGGCCCGGGCCGCGATTCTGTCGCTGGCGCTGTTGGCGGGCACCGCGTCGGCCTTTGAGCAACCGGCGAATAACGCGGCCCAGAAGGACGCGGACCTCGCGGCGACGAAGCTGATCAGCGACTTTGCGCACTATGTGAAGATCGCGAGCTTTGATGCGGCGGCCGGCACGGGGACGCAGTTCCTGGATCTGAAGCTGCCGAACACCAAGGTGGTGGACATCATTGAGAAGAGCGGGGAGCAGGCGCG
>JBAZUW010000379.1:0-3105 GCA_041661205.1 Phycisphaerales bacterium
GCATCCGCATCGACGTCTTCGATGACATTTCGGCGGCGTTCGAAGACTCGCCCGACGGGTGCGCCGAGGATTACATCAGCATCGTGTGGCCCAAGGTTGAGCACCTGAAGCGATAGTGTGCTGTGGTAGGTCGGCTCTCCGAGCCGACACACGGGCTGGAAGCCCGTGCCACCCGCAACCCGGACCTTCGCGGCGCTTCGGTCCGGCGTCGGGCCTTGATCGCTAAACTCCCCCTCGGAGGTGCCCCATGGCCACGTACGCGCTTGTCCTGTCCGGTTGTGGCAAGAACGACGGCTCCGAAATCCAGGAAGCCGTGAGCATCCTCATCCATCTGTCGCGACTAGGGATTGACGCCCAGTGCTTCGCCCCAGACGCCCCCCAGACCGACGTGATCAACCACGCCACCGGCAAACCCGGCCCGGGGGGCCAGACACGCAACATGCTGGTGGAAGCCGCCCGCATCGCGCGGGGGGCGATCGCTCCCCTCTCACAGCTTGACCCCGCCAGCGCCGACGCGTTGCTCTTTGCGGGCGGCTTCGGGGCCGCCAAGAGTCTCTGCAACTTTGCCGCCCCGGGCGACAAGGGCGGCCCCAACTGCGAAGTGCTGCCGGACGTGGAGCGGGTCATCAAGGGTTTTCATGCCGCCAAGAAGCCGATCGGGCTGTGCTGCATCGCGCCAGTGCTGGCGGCCCGCGTGCTTGGAACCCGTAAGGGTGGGGCCGGGGTCAAGGTGACCATCGGGAACGACACAGCGACCGCCGAGGCGATTCAAACCATGGGCGCCACGCACGTGCCCAAAGGCGTGACCGAAGCCTTTACCGATGATCGCCAGCGGGTGGTGACCACCCCGGCCTACATGTACGACGCGACCCCGGCGGAGGTCTTTGAGGGGATCGGGCGAATGGTGGAGGGCGTGCAGAAGCTGACCGAAGTTCGTACCTGGTAATGCATCGTGACTAATGTACGTATTTCGTACGTACATAGATCGCATTCCGTAAGGGTTGGCGTACGCTTCTCGCCGAGGTTGATACAGTCCGCCCGCAATGCTTGTCAGCCAGAACCGCCCCCGAAACCTGAGTTGGTTCCACACCGGGCCTCTGCTGTTCGGGGATTGGGGCACCAGCCGCCTGTATGTGCTGGGGCTGGCGTTCTTCTACACCGCCCACGCGTCTATCTACTACATCCTGGCAATGAGCGTGATCATGGCGGGGGTGGCCTGGGCCTACACGATTGTCTGCCGCGAGTTTCCCGACGGGGGCGGGGTGTACAGCTCCGCCAAGCAGATCAGCCGCCTGCTGGCCGTGATCGGCGCCACCCTGCTGCTGTGCGACTACATCATCACCGCGTCCCTTTCGACGATCGAGGCGTTCCATTACTTTGGCGTGCCGGAGGGGTGGGCGATGCCCCTCTCCATCGCCGCGATCATCATTCTGGGCGTCATCAACTGGTATGGGTCGGAGAACGCCGGGCGGTTTGCGCTTGGCATCGCGGTGGCCGCGATGGGGGCGTCGCTCATCATCGGCCTCATGTGCATTCCCTTCGTTCGCGAGGGTTTGCGGACAGTCAGCTGGGAGGACGTCTCCAAGAACACCCCGTGGCAGCGCTGGACGTCGCTGGTGCAGATCATGCTGGCGCTCTCGGGCGTTGAAGCGGTCTCCAATATGACCGGGCTTATGAAAGAGCCCGTGAGCAAGACCGCGAAGAAGACGATCTGGCCGGTGCTCTTTGAGGTGGTGGTATTCAATGCGATCTTTGCTCTGGCCCTCTCGGGTCTTGCGATGCTGACCACCAAGCACACCCCCGACTTCGCGATCTACGGCGACGGCGTGGTTCCCAACGACGTCAGGGAATATCGCGATACAGCGATTCGCGTGCTGGGCATTGAGGCCGGCCAGCACTGGTTCGGGCCCGCCGCCGGGCTCATGTTCGGTCGCATCGCCGCCATCGTCTTCGGCCTGCTGCTCCTCTCCGCCTCCAACACCGTCATTGTCGGCATGATTTCGGTCACCTACTCCCTCTCCCGCGACAAGGAAGTGCCGTCCGGCTTCTCCAAGCTCAACTACGCGGGCGTCCCTTGGTGGGGACTGCTGGTCGCCGTGGCGGCTCCCATCATCGTGCTGCTCATCGTCAGCGACGTGCAGTTGCTGGCCGACCTGTACGCCGTGGGCGTCGTCGGGGCGATCTGCATCAACATCTTCTGCTGCGTGATGAACAAGCACATTCACGTCAAGACGTGGGAGCGCGTCGGGCTCTTGATCGTGGGTCTTGTCATGCTGGGCACCGAGCTCACCATCGTCCGCACCAAGCCGCACGCGGCGTACTTCGCCGGGGGCATGGTGGGTCTGGTGCTTGCCATCCGCTGGGGGTTGCACAGCTTTTCAAGGCCCGTCGCCGAACAGGTGCTCCCGGCTCCCGCCATCGGCTGGCTGGCGCACCTCAAGTCACTCACCGATAAGCCCGGTCCGGGCCCGCGCATCATGATCGCCGCCCGTGGTCGCGACAACGCGGAGTACGCGGTCGACCTCGCCAGCCGTCGCAAGGCCGCACTCTTTGGCCTCTTCATCCGCCGCCTGCAGGTGGTGGACGTAACGCCCGACAACATCCCGAAGATCGACGACGACGCCGAGGCGCAGGAAGCACTGGGCACGCTGGCGCTGCTGGCGGGGCAGGCGGGCGTGCCGTTCTTCCCGATCTATGTCACCTCGCGCGACATCGCGGGTGAGATCCTTGATTACACCGTGACCTTCGGCTGCGACACGCTCATCATGGGCAAGAGCCGCCGCGCTGTCTTCTCGCGCGCCCTGGGTGGCGACGTGCTCGCGCAGGTCGCGGCTCAGCTTCCGGAGGGCATTTCGCTGGTCACCCGGGCCAGCGGCCCAAGCCGCCAGCCGATGGCCGCGACGCCGGAAGAGAAGGCACCCCAGCCCGCAACTCAGGAAAGCGAAGACGACGTCGCTTCGCCGAGTTGAGGTGTCGTGACCAATCAACACATCTCGTGCCACTTCTATGAAGACTGTCCGGAAGTCAAGTGATCGGCGGTCCCAATCGTCTATCCGAGCTTGGACGTGAGTCCTGCCCATGTGGGATGTGTTCGAGGCGTGTGGG
>JBAZUW010000380.1:0-3101 GCA_041661205.1 Phycisphaerales bacterium
GAAGGCGTCCAGGCGGCCGCGGCCTCGGTATACTCGTCGAGCGCGGCGGCGAGAGTGGGGTCCGCCGCGGGAAGGTTACTGCTCATTTCTCTCCTCTTTCTGCGATTCGTCCGCTTCAATCGCCCTGATCGCGGCGGTGGTAATGGCGTCAGCCAGGGATTTTTTACTGTGGCCGCAATAGTCCCACTTATCGTCAAACGTTACTGTCCACCACTGGTCGTCGTAGACAGCCCTAAACGTTTCATACCCCTGCGCCTCCATCGCCTTGAGTACGTCGAGCGCGGCGGCATCGGACTGGGAGGGGTCTCGCGGGTCATCGGCGTTCCATAGGCCAGCTCGGATCAATTGCTCGCGGCGGTTCATTTCAGTCCCCATTCTACAAGCACCTTCGCCCGCACAATCTCTGTGTAGTCGGTGCATGGCGGGCATTCCAGCAGCCCGTGTTCGATCGCTTCGTGTTCCGTCTTCCGGACAAAACAGCCGTAATAGGGGCGGCTGTAGTTGGGATGATGAAACTCGTACGTCTTGTACCAGCGACGGTCACCCGGCGGCGGGATCGTCGCCTGCTCGCTCATTTGTCGTCCCTCACCAATGTGGGCAGTCCGTGCGCCCTACGGTATGCGATACGCGCCGCAGCTCGTCCCATACGCGGGGCAGGAGTACCGGGGTGCGCTGGTTCAGGTGGCAGCTCGGTGTATATGACACTGCCACCGCAGATACATTCGTCCGTTAGCGGGGAATGGGTAGCGCCGCAATACTCGCAGACGTAGCCTCTACGTTCGCTCATCCCTCATCCGCCTCTGATTTGGACCACCATTCGGGAATCGCCCGCCCGAACCCGCTGACGCTGAAACCGACGATGACCGTACCCCCAGCGACCTGGCGCAACTGTTTGCGGTAGTCCCGTTCCGCTCGCTGGTCTGCCAGCCAATCAAGGATGTCCTGCTGTGTGAAATTGTCGCTCGGGTAGACGACGCCCGCCGCCTCCAGGAAGGCCGGCATGCGCTTATCGGTCCACCACACGGCCCCGGGCAGGAGCGTCCACGGCTCAGCGTACCTGTCGTGATAGTAGCCACCGTGTACACCCTCGACCGGGCTACATCCGTGTTGCACGCCCCCGCCGTAGTCGATTACCAGCCCCCGCCAGCGCTGTAGCAGCCAACCAGTGCTTAAATCACGGGGGTCGTGCGTCCACACCGTGGCGCGCTGGCAGGTGCAACCAATCTCCCAGTCGGCCATCGTCATATCGGCGCACACGATCACCGGGTGGTAGGGCGCCCGGTGGTAGTCTGGTCGCGGTCCGCGCTTGATTAGGTATAGTGCCATCCCTACACCGCCCACGCCGCGAGCCAGAGCAGCCCAGCGATGAGGACGAACGCCGCCAGATACAACAGTGCCTCCCTCATCACAGCACCCCTAGCCAGCGACCGCCGAGCAGGACTATCAGACCGGCAACCAACAGCGTCAGGGTCAGGAACGCGCACAGCGCCACAAGGGCGGCGCCGATGTTACGCCGCCTCGGCTCGGGCGCCAGGGCCGAACGCGGCGGCTGGCAACTATTCGAGGATTTCGAAAGGTTGGCCTCCAACTGGGCGACGTAGACGCCGTTGGCGTCCTCGTTGATCGGCGGCATTCCCCCCGGCCACCACTCGCAGTGGCGCGAGGGTGTGATGTCGGGGGCACGGCCCAGCCAGATTCCGCACTCCTGCCACTGCTGGCACTGGCGGACACAGACGCAGTACTGGTTCGCATTTCCGGCTGTAGTGCTCATCGCCCCGCCTCCCTTTCCGCGCCATAACCGGCCGCAGCCCGCAGCCGCTCGTTCTCCTGCTCCAGCGCCTCCAGGTGCGCGGCAACGGCGAGGACGTTGGTAGCGGCGAAACTCACCAACGGGCAACCATCACGTTCGACCTCGTGCCGAGCGTTCTCCACGCACATTTGCCACTGCCAAAATTCGGTATCATCCATCGCTCGCCTCCTCGCCCTGGGGGCAACTGTTCGAATTTCCTGCACAGTTCGCCGGCCCGTCCAGGCGGGCCAGGGCGAGACACAGGCGGTGGTAGGATTCGGCACCCGCTGCGCCCTGATCGCGTGTATGCCGATACGCCTGTGCTGCCTCCACTACCCCCCGCAGCCGCTCGTTCTCGGCCAGCAGGTCAGGCGCCGAGGCGAACAGCCGCGCGTTGGCCTCGGCCGGCAGCTCGACATCGTTGGCCACCAGGCGGTATGCCTCGGCGACGATGTGTCCCTGCTCGTTGCAGATGGCGTAGTCGCCGCATTTGGTTGGGTCGATCCGGTCTAGCGACGGGCCGTGAACGGTGAAAGGTCCAGGCGTGTGCTTTTGCTCACTCATCGCCCAGCCTCCCTTTTCAGGCTATAACCGGCCGCGATGATGACGGCGGCATCAATTGCCTCCGTTATGCGTTTAGCTTCCTCGTCGCCACATGCGGCCCTGCGGGCAATGTAGTCATACATGGTTGGACTTGCCGCGATGAGGCGGGCGTTGGCGCTGGCTTCGTCCTGCTCCGCAGGGTTTCCGTCAAGCCAGTGGTCCACCGTAGCGATTACGCTGTTTGGCGCCCCGGTGCCCGGCTTGCCCCATATCAACAACGTGCTTCCTGGTGATGTGGCGGCCGACAATTGCCACGGCCCCGGCGTGTGCTTTTGCTCGCTCATCGCCCGGCCTCCCCCTTGGCCGCTTGTTCGGCTTGCCAGTTCTGCTCGTTGATTTCGAGCGCCCGCTGCAAGCCATCGTGGTGTTTGGGGTCATCGACCCAATCCAACACGAATCCGTTGGGGCAGGCCTCGCGGTAGTGGTCGTGCTTCCAGTCGGACGTAAGACCCATGTCGTGCTTGCTGAAGGCCACGCTGCTGGATAGGTGCGAGGCGAGGCCGCGCCCCCCTTCCGTGACCGCAAAGCCGAGCACGCTGCCCGGCCCCCAGTTGGGCGCGGGCGAGCAATAAACAAAAATTGTGGTCGGCTTCGGCTGTTCGCTCATCCCCGCGCCTCCTGGCCGGCCGGCGTCCGCCAGTCGGCGGGTACGGCGTCGGTCTGGTTCAGGCCGCTGTCCAGCGTGTGCAGCGCAGATGTGTACTGCTTG
>JBAZUW010000381.1:0-3094 GCA_041661205.1 Phycisphaerales bacterium
GCTCCACATCGCCCCTGGCGAGCGCGTCGCGAGCCGCCACGATTTCGATGAGCTCCAGCGCGTGCGTCGGCACGCACGAAATGCGGCACGGCGTGCGCGGGCGATGGCTGGAGCGCCCGGCACGTTGCACCAGCCTCGCGATGCCCTTAGGCGAACCGATCTGCAGCACGCGCTCCACCGGCGCAAAGTCCACGCCCAGATCCAGCGACGACGTCGCGACCACGATCCGAATCGCCCCGCTCTTGAGCCCAGCTTCCACGCGCTCGCGTTCGTCGCGATCAATACTGCCGTGGTGCAACGCGGCGATCTCCGCCCACTCCGGCTTGATCGCCAGCAACGCGTGGAACCAGCGCTCCGCCTGGCTGCGAGTGTTCGTAAAGATGAGCGTGGGGACGGCCGGGTCTAGGGCGGCCGCCACTTCCCCCGCCATCACCAGCCCCAGGTGCCCGCCCAGCGGCAGGCGCGTGTTTCCCTGCGGCAAAATGCTGTCGATGATGACAGGCCGCTCCATGTCGGCGCGGATGATGACAGGTTCCTGGATGGCACTACTGCCTTTGGTGGCATCGCCGCTCTTGGTGGCACTACTGCCATTGGTGGCACCGCTCTCCAGAGCGGCGTCTCCCCTCACTCCCACCGCCGCCATGGCCGCGACCTGCGCATTGGGCAACGTCGCCGACAGCGCCCATGTCCGACACGCAGGCGAAAACGTCCGCACGCGGGCCATCGCCAGCTCGGTCTGGCTTCCCCGCTTGCTCGCCAGCAACTCATGCCATTCATCAAGAATCACGCAGCGAACCCCGCCAAGCTGGGCCGCGGCGTCCGCCCGCGTCAGCAACAACGTCAGAGATTCGGGCGTCGTCACCAGCATGTGCGGCAACCGCTCGCGTTGGCGGGCCCGCACCGAGCTCGCCGTATCGCCGGTGCGGCTCTCCACCGTGATCGGCAACCCAAGCTCCAGCACCGGCTCGCGCAAAGCCAGCTCAATATCACGCGAGACCGCCCGCAATGGCGTCACATACATGATCTTGAGCCCGGGCGAAAGGCCGCCCGGCGACCCAGACTCATCGATGAGTTCCGCCAGCGCCCCCAAGTACGCGGCATATGTCTTGCCCGCGCCGGTGGCCACCTGCACCAGCCCCGATCGCCCGGCGGCATACGCCTCCCACGTCTGAGTCTGAAACTCCCAAGGCGTCCAGCCCCGTGAGGCGAACCAGGCGTGCAGCACCGCAAGCCCGGAACCCGCACGTGCTTCGCTCTGAACCTTCGCCCCTTCCAGCGCCGGTTCAGTCGTCGGCAAAGAGCCCGAGTTGTCGGTGCGTTTCTTTCGCGGCATGGGGTGCCTTGATCAATGCCTGCAGCGACTGCAGCGTATCCGCCTGAGCCGCCGGTTTGTCGTCGCGAATTCGGCTGATCCGCGGGAAACGCAGCGCCACACCGGAGCGGTGCCGGGTGGACGCCGCGATCCCCTCGAAAGCGATTTCAAACACGCGAAGGGGCTTGACCTCACGGGCGGGCCCAAATCGCCCCGTGGTGTTGCGATGAATCCAGGTGTCGAGGGTCTTGATCTCCTCGTGGCTGAGCCCCGAATAAGCCCGCGTCACGGGAACCAGCGATTCGCCATCCCACACCGCGAAGGTGTAATCCGTAAGCAGCCCGGCCCGCCTGCCGTGCCCGGGCTCCGCGTGCGTCAAAACGCCGTCAAAGGTGTACGGGTCGATCTTCCACTTCCACCAGTCGCCCTTGGTCCGCCCGGAGGCATACCCCGAATCGCGGCGTTTGATCATCAGCCCCTCAACGCCTCGCACGCGAGCTTCCCCCCGGGCCACACTTGCCGCCTCCCACGACGGAGCCTCCACGAGGGGCGAGATCAGCATCCGAGTTCTCACCCCTTCGCCGAGCCCGCCGATCGCCTGCTCAAGCGTCGCCCGTCGCCAGGCCAGCGGGCGAGTGCGCACATCGGCACCGTCGGCTTCGAGAATGTCGTAGGCGACGAAGGCCGCGGGGTAGGTCGAGAGAATCCGTGCCGAAAGCGCGGTCCGCCCGATGCGTCGCTGTAAGGCCGCGAAGCCCAGGGGCTGTCCCTCCCTCCACGCCAGCACCTCTCCGTCGAGCACCGTCCCCGCCGGCAGGCGAGCCGCGGCCTCCACCACTTCCGGAAACCGCGCGGTCAACAACTCATCCCCGCGCGACCACAGATGCGTGCTGACACCCCGGCGGATGAGCTGCGCCCGGATTCCATCCCACTTCCATTCCAGTTGCCACTGCGCCACACTCCCGAGCATGTCGTCACTAGGCGCGGCATCGAGCGGGCTGGCCAGAAAAAACGGGTACGGCCGCGATTCGTCGAACCTAGATTGCTCGCCCGAACGCAGGCTGGAAAAAAACTCCGGCGTGGGCTTCCAGTCGCCCGCCAGGCGATGCGCCGCCTGATCCTTTTCGATCTTCGCCGCCGCGGCAATCGCCCGCTCCACCAGCGTGCGCGAAACCCCGACCCGCAGCGAACCGGTAGCGAGCTTGAGCAACAAAAACCGCTGCGTGCCGGGGAGCATTTCCAGCCATTCCAGCATGCGGTCTTTTTGCGACGACTCGTCGAGCGTTCGCAGGCTCTGCGCCCGCTCCACCCACTCGTGCAGCGGCACATCACGCCCGCTTGCGTCCGCTGCCGGCGCGTCGTCCATCAGCAGACACACCGTTTCCGCCAGGTCGCCCACCGCGCCGTAGCACTCGCGAAAAAGCCACTCGGGCGTATTCGTGCGTGCCTGCACCCAGCGTGCGATGGCCCTCGCCGGCAGCAGCCGCTTGAGCTTCTGGCCCATCAGCAGGTACAACCCCCACGCGCCATCTTCGGGCGGCACCTCGAGAAAGTACGACGCCATCAACTCGACCTTCCGGGTGGTCGATGTGGTCGCGTCCAGTTCGTCAAAAAGAGCCGCCAGCCGGCGCACGATTCAGTTCTCCACTTCTCCCTCGCCAAACCCGGTCGCCAGCGGGGCGGCGTCCATCCCCTGCTCCACCAAGTACCGCGACAGCACCTGCGAAAATCCGTGCGTCGCCAGCACCCGGCGGCAGCCCGTCTCCCGAATCGTCCGCAGCA
>JBAZUW010000382.1:0-3086 GCA_041661205.1 Phycisphaerales bacterium
CGTCACCGTCGACGCCGAGTGGCACTACGATACCGACGGCACCTACGGCGGGGCGGGCGCGCTGATTGAGCGGCCCGACTGGGTGATCAAGCATTTCCTGCGCAACTACATGGGCGCGGCCGCGGGCGAGATCGACGCAACGTCGTTTGCCGCAGCCGGGACGCTCTACGCCGCGGCGATCACGGGGGGCTACAAGCTGGCGGGGATAATACCGAAAGACCAGCCATGGACAACCCTCAAGGCCCTGGCCTTTTGTTGCCGCTCGACCGTGCCGCCATTCAAGGCCGGCAAATATTACCTTAACTACACGCCCGACACGGCGCCGGCTGTCTCGCGCACGCTCACGCGCGACGACCTGAAGGGCCCCGGTGCACAGTACATCTTCGCGAAGACCTCAATCCGTGCCGTGTTCAACGACCTGACGGCGCTTTACCAGCCGAACTACTCAGGCGACACCAGCCGCGAAATCAGCAGCGGATACCTGGCGAGCACTGCGGCGCACGACGACGCAAGCATAGCCAAGTACGGCACGTACACGCAGGAGTACTCACTCCGATGGGTTCGCCTGGTCGCGATGGCTGACCACGTGCTGGCGCACCACCTGCTCGAGTGGAAAATACCGCTACTGACCGTGACCGGGGTGCTGTCGTGGCAGCAAGGCGATATGGCAGAGGGCGAAACAATCGGCATCACGAACCTGATCTATTCCGGCCGCAAGTGGTGGGCGAGTGGTCTGAACCGCAGGGACAAATTCACCGTTGGATTTTCTGCGACTGAATGGTGGAGCTAATAAAATGGCTGATAGCGATCCGATGACCAAAGGCGAGTGTGGCGAGGCCCGCAGGAACTGTGCGACGATGCGCACCCTCGAAAATCAGAACCTCGTACTGAACCTTCGCGCCGAGATCACCGGGCTACTTGCGGAGACACGGCGGCAGATCGACGCCAAGTTCGACCGACTCTTGCGCGACCTGGGCTACGTCGGGGAGACCCCAGCAGAGACCGCGGTGCACGCATCACGCATTGAGCATCCTGACCGGAGGGACGAGGACGCTGGGTGGAAGTCTCGCGCGTTCGGATGGGGACGCGAAAATTTCCCGTGGTTGCTGACGGTCGCGTTCTCGGGGCTGGCCGGTGCGCAGATCGCGCCGCTGGTCAAGCGGATTCTCGACGCGCTGACCGAGTTCGTCGTGGGGGCACTGGCGAAATGAGCGAGCACTTCGCCCCCCACGAATTCGCCTGCCCCTGCTGCGGCATCAGCAACGTCGACCCCGACCTGATCGCCGCGCTCGAGCAGTTCCGCGTCGACGCCGGCGACTGCCCGGTGATCATCTCGAGCGCCTGTCGCTGCCCCCGGCACAACGCTGCTGTCAGGGGTGAGGGACACTCGCGCCACCTGACCACGGGCTTACGGGCCTGCGACGCGGCGGACATCCGCGTGGCTGGGCTCACGCTGGCCGAAATGTATTTCGTGGCCTGCAAGGTGTCGCGGTTCTCCGGCGGGGGCATCGGGATCTATCTCGACAAGGGCTTCGTCCACGTCGACTGCAGGCCCGGCCGGGCGCGCTGGGGGCACTTGGGCGGGAAGTACGTGCCGTTCGTTGATGCGTGGGGAGAGCTGGAGAAGAAGAAGAGGGAGGGGCTGGTTGATGGATGAGAAGACTGCAAAGCACGAGCTTGAATGCCACGGCAAGCATTGCACGGATCGCGTGATTCCCGTGGGCGCCGGCTACGTCTCGGACGGGACGGCGTACTACTGCCTATCGTGCGCGGAGGCGCCCGTGGTCGAGTCGATCGGCCACGCGGGGAGCCTGGCATGACGCGCCGCCTCCTCCTCGCCCTGGCCCTCCTCGCGTTCCCTGGCTGCGCCTGCGCCGGCCTCACTGGCGCGGCGCTGGTTATCTGTCAGGCGCTCACTCCTGATCTCACCCCGGCCCCGCAACCGCCCGCAGAGGCGCCCTACGTCGTCACCCGAGGGAAGCGGACCGAGAAGACACTGACCGTTCCGTGCAGTGTTGAGTTTTCGATGGTCGGAAAATTGCCGAGCGTCGAGGATGGCGGGCCGCGTGACAACTGCCATCTCGCATGGGCCTACCAGCAACAGTTCAGCGGCGGCAATCCCCCGGCAGGCGGGGGCTACGTTGCCGGGGTGCGGGACTACGCCCTGAAGGTCTACCACGACACAGGGTTATTTGCGAAGCAGGAGCGGTACGGCATCGCGTGGGATCCATCTCGGGCCTATCTGTTGCGCTTCGTCGTGGAGCGCGAGCGTACAGCGCTGTACGTGGATGGCTCCCTCGTCGCACCGGTTGCGGCGACGGCACCTGCGGCAGTGACGCTGGGCATCGGCTGGCCGCCTGAGCAGCGACCGGGAGCGGAGGGCGCGGGGCTGACCGAGATCGTGTGGACGGATGGGGCGGCGCCGTGAGGTGCGATTCGTGCCGCTTCTTCCGGCTGGCGTCCCGGCACGTCAACTACACCGACACCCGCGCCGAAATTCCCGAGTGTCGGTACAGCGCCCCGTCATCGAGCGGATGGCCGTCCGTGCTGCCTGACGATTGGTGCGCGGAGCACGAGCCGAAGGACGGGCCGTCGGCTGCGGGGCTGGCGCCGTGACCCTCGACCCGACTTACACCACATACTGGATCGTCCTGGTTGTCCTCGCAGTCGCGCTCGAGGTGTCGGCGCTGCTCAAGCCAAAAGGGACGCCGAACGGCACGCTGACGTGGAATATCCGCACGCTGCTCTCGCTCGGCTCACGCACCAGGTGGACCGGACGCCTGATCCTGGCCGGCGCGCTTGCCTGGCTGAATTGGCACTTCTTTTTTCCCGTGCCGGTCGTCAACGGGGCGCCGGCCACACCCACAGGAGGTAGTTCAATGATCACTTCATTGCTCGTGAAATTCGGGATGGGCCTGCTCATGCCGGTCGTCGTCGGAGTCGTCAAGGCCGCTGCCCCTGGCCTGTGGGCGAAGGTGCCCGCGTGGCTGCAGCCGATCCTGTCCTCTGTCCTCGGGGCGATCGCCAGCGGCGGCACGTCCGTCGTGACTGATGCCGCGTCGACCGTGGTCAGTGTGGCCACGGAC
>JBAZUW010000383.1:0-3073 GCA_041661205.1 Phycisphaerales bacterium
GCGGATGTCGCCGATGGCGGTGCCTTCGGCGTGCATGAGTTGGGCGACGTCGCGGAGGGGGTCGTCGGATTCGAGGCGTTGTTCGGCGCTGCCGCGGGTGACGGTGACGACGCTCTTGCCGCCGTGGGAGGCGACGAGTGAGGAGACGGTGCCCAAGGCGAGGAGGCGGCCTTTATCGATGATGCCGACGCGGTCGCAGAGGCGCGAGGCTTCTTCCATGTAGTGGGTGGTGTAGAGGATGGTTTTGCCGGCCTTGGCGAGGTCGCGGACGAGGTCGAGGATGCTGTTGCGGCTTTGGGGGTCGACGCCGGCGGTGGGTTCGTCGAGCATGAGAAGCGGGGGCTCGTGCAGCAGGGCGACGGCGAGGTTGAGGCGGCGTTTCATGCCTCCGGAGTAGCCACGGACGAGATCGGCGGCGCGGGGGGTGAGGCCGACCATGTCGAGGACAGCGGCGACGCGGTCGCGCAGGGCGTGGCCGGAGAGGCTGTACATGCGGGCGAAGAAGCGGAGGTTTTCTGAGCCGCTCATGTCGTCGTAGAGGGCGAGGGATTGGGGTGCGACGCCGACATGGCGGCGCACGGCGGGGTCGGAGGGAGCGCCGAGAGTGTCGAGGGTGACGGAGCCGCTGTCGGGCTTGAGGAGGCCGACGCACATGCCGATGGTGGTGCTTTTGCCGGCGCCGTTGGGGCCGAGGAGGCCGAAGACTTCGCCTTTGTGGATGTCGAGGGAGAGACCATCGACCGCGACGAGGGGGCCGAAGGACTTGCGGAGATCGGAGAGGCGGAGCATGGCGGGCGAAACCATACCACAGTGATGGGTGGGGGTGGGGGCGGGTTGCGGCAGGTGGATCGGAACGGGGGAACCGCTCCTATCGTGGGCGATGCAACGAACTTGCCCGGTCGGGAACGTGGTGATTGGCGCGGGTCAGCCTTTGGCGATCATCGCGGGGCCGTGCGTTTTGGAGAGTTTGGAGCTGGGGATGGAGATTGGGAGGGTGGTGCGGGAGGCGTGCCGCGAGGCGGGGCTGGGGTATGTGTTCAAGGCGAGCTATGACAAGGCGAACCGGTCGAGTATTCACTCGGCGCGGGGGCCGGGGCTGGAGAAGGGTGTGGAGTGGCTGGGGAGGATCGGGCGCGAGCTGGGTGTGCCGGTGACGACGGACATTCATGAGCCGGGGCAGGCTGAGCCGGTGGCGCGGGTGGTGGATTTGTTGCAGATTCCGGCGTTTTTGTGCCGGCAGACGGACCTTTTGCAGGCGGCGGGACTGGCGGCCAAGCAGCACGGGCGCGCGGTGAATGTGAAGAAGGGGCAGTTTTTGGCGCCGCGGGCGATGGCAGGGGCCGTAAAGAAGCTGAGCGAGGCGGGGTGCGAGCGGGTGATGCTCACCGAGCGCGGGACCACGTTTGGGTATGGGCGCCTGGTGAATGACTTTTTGGGGCTGGGCGACATGATGGAACTGGGGGTGCCGGGCGGTGCGCCGCCGGTGTGCTTTGATGTGACGCACAGCACGCAGACGCCGGCGGAGAATGACACGACGGGGGGGAGGCCGGATCGGGCACCGCTGCTGGCGAAGGCGGCGGCGGCGGCGGGCGTGCATGCGTTGTTTATTGAAACGCACCCGGAGCCGGCGAAGGCGATGAGCGATGCGAGCACGATGCTGGCACTGGCGGGGATGCGGGAGTTGCTGATGCGGGTGGGGAAGATTCACCGGGCGGGGGCGTAGGGGGTTACGAGCGCGACGCGCGAGCGAAGGTGTTTGCGATTGTTCGTGCGCGTTAGAGACCCTCGCTGGCGCTTCGGGCTCGTAGAGGCTGCAACGCCCGGTAGAAGTAGGTGGTGCTGCACGGTGCGCCGTCGGGCATGAGGGCGTAGTTGGGGATGTCTCCCACGCGGACCCAGCCGAGGCGGGTGTAGAGGCGGGCCGCGTCGCCGTTGGTGACGGCATCTAAAACGAGAAGCGTGCGGTTGCAGTCGCGGGCGGTGTCTTCCGCGGCGCGCATGAGGGCTTCGCCCAGGCCTTGGCGGCGGGCGCGGCTGTGTACGAGCATTTTGCAGAGGTCGGCGCGGTGGGGTTGGTTGTCGGGGAGGTTCAGGATGAGCTGGACTGAGCCGCAGATGCCGATGGAGTCTTCGGCGATGAGCATGGCGCGAGCGCCCGCGGCGAGTTCGGCGGCGATGTGGCGCCAGAATGCGAGGGCGCGGTCGGGGGAGAGGGGGGACATGAAGCCGATCGAGGCGCCGCCGTCGACGCAGTCGATGAGAAGGGCGGTGAGTTCGTGAAGCTGCGATTCGTTCACGGCGTGGACGCGGCGAATGGCGGGGTGAATCGGCATGGTCTTGGAGGGTAACGCCGCCACCATCTTTGGAATTCCGCGTTTGTTGCCGCCTTGCGTAGGTCGGTAGTGCAAGAATCCGCGGCACGCACAGAGGAGAAGCACCGTGAACCGCATGATTGCATTGTTCGTGGCCGCGTTTGTGGCGTGGTGGGTTCCAGCGACACAGGCGCAGCCAACTGCAGCGCCCGCGACGCCTGTCGTGCAGGCCGCCGAACGGGCGAACGCATTTTCAATTGTCCTTGACCCGAGTGTCGTGACGAAGCCTTTTACGGGCCGGGTGTATGTGGTGTTGTCGATCGATTCCGGCGAGCCGCGGCGGCGGATGGGGGACTGGTTCGGCAAGACGCAGGTGCTGGCAGTGGATGTGAAGGACGCAGCGCCCGGCACGGCGGTCGCCGTGGGCGAGGGGGCGCTGGCCTTCCCGAAGACCTTTGCGGATGCGATGAACAAGGAGTATCGCGTTCAGGCGGTGGCGAAGGTGAACCCGGATTGCCCGCGCCCCGGCGAGGGCGAGGGGGATTTGTACAGCGATGTGACGGTGGCCACGTTTGCAAAGGATGGCAAGGCGCTGGAGCTGAAGCTCACGCACGCGGTGGCGGCCAAGACGTTCAAGGAGACGGAGCGCGTCAAGGTGTTTGAGATGAACAGCCCGAGCCTGTCGGCGTTTTACGGGCGGCCGTTGACGCTGCGCGCGGGCGTGGTGCTGCCCAAGGGATACTCAACGGAGAAGCACTACC
>JBAZUW010000384.1:0-3044 GCA_041661205.1 Phycisphaerales bacterium
GACGCGGCAGCACGGGGACGCCCTGCGGCGCGCCGCGGCCGGAATAGGGTCATCCGATCCGGGGGCGCTCGCCACACTGGCGCAATTCCTCACCCTCAGCGGCATATCGATGGGAGTGGCGGGCCAGACCGCTCCATCGTCGGGCATGGAGCACACGGTGAGCCACTTGCTCGACATGGCGAACGGTGCACGGGGCAGAGGCAACGCCCATCACGGCGCGCAAGTGGGAGTCGCGACCGTTGTCGTGGCGATACTGTGGCGCACGATGCGAGAGCGACTCGCGTCGCATTCGCTCGGTGAGCTCGAGCTGCCCGACGCCGTGGCGTCCGAACGCGGTGTTCGCGCCGCCTTCGACTGGATGGACGAGGGCGGCTCGACCAGCACGGAATGCTGGAGCGACTACTCGAAGAAACTGGAGCATCTTCGCGACGCCGACGCGGCATCCAGAATCGAGGGTGCGATGGCGTCATGGCCGGCGCACGACGCGGTTCTCTCGGGGCTGCTCGAGTCGCCGGAGAACATCGTCGCTGCGTTGCGAGACGCGGGAGCTCCCACGCGATTCAGCGAGCTGGAGTACCCAAGTGATCCACGCGACATCGTCTGGGCGCTGCAGAACTGCCATCTCATGCGCAACCGGTTCACGATCGCCGACCTTGCGCATCTCACCGGGGCGTGGACGCCCGACGATGTCGCCGCAGCGCTGGCCGAGGCGGAGAAGCTCGATGCCGGTCTCTAGGTGGTCCGCCCGTGGGGAAGTTCGCGTCGGCGGGCGTCGAACCACGCGAGTTCTGTCTTATTGACAGACGTCTGACATCCGACATAACATTCATCCCGTCCCGACGGCGCTTTATCACGAAGGAGAGCAACGAAGCTCATGTCAAGCACTAAGAGCGTTACCGACACATCAACAGACATCGTGTCTGGCCTCCGCCGAAACTCGGTCGGTCTCGGCGGCACCGTGATCATGTCCGCCGCCATCATGGGGCCGGCAGTATCCACGTTCTTCAACCCGCAGTTCTCCACGCCCTTCTCCGGGTACGCCACGCCATTCATCTACCTGGCGATTCTCGTCGTGACGCTCATCGTCGCGAACGGCGTCATGGAGATGGCCCGGGTCGCGCCCAGTGCTGGATCTTTCTACACCTACATCACCCGGGCGCTCGGTCCTCAGGCCGGCTTCACCACGGGCGGGCTCATGTTCGTGGCGTACGCTCTGCTCGGCCCGATCGAGGTTGGCCTCATCGGCGCGTACCTGCAGGTGACGTTCCAGCAGGAATTCGGGATCAACATCCCCTGGATCTGGATCGGCCTCGTGCCGTGGATCCTCATGGCGATCCTCGCCTTTGAGGGAATCAAGAGCTCACTCAAGGCCGCGACGGCGCTGTTCTTCGCCGAGGTTGTCGTAGTGGTTGTGCTCTCGATCATCGTCATCGCGAATGGCGGCCCCGACGGCATCACCGTTGAACCGTTCTCCCCCACTGCATCGCCCAACGGCTTCAGCGGTCTCGTCACGGGCTTCATCTTCGCCGGACTGAGCTTCGTCGGCTTCGAAGGTGCCACCGCCCTGGGTGACGAGGCCAAGCGGCCGAGTCGCACCATCCCCATGGGCATCCTTCTCTCGACGCTCCTGGTCGGTGCGATCTACCTTCTCGGAACGTGGGCGCTGGCAATCGGCCTGGGCCGCGATGGCATGAACAACCTCATCGGCAGCGACACTCCATGGAACACGCTCGCTGCGCAGGACGCTCCGTGGATGAAGTGGTTCCTCATCATCGCCGCGGTATCGAGCATGTTCGCGGTGATGATCAACTCCAACAACGGGATAGTGCGCATCATCCACACGATGGGCCGCGAGGGCCTGTTGCCCAAGGCGCTCGCGCGCATCAACGAGAAGCGTCGCACGCCGGCCGTGGCCGTCGTGTGGGAAGCGATCTTCGTCGTGGTCGCAGCGGTGATCGTCGGGCTCTTCTCCGGTGGCCTCGCCGACCCCATTGGCGGCAGCAACGTCTACGGCTACCTCGGCTTCGCGCTGACGCTGGCCATTCTGCCGGTCTACGCCCTCGTGAACTGGGCAACGATCGTCTACTTCCGCAAGCGCCCCGACTTCAACTGGTTCCGCCACCTGGTGCTGCCCGCGCTCGGCGCTCTGCTGATGGTCGCCCTGCTGGTCGGCCAGGTCGTTGTGAATCAGTCGCCGCCGTTTAACTGGATGCCGTGGGCGATCATCGCATGGCTCGTGATCGTGATCATCGGCGCGATGTGGCTGCGCCGCAACCGGCCCGATGCGCTCGCGAAGGCAGGTTCCATCATGGCAACCGGTGAGTTGGAAGAAGAGCACGCCGCGCACGGGGCCGCTGGAGGGTTCACTCCGGGCAGCTGATGGTTGTCGGCACGCAGCCCGCATGCCGACAACCAGCGGGACGTATGCCCGCGGTGCTCCCTCCGGTGGCCCGCGGGCATACCCGTGACCACCAGCCGCAAGAGCCCCATCGAAAGAGGCGACGATGCACATCGATTCAATCGTGAGCCAAGAGATGATCGCTGCCGCCAGTGCGCAGGCTTGCGCGCTCGGCGCCGCTGTCTCGGTCGCCGTGGTCGATTCGGGGGGTGCCCTCCTCGCCTTCCTGCGCATGGACGGCGCAGAGCTCGCCGGCCCGGTTCTCGCCGTCGACAAGGCCTACACGTCGGTGTTGCACCGGGAGAGCACTCAGGAGCTCTCGACTCTGGCGGCTCCGGGGGGCCCCTTGTTCGGCCTGCATTCGAATGGCGGGGGGCGCTTTGTGATCTTCGGTGGCGGCATCCCGATCATCCACGGCGACGTCGTGATCGGGGGCATTGGCGTCAGTGGGGGGAGCGTCGAGGAGGACATCGTGTGCGCCTCTGCGGGCGCGACCCGTGCAGCGCACCTGCTTCTGGGAGCCCCGGAGCCGGGCAGTGCTGGTGTCTGACACCGGAGTACCCCGGGTCTGGCGGCCGCCGCCTGATACTCTTTCCGAGCAACGAGGCGACCGGATGCACCGCAGTTCCAGGGCGACGCCGGGGGC
>JBAZUW010000385.1:0-3040 GCA_041661205.1 Phycisphaerales bacterium
AAGTGGCGCCCAGTTCGTGCGCGGAGCGACGCGAGTTATCACATGTCCGTAGTGGGCACTCGGCAATGTCACACTGGGGCCCAGCGAGTTGTGCCGCGGCAGCGTGTGCGGTGCATTCGAACGCTCGCGTGCTTTCAGGCCCGCCGTCGAAGTTGAACAGCGTCGAGAATCTATCTTCCGGTCTTGATGTTTCTCACGGCCATAAGCATGTCCGCGTGCCGCCGGGTGAGTGCATGCCGGGTGTGATGTGCTTCGACGTAGCGACGGCCGCTGGCGCCCATCTCGTCGAGACTGGGGTTGTCCATCGCGGCGAGTATGGTTTGGGCGAGCGTGGCGGGTTGATCCGCGGGGACGCACCAGCCGCAGCCGGTTTCTGAGACGACTTTGGCGACCTCGTTGTCTGGGCTCATGGCCGCGAGCACCGGACGGGCGCTGGCCATGATCGTGAATGCCTTGCTGGGGACGCTGGTGCGGGCGATGCGGGGGTCAAGTGTGACCAGCGACACGTCGGCGGCGGCCAGCAGCTCCTGCAGTTCGTCGCGGGGACGCGTGTCCAGGAACATCACGTTGCCCAGTTGAAGGCGCTGGGCCTGAGACAACAGCGTCTCCTTGCCGTGCCCGCGTCCGACGATGACGAAGCGGATGCGTTCGACATCCTTGAGAATCGCGGCGGCCTCGATCGCGACGCCGACGCCGCTGAAGGTGCCGATATTGCCCGAGTAGAGCACGACAAACTTGCCACCCAGTTGGTGGGCGACGCGAAAGGCGTTTTCTTTGACACCCGGGCGAATGCCCTCCACGTCGGTCCACATGGGGATGACGCCGGCGGTCTCTGGACGGGCACCCCGCTGTATGACTTCGTGTCGCAGGCCTTCGGAAAGCACGGTGACTCTTGCGGCCCGGGCCAGGAGGTGGTGCTCGACCTTGCGGATGAGTTTGGGTCCGATGCCGCCACCGAAAATCGCGTCGGGGTAAACATCCTGCACGTTGAGCACGAGCGGCGCCTTTCGCCACCACGATACGAGGCGAGCCGCGAGGCCGGTGGTGAGCGGGGGCCAGACGCACAGGACGACATCGGGCCGTGCCGCCCTTAGCCCGGCGGGCACGGCGAGTGTGGTGTAGCCGAGATACTTGCTCAGGCGAGAGAGCCACCCTTTGCGAAACCAATCCGGAACCCCGGTGCGGAGAACACGAACACCCTCCCACTGCTCTTCGACGATCAGGCGACCACGGTGATGGTCTCCCTCACGGTCGAGGCCGTAATGGGGGACGGTGGTGACGACGGTGACCTGATGACCCAGCGCCGCCAAGTCGGCGGCGAGTTGACCAATGACGAGGCCGGTACCGGTGGGTTCCGGATGAAAGTAGATGTTGAAGATGAGCACGTGCATCGGGGTTGGCCGGGGTGGAGCCGGGCTGAGCGTCGATGGGGTGGAGCAATGGGTCACGGGGTGCCTTCCGGATCGAGGGGCACGCGGTCCTTGAGGACTCTTGCGGGATTGCCGACGCAGATTTTCCAGGCGGGAAGGTTGGAAAAGACGCTGGACCGCGCGCCGACGATGGTGCCCTCCCCCACGGTCACACCGGGGCCGACGAACGCGTCGGCCGCGATCCATGCGTCGGCGCCGATGGTCACCGGCACGCGGAGCAGCATCATGCCGCGGGTGCGGTAGTCGTGGCTGCCGCCGCAGAGGTGCGAGTATTGGCTGATGACGGCGCGGTCCCCAATGGTGATGTGGCCGAGGCTGTAGATGATGCAGTGCTCGCCAAGCATGACATCGTCGCCGATGGTGACATTCCAGGGAATTTCGATCCAGGCGCTGCGGCGAATGAGGCACCGGGCGCCGACCTTGGCGCCAAAGGCTCTTAGCAGCATTGCGCGCCAGCCATCCGCGCGCCGGAATGAGCAACGAAAGAGCGTGGCGGCCACCATGTACCAGAGCGCCCGCCGGGCCTTTTCTCTGGGCGAGAAGAACGCGGCAACGGTTCCGGGTGGAAAGGGCGTCGCGGGTGCGTCATCGCCTGGGGGCATTGGGGCATGATCGTTGTTGATGCCGGAGTTGTCAAACGCGAGCGCCGTGGCAGTGGGGCCGAGGGGAGAGATGCGGCGCTTCTTTGGCCATGGACCAAGCGGTAGATCACACGACTCGCTTCATGACGCGCCCGCAGGCGAAGTCGATGAGCGTGACCACCACGATGATGATCGCCATCATGGTGGCGACCTCGGGAAACTTGTAGGCCCCGAATTTGTCCATCAAGAGCTGGCCGATGCCCCCCGCGCCGACGACGCCGAGGATGGTGGCGCCGCGCACGTTGGATTCGAACCGCAGCAGGCTCTGGCTCACGACGTAGGGAGTGATCTGCGGCAGCACGGCGAAGGCGATGACCTGGGAGGCGCGAGCGCCGGTGGCGAGGACGCCGTCGATGGGTTTGTTGTCGGCGGTTTCCATCGCTTCGGAAAAGACCTTGCCGAGGACGCCGTAGGTGTGGATGAGCAAGGCGAGCACGCCGGGTAGAGGCCCAAGGCCCAGCACGGCGACGAGAATCATGGCGAGAACGATCTCGTTGAACCCTCGCGCGATGTCGAAGGAGCGGCGGATAAGAAAGCGGGTGGAGCCGCGGGCGGCGGATTGCCAGCGGGCGCGGCCGGGAAGGAGAATCAGCAACGTGCGCTCGGCGCCGAGCAACGCAGCGGGGATGGCGATGATGATCGCCAGCAACGTGCCCCACACCGCGATGGCGATGGTTTCGAGAAGCGCGCCGGTGTACCCCTCGTCGCCGGTGGTGGCGGCGAGCGTCCAGCGAACTGCGCTGCGGATGAAGCCCCCGGCGGCATCGGCACGATCAACGACCCATTGCAGCGGCGCGCTCAGGCGGCCGAGGCTGTCGGGGTCGCCGAAGATTGCTTTGGGGGAAGTTTCGGGGGGGAAGTAGCCGCCCCGGCGATCGCCGGTGGTGCCTTGGGCTGCGAGGCGGGCATCGACGAGTCTGCCGAGGTCTTCCTGGCTCATGGCGGCCAGCTTGGTGTTGGTGCGCTCTT
>JBAZUW010000386.1:0-3040 GCA_041661205.1 Phycisphaerales bacterium
CTGCCGCAGGAATTTCTCCGCCAGCGGTCCGCCGGCCGCCTCATGCCCCGGGCTGGTCCAGCGCAGTACACCGCGTTTTTCGACGCGCGCGGTGGTGGCGGGTTTGCCGAAATCGTGTGCCAGTACGGCGAACATCAGCAGTTGCCGGCGCGGAACATCCGCCTCGCGCCAGTCCGGCAGCGCCACGAGCGCGTCGAGGCAATGCTGGGTGTGGGTGAAGACGTCGCCCTCCGGGTGCCAGGCGGGCTCCTGCGGAGTGCAACGCAGCGCCGCGATTTCCGGAAAATGCCGGAGCCAGCCACTTTCCTCCAACACCGCCAGCCCGCGCGAAGGACGCACCGCCTTGGCCGCCCATTTTTCCCATTCGCCCCAGATCCGCTCCCGCGGCAGCTCGCCGTAGGTATCCGCAATGGTGCGACACAAGCGGGCCGTCTCCGGCGCGAGCGAAAAATCGAAGCGGGCGGCCAGTTGGAACCCGCGGATCACCCGCAGCGGATCCTCGACAAACGCCGGGCTGGTGTGGCGCAGGACCCGCCTGGCCAGATCGCGCTGCCCGCCATGGGGATCGATGAGGGCGCCGGTAAACGGGTCGACGGCGATGGCGTTGATGGTGAAGTCCCGGCGCGCCGCCGCCGCCGCGTCGCTCAAGCCGGGATCGGGCGCCACGGCGAATCCACGGTGGCCGGCTCCGGTCTTCGATTCGCGCCGGGGCAGCGAAAAATCGTACTCCGCGCCCGTTGCGCGACTCCGCACCTTGATGACGCCAAAACTGCGGCCCACGACATCCGTGGCCCCGAAGGGTTCGAGCTTGCGCTGCAGGGTCTCGAAATCGATGCCCCCGACCTCCACGTCGAAGTCCTTCGGCTCCAGCCCGAGAAGCCAGTCGCGCACGCCACCGCCCACCACCCGCGGACGGCCCACCGGGCGGACGGCCTCGAGCATCACCCGGAGATCGGCGGGAAGCGCGAGGGGCGTCGTCATGCGGGTTTTTCGCGAGAAACGGCCGCGGTGGCGCAGAGCAGCCAGCCGGCCATGAGGGCGAGGCCCCCGAGGGGGGTGATCGGGCCGAGCCAGCGGGGGCCGCCCAGTGCGAGCGCATAGAGCGAGCCGGAAAACAGGCAGACTCCCGCCACCCAGCAACGGGCGGCCCAGAGGAGCCGCCGGCCGCCGGCCGCCGCGTCGTTGCGCATCCAGCCTGCGGCACCCAGGAGCGCCACGCCGTGGAGCAGGTGGTATTGGGCTGCGGTGTCCCATGCCTGCACCATGCCCCGTTCGAGCAACATGGCCTTCAAGGCGTGCGCGCCCATGGCCCCAAGTCCGACCCCGGTCAGGCCGAGGAGCCCGGCGGCCAGGAGCGGAAAACGCGACAAGTCGGGGCGGTTCGGCATGGGGGTCAGGCTTGCAGATTGATCCCGGGAAACAAGACCGGAGGTTTTGGGTGAGAAAAACCTGATCGGATTTCCGTCTTTCGGCGGAAATCCCGGTTGACACTCCTCCGGTGGACCATACCTGTTGACCTCTTTTCGCATGAAAACGTACCTCGCCAAGAAGGAGACGGTGCAACCCAAGTGGCTTCTCATCGATGCCGCGGGGGTGCCGCTCGGTCGTCTCGCCGTCAAGGCCGCCAACCTCATCCGTGGCCGCCACAAAGCCTCTTACACCCCCAGCGTCGACACCGGCGATTTCGTCGTCGTCATCAATGCGGACAAGGTCGTGCTCACCGGCAAGAAAGAGGTGCAGAACGAGTATATGTTCTTCTCCGGCTTCGTCGGGGGGGAAAGTTACCGCAAGGCTTCGCTGATGCGGCAGCGCCATCCCGAGTTCATCATCGAACACGCGGTGAAGGGCATGCTGCCGAAGAACCGCATCGCGGCCAAGATGCTCACCAAGCTCCGGGTGTTTGCCGGCCCGACGCACACCTACGAAGCCAACACCCCGCAAAAGATCACCCTCTAAGGTTTTTGCCTGTCAAGAACCGCCCCGGATCAATTTCTCATGAGCGCTGAAACCGCCACTCCCGCCAACATCTTTCTCGGCACCGGCCGCCGTAAAACCTCGACCGCGCGCGTGCGCATCACCGAGGGGACCGGCAAGCTGGTCGTCAATGGTCGCGACTTTGAAAAATACTTTTCGCACGAAAACTTCGCCAAGCAGGCCTACGCCCCGCTGGTGGTGGTGGAAATGCGCGACAAGATCGACGTGACGGCCAATGTCGCCGGCGGCGGTGTCACCGGGCAGGCCGGGGCGGTCGCCCATGGCATCGCTCGCGCCCTGCAAAAGATGAATATCGAGCTCCGCCCGAAGCTCAAGAAGGCCGGTCACATCAAGCGCGATCCGCGCGAGAAGGAACGCAAGAAGGCCGGCCAGCCCGGCGCCCGCAAGCGCTTCCAGTTCTCCAAGCGCTGAGCCGCGCCGCTGTTTCCCTGCGCCGTCCGCCTCTGGCAGCCGGCGCTTTTTTTCGCCCCGGCGCAGCCTCCTGGCAACGTCGTCCCGCCCCGGCAACATGTAACGTAATACGTTACATGTTGCCTTTGGCCCGCCGGAAGAGTGCTGGCCCAGGCGCCCGCCTCGCGGAGTCGGCCACCGGCAGTTGGCAACCGCCGCTCTGTCGGACTGCCGTCAAGGTATCAACCCGGATTCGCACCCCTCCGGGCGCCGATTGCGGCCTTGTGCTTTCCTCAATCCGCCTTTCCTTCTGTTTCCTCCCAACGACATGATCGCACCCGAAACCTTCAATCACATCGAAAACATCAAGAAGCGCGCCGGCCATCTCTGGAGGTTTCTTTGACTGCGATCAAAAACAACGCGAGATCGAGGCGCTGGAGGCCGAGATGGGCTCCCCGGCATTTTGGGACAACAACGACCGCGCGCAAAAACACATCGCCAAGCTCAATGGGATGAAGCGGTCCGTCCTGCCGGTGGTGGCCTTCCAGCGGAAGGTGGATGATGTCGGCGTGATGATGGAACTGGTTGAGGCGGCCGCGGGCGCCGAACAGGAAATGTACGTCCGCGAGCTGAAGGATCAGGTCGCGGCGATGAC
>JBAZUW010000387.1:0-343 GCA_041661205.1 Phycisphaerales bacterium
GCCATAGGGCGTAAGGTCGAGCTGGCTCTGGTCGTCGGTGAGAAACACGACGAGGTTGGGTTTTGGCGCGGCGGCGCGCAGGTGCACGGGCAGGCATAGCAGTCCGAGAAGGAGCAGGGCAGGGAAGTGTTTCACAGGGAGTTCGTTGGAGTTGGATGGAGGCGTCAGCGCACCTGGCCGTGGGCGCGGATGCGGGCGAGCAGGGCCGACAACTCGGCCACCTTTTCGGGTTTGGGCGCGTAGAGGTTGTTTTTCTGGGGGAGGTCGGTGGCGAGATCGTAAAGCTCGCCGGGGGACTCGTTCTTGCGGTAGCCGTTTTCCTGATCGAACCACGGTGGCACGC
>JBAZUW010000387.1:353-3017 GCA_041661205.1 Phycisphaerales bacterium
GTGGGCGCCGGTGGCGTGGGCGATGAGCACCCAATGGTCGTGGCGCACGGCGTAGGCGCCCTCGACCGTGTTGTGCACGATGCTGCGGCGCGGGCTGGGGGCGTTTTGTTTCCAAACCGGCAGCAGGTTGTGACTGTCGTGGGCCGCATTCGCCGGCAGATCGGCGCCGACGACGGCGGCGAGGGTGGCCATGAGGTCGACCTGGCTGACGAGCGCGGCGCTCACGGTGCCGGCGGGGACGACCCCGGGCCACTTCACGATGAACGGCACGCGATGCCCGCCTTCGTAGAGATCGCGTTTCAGACCGCGCAGTGGACCGGAGCTGCGGTGCTGGAAATTCTTCACGCGATCGTAGGCGTAACGTTCCGCGCCGTTGTCGGCGGTAAAGATCACCAGGGTGTTTTCGGCGAAACCGTTTTCCTCGAGTGCGCGGAGGATGCGGCCGGCCTCGGCGTCGGTCTGGAACATGTAATCGCCGTACCCGCCGGCGGCGGATTTTCCGCGATACGCCGCCGCGGGCACGATGGGGGCGTGGGGCGAAGTGAACGGCACGTAGAGGAAGAACGGCTCGCGGCGGTCGCGCTGACGGCCGATCCACTCGACCGCCTTGCCCGTGAGCTGCGGAAGGACCGCGTAGAAATCCCAGCCGGGTGTCATCGGACCGGGCCGGGCCTCCCAGGAACCTTCCGCGGTTTGCGACGTGATGTTGAGCGGCAGGGACGGCGTGCTGATGATGCGATCGTCTTCGAACCAGGCGTAGGGAGGAAAATTGGGGACATCGTCGCCGAAGTAGGTGTCGAAGCCGTGCGAGCGCGGGCCGCCGGACACCGGGCGGGACCAGTCGAAGGCATCGGGTTCGAAGATCTTGTTGCGGCCCTTGGGGTCCAGCTTGGGCGCGGCGCCGGGGCGCTGAATATCGCGCCAGTTCCAGCCCAGATGCCACTTGCCGACGCAGGCCGTGCGGTAGCCTTTCGACTTGAGGACTTCGGGCAGGGTGAGCTCCGCCTCGTCGAGCACGGGCGGATCGAAGGCGGTCACGATGCCGTGGAATTTTCGCCAGTGAAACCGGCCGGTGAGGAGCGCGTAACGGCTCGGGGTGCAAACGCCGGACGAACTGTGCGCGTCGGAGAAGCGCATGCCGGCGCGGGCGAGTCGATCGAGATTCGGGGTGGGAATCTTCGACTGGGGATTCTGGATCGCCAGATCGCCGTACCCCATGTCGTCGGCGTAGAGGATGACGATGTTGGGGCGCTGAAGTTCGGCGGCGGGCGCGGAGGGCGCGCCGAGGCCGGCGACGAGGGCGAGGCAGAGCAAGCGGGCAGTCATGAGGGCGGCGATTAAACGACTCCGGCGCGGCATGCGGCGATCCGGAAATCTTGAAATCGGGCAGCGGTCATCGCGAATCTTGAAATTGAGCATTCTCCGATGGGTTTTCAAAGGACCGATTGTAGCCTGGAATTTTTGCAGCGCGGCAACAGCAACCAATCGGAGTTAGCCGCAAGCGAACGCAAAGAGCGCAGAGAAACACAGCATCTTTGTGCCGCATGGGTGTGCCGATACCGATCCCCTTCACAGCGTTTCGCGACGACTTTTCGAACGGGTAGCCGCGTTGGAGCGGAGCGACAACGTGGCCTCACGTTCGGCCACGCTTTCGCTACGCTTCCACCTTCGCCAGGCCTGCGGTGGACGGATCGCAAGCGCGGCTACTCCTGCGTTTGCGCCCCTGAACCACGTTGCGGAATCTCCGAACTACGGCCTGGGGGCGGCGGGCAGGTCGCCGTCCTTGCCCTTGCCGCGGCGCAGGCGAGCGGTGAGATCGGCCACCACCGGGGCGGCGGCCGCCTGTTCGGAGAGATTGGTGTTTTCGCCGGGATCGTTGCGGTGATCGTAGAGCATGCGCGCGATGGGTCCACGCTGCGGATGCGTGTATTCGGTGAAGCGGTGGCTCGTCGTGCGGAGGGTGTCGCCCATCATGAAGCGACCGATGGCCTGCTCCTTCCAGGGCAGCGCCGGATTTTTCAGCAGGGGAACGAAACTGCGGCCCTGCACATGCGCGGGGATGGGGAGCCCCGCGAGTTCGCTCAACGTGGGGTAGAGATCGATCAGCTCGGTGAGTCCGGCGGTCTTCACGCCGCTGCGTCCACCCGGAACGCGGACGATGAGCGGCACGCGCATGGAGGTTTCGAAGCAGCAGTGTTTGCACCACAGCGTATGCTCGCCGAGGTTCCAGCCATGGTCGCCCCAGACGATCACGATGGTGTTCTTCGCCAGATCGAGACGGTCGAGTTCCGCGAGCACCCGGCCGATCTGCGCATCGGTGAAACTCACACAGGCATGGTAGCCGCGGATGAGTGACTCGGCCAGGTCATCGGGGAGAGGCCCGGTCTTGGGCACGCCCGTGTACGCGCGGAGTTCCCCGAAGGTGTGAATCGCCTCGGCCGGTGCGTCCTTGGGCGCATGATAATTGGCCGGGAGGGCGATCGTGCCGGGAGGATAGAGATCCCAATATTTCTTTGGCGCGATGAAGGGCAGGTGCGGTTTGAAGAAGCCGGCGGCGAGGAAGAACGGCTGGCCCTTTTCCTTCAGGCGCCGCAGGTCGGCGATGGTCTTCAACGCCACCTGGCCGTCGCCGAGTTCGTCATCCCCCCGTGCGGAAATTTCGAA
>JBAZUW010000388.1:0-2995 GCA_041661205.1 Phycisphaerales bacterium
GAGGGAGATTGCTTTTTTGAGGCGGTCGATGAATCCGGCGGTGTCGCCCCGTTCGCGGGCGAGGAGGGCGGCGTCGAGGGCGAGACGGCTGCGGATGGATTCGTCGAGGGCGGCGCCCTTGGGGCCCACGAGCGCGTCGTAGGCGGCGAGGCGGTCTTCGGCGGTCTGGTAGGCACCGATGCGCGAGGTGATGTAGCGAAGCTGGGCGACGGTGTCGGCGGGGTCGAGTTCCACGATGCGTTTGGTGCATTCGTCGACGACGGCGTTGTCGCCGGCGTTGTAGGCCGCCTCGGCGCGGCGGCGCACGATGTCGGCGTCGTTGGGCGCGAGGTCCTGAGCGATGGAGAGGAGTCCGGCGGCGATCGCGAAGTCGCCGGGGCCGGGTGAGTTGAGGGAGCGGAGATCAAGGATCGCCAGGCGGGCGACTTCGCGCGGGGCGAGTTCGACGGGGTCGGCCCGGGTGACCACCGGGACTTTCTCGGAAGGTACGACCTGAGCGAAGGACGGGGCGGCCGTCAACGTTGCTCCCAGAAGCACAAGGGCCACTCGCGTCCATGCGGCATGCATCACAGGTTCCAACCTCCCCAGGCAAGGGCCAGCGCGGCCAACAACCCGACAGCGAACACGCCGAAGGTTATCGCCTCCGCGACGCGGACGAAGCGGCGGGAGGCCCGTGGGAACCAGCGATCTGCCACGAGCACCATGAAGACGAACTGACCGGCCGCCAGCCCGGCCAGGCCAGCGGCGCGGACCGCGCCGGGTGCGAGGAGCGCGGACTGAGATTCGGCGGACCACGCGAGCCCCAAGATGCACAGCGTGGCCCCCCAGGCGAGGGCCATGAAACCCGCAACAGCCCGAGTTGGGCCGGCACCACGAATCATGGCAGGGACGGTACCTGCCCGAGTGCAAGCCATGTTGGGGCTGGCGCTTAGCAAAAGTCCTCAAGGGGATCCGTTTGGGCGGACAGCTCCCCAAAGGGGGTGGGTCTTTTCCTCGCGGCTTATCCCAGCGCCATCGTCATGAGGAACTCGGCGTTGGTCTTGACCTTCTTCAGGCGGCCCTTGAGGAGCTCCATTGCTTCGACGACGTTCATGTCGCTCAGCACTTTGCGCAGGCGGTACACCAGTTCCAGTTCCTTGGGGTCAAGCAGCAGCTCCTCGCGGCGGGTGCCGCTGGCTGCGACGTCGATCGCAGGCCAGATCCGCTTCTCCACCAGTTTGCGGTCCAGGTGCAGTTCACTGTTGCCGGTGCCCTTGAACTCTTCGAAGATGACTTCGTCCATCTTGGACCCGGTGTCGACCAGCGCGGTGCCGATGATGGTGAGGCTGCCGCCTTTTTCGATTGCTCGGGCGGCGCCGAAGAACTTCTTGGGGCGCTGCAGGGCGTTGCTGTCCAGGCCGCCCGTCATGATCTTGCCGGAGTGGGGCATCTCGGCGTTGTAGGCCCGGGCCATGCGGGTGATGCTATCGAGCAGGATGACAACGTCGTCCCCGAACTCGACCATCCGCTTGGCCTTCTCGATGACCATCTCGCACACCTGCACGTGGCGGTGGCTCTGCTCGTCGAAGGTGCTGGCGACGACCTCGACCATCTTGCCGGCGCAGTTGCGCTTGAAGTCGGTCACTTCTTCCGGGCGTTCGTCCACCAGCAGCACGATGATGTGAACATCGGGGTAGTTTTTGGTGATCGAGCGCGTGATCTTCTGCATCAGCACCGTCTTGCCGGTGCGGGGCGGGGCGACAATCAGCCCGCGCTGGCCTTTGCCGATGGGCGTCACCAGGTCGATGATGCGGCACTCGATGTCGTCGGGGGCTGTCTCCAGCACGAAGCGTTTCTCAGGGTGAAGGGGCGTCAGGTCTTCAAAGTTGCGGAGGTGATGCACCTTGCCCGGCTCGCGGTCGTTCACCTGATCCACGCGGAGCAGCGCGAAGTAGCGTTCGTTTTCCTTTGGAGGGCGGACGATGCCCCGCACGATCATGCCGCGGCGTAGGCCCCAGCGGCGCACCTGGGTCGGCGACACATAAATGTCATCCGGCCCGGGCAGATAGCTCTGTTCGGGGCTTCGCAGGAACCCGAACCCGTCGGGCATCACTTCCAGCGTGCCTTCGCCGGACATGAGCCCCTGGCGGGCAGCCCGGGCCTTGAGAATCTTGAAAATGAGTTCCTGCTTGCCGATGGTCTCGACATCGGTGAAGCCTTCCTTGGCCGCGACCTTCCAGAGGTCTTCGGGGCCCATGCGCTGCAACTCGGCGATGCTGAGCGGGGGGCCGAGGGTCTGGGCGTCGGTGCTCTTGACGACGCGTTCGAGTTCCGCGGCTTCGCGTTCAAGCTCGTCATCGCTGGGCAGGAAACCGTCAAACTGGCGCTGGCCGCCACCGGCCATGCCGCCCATGGGAACGCCGGGGTTGATCCCCGGGCCCATGCCGCCACCCATCCCGCCCATGCCGCCCTTGCGGCGCTTCTTCTTGCGGCGGCCAAAGCCCCCGCCCATTTGGTTGGGGTAGTTGCCCTGGCCCTGGCTTTGGTTGGGGTAGGCGCCCTGGTTTGGGTAGCCGCCACCTTGGGGGCGGTCGCCCTGCGCGGGTCGGTCGGCTTGCGGCGGCCGGTCTCCCTGGGGAGGCCGATCGCCTTGGGAGCGGTCGCCCTGCGGACGATCTCCCTGGGGGCGATCGTTGCGAGGGTCAAAGCCACGGTTGGGGTTGGGGCCGCGTTGACCTTGATCGGGGCGGGGGCCGTCGGGGCGACCACCCTCTTGCCGGGGTGAGTCTTGACGGGATGAGTCTTGACGAGGTTGGTCTTGACGGGGCAGGTCGTTGGGGCCTCGGTCCGGGCGCGGCTGACTGCTCTCGGGACGGGGAGCTTCCTGACGGGGTGCGTCCTGGCGCGGCTCCGGGGGGCGAGGCGCTTCGGCACGGGGCGGGGGCAGCACTCGGGCATCCTGGCGCGGTTCGACGCGCGGGGCATCGAGGCGGGGAGCGGGGCGAGGGGCGTCGGG
>JBAZUW010000389.1:0-2988 GCA_041661205.1 Phycisphaerales bacterium
TTTCGCGTATGGTGCGTTCGATGGCGTCCGAACTTCATACGTAGCCACCCCCGGCCTCCGCACCGGCATCGGCATTTTCTGGCTCCTCGGGGGCATCATTGCCCTCCGCGAATGGAACCGCCCGCTGCTCGTCATCTGGGGCGTGGCCCTCGTCACCGTGCTCGCGCTGGCCTACCTCGTCTTCGGTGGTGAAAGCCGCTATGTCGAGCCCTATTACCCCTTGATGACCCTCCTCGCCGCCTTCGGCCTCGCCCGAATCTTCCAGTACATATCCACGCCGCGGCAACTTCCCGCAACGCGCCTCGACAGCTAAAAATGCGGGGCTTCGCCCCCGGCTCGGGTGAACTTCTTTACCCCCGCGTTACCCGCGTCCGGAAAGCACAGTGCCTCCACGCATTTCAGCCGATGGATTCCTTCGACCACGCAGCGTGCTGCACCGTTGCACCCTCGCTGCCTTCCGTGTCACATAAGGAGTCCACGCATGTCATCGATTTCCAGCGCCTCGGCCACCCTCGGTGCGGCACCCACTTCCGGTTCCCACCAGGCCAACCGTCAGCACCACCGCCAGGAGTTCACCCAGGCCCTCTCCGAGCAGGGCGTCAGCTCCGACAAGGCCGCCCAGATCCAAAAGCAGATCGACGACGCGCTGAAGTCCGCCCGCTCCAGTGGCGGCAGCCGCCAGCAGTCCCAGGCCGCCATCGAGTCCATCCTCAAGCAAAACGGTTTCGACCCTGCCAAGCTGCGCACCTCGATCAAGGCCCAGCACCAGTCCCAGGGTGGCCCCGCCGAGACTCACGCCAACGACGGCGACGGCGATGACCAGGGTGGCCAGACCGCTCAGGCGACAGCCCAGGGCAGCATCGACGTCACCGCCTAACTCCGCCGGCGACGAACTCGACTGCACGACACGGATGTCAGCAATGCCTCACGAACCACTGGGCCCGGCGGATGCCGGGCTCGGCGTGTTTTTGTCACCTGCGCCGCGCAGATCGTGTCGTCGATCTTCGCCAGCACCGTTTCTTCATCCACTTCCGAGCGGTAGTCCACCTGCTTGCCCGCGTTATCCACACCGAACGACGCGATGGGCCCGTTGATGTGCGCCCGCGTCCACCACGTCCTCCGGCGCCACCGTGCCAGTCGCCCCCATGGTCGACACGATGTCGGTGACCTCGGCCTTGGCGGTGTGATACGACGCGGCTTTCGGCTGGTCGCGCCCCGCGTACCACTTCCACCCGGCAAACGCGTCGCCCCCGCATACGCACACGATCAACAAAAACAGCAAGATTCTTTTCAAGAGCTGGTGCTATCCGCCACGTGCCCGCGCTCTCCCGCCGGGAGTTCGAGCTCGTTCACATTCCCCGCCCGCCCCGCTTCCAGCCCCGTCATGAAGTCCGCCAATCGGTTCAGCAGATCGCGCAGTTGCACACATTCTTCCTGCGTCAGCACGCCCGTCACCCTTGCCATCCACACCTGGTGTTCCGGCAAGGCCCGCTCCATCGCTTCGCGTCCGGTCGGCGAAAGATGCACACGCCGCGACCGCGAATCATCCGGATCGGTGGTGCGCGTAATCAGTTCCTGCTTTTCCATCCGCGCCAGCGTCGCGCTCATGCTCGGGGGCTGCACAAACGTCGCCCCACCCAGCTCATGGATTCGCATCGGGGGCAATCCCGTCGCCTCGTGCCGTGCCAACGCCCGCAACACACCCCACTGGCACACGGTCAGCCCGAACCTTGACAGGTGCGCATCAAACAGTCGCCTCATCACCCCGTCCGTGCGCAGCAAAGCGCGGAGCACATCCTGCCCGGGCGTCGTGGTCCACACCGAGGCGCCGCCAGCGGCAGAGGACACGTCGGCGCGCTCACGATGAAATGAAGAAGCTTCGTTCACGAACGATCGTACGCTGGAATCCATCCAAATGTTCTCGAGATCGCGCCGCCTCACGCAACCGCGCCCGCTTTGGGAGTCTAGAACGAGTCATGTCCCGCCTCATTCGCTCGCCTCTGTTCGCGCTCGTACTTTGTGCCGCAATTGGCGCCTGCGCGTCTTCACCCTCGCCAGACGCCGGTGCCGCGCCTCCCATCGCGCAGTCTCAGCCCATGTCGCTCCCGTCCATCGATGCGGACCGTCCGGTCAACTATCCCGGCATTGTCAACGTGGTCGCATATGGGCCGCATCTGTACAGCGGCAGCGCTCCCGAAGGCGCCACCGGTTTCCACACCCTGCAGTCCCTCGGCTTCCGCACCGTCATCTCCGTCGACGGCCAACTCCCCGACGTCGCCGCCGCTCGACAGTTCGGGCTCCGCTACGTCCATCTCCCCATCGGCTACAACGGCATGGACGAGAAACGCACCCTCGAAATCGCCCGCGCCGTCCGCGACCTGCCCGGGCCCATCTACATTCATTGCCACCACGGCAAGCATCGCAGCGCCGCCGCGGCCGGCGCCGCCGCCGTCACCCTCGGCGCCTCCACACCCGACGCAGCCCTCGCCCGCATGCACGTCTCCGGCACCGCCCCCAACTACACCGGGCTCTTCGCGTGCGTACGCCTCGCCCGGGCTGTGGGCGAAGCGGAACTCGCCGCCGCACCCAACGACTTTCCCTCGCAGTGGCGCACCGCGTCCACCGTGCAGCGCATGGTGGAAATCGACGAGACCTTCGATCGCCTCAAAGCCATCCAGGCCGCCGGTTGGAAAACTCCCCCCGATCACCCAGACATTGTTCCCGTTTCAGAGGCCGCCCAGTTGGCCGACCACTTCCGAACCTTGGATGACCTCGCCGGGTTCCGTGCCAAGCCAGCCGCGTTCCAAGAGCATCTGGAAACAGCCGCCCGCGAAACCCAGCAGCTCGAAGCGGACCTAGGCACCCCCGGCGTCGACGCTGCCGCGCTCACCGCGCGACTCAAAATCATCGGCGCCAACTGCGTCAGTTGCCACCACGACTTTCGCGACTAGCGCCACCACGCTCCCCGCGGCCGCGCCAGCTACCCCC
>JBAZUW010000390.1:0-2968 GCA_041661205.1 Phycisphaerales bacterium
GACCTGCAGGGCCGCATCGACAGCATGAAGTTCGGCCCCTTGGACGCCGACACCGACCAAGCCCTCACCGCCCTGGCCGCCCAGTTCCCCGACCTCATCAAGTACGACTCGGCCCGCGGCATGCTCCGCTTCGCCGCCGACCTCACCTTCGACTCCGGCTCCGATGTTGTGAAGGAAGACGCCAAGCGAGCCATCGCGGCCCTCGGCCAGATCCTCAACAACTCCTCCGCCGCCGGCTACGACGTCTACATCGAAGGCCACACCGACAGCCAGCGCATCAGCGCCAACACCGCCAAGCGCCACCCGACCAACCGCCACCTGTCGGCCCACCGGGCCATCAGCGTGATCGAAGACCTCGCCAAGATCGGCGTGAAGCCAGGCCGCATGCTGGCCGCCGGATGGGGCGAATGGCGCCCCGCCGTCCCCAACAGCGCCAGCGGCAACACCCCGGCCAACCGCCGCGTGGAGATCTTCCTGGTCAAGTCCAGCGCTGGCACGATGATGCTGGACGAAAGCCAGATCCCCGCCGAGCGCAGCGGCAGCGCCAGGCCCACCCGCGAAAAGCCCCCGGCCAAGCCCGTGGACATGAGCAAGTGAAAATCGGTCAGCAGTCCGATCGTCAATCGCCTGTCCGTCAGTAGCCCGACCGTCAGGGAGGGCCAAGACAATCTGAGCGACCACCAAGCCCCGCACCCGCGGGGCTTTTTTCATGCCGTGCCACCCGATAGCTCCGAACCCTTTCGCCCCTCCGACGTACCTCCACCAACTCAAACGAAAGGACGTCACCATGAAGATCCAGATCAACTACGGCGATGTCGAAGGCAGCGAAGCACTCGCCACGCGGGTTAACCAGGCCGTCGAGTCCGCCATCTCCCGTTTCGAGGATCGCATCACGCGCGTCGAGGTGCACCTGCGCGACGACAAGCAAGGACGCAGCGGCCCTGACGACAATCGCTGCACCATGGAGGCCCGCCCCGCGGGCGAAGAACCCTTCGTCGTCGAAGCCCGCCACTCAGACCTCTACCAGGCCGTCAGCGATTGCTCCTTGAAACTCAAGCGCGCCACCACCCGCTTCTTCGAACGCCGCAGCGAGATGTAAGCGTTCAATCCCCCGGAAGCCGCAGCAACCAATCTTCGGGAATCTCCTCTCGTCCCGTGCGTGCCAACAAAAAACCCCGCGCTCGCGCGTGGGGTTCGTCGGCCTGCTCTTGAACTTCGTCTCTCCGTCTCCCCGGAACTCCGTCTCTTCCGCTACTTCGTCGCATCCACCGGCGGCGGGAACAAGAACGTGAGCGCCTGCGGGAATCGCTTCGACCATGCCTGCTCGTTGTGCGTGGCCGTTGGGTCAATCAGCAGCAGCAGCCGGTCGGGCCCGAAGCCCGCGCTCTTAAGCCTTGCGTCCAGCGCCTTCACCGCGTCCACGTATCCCTGCGTCTTGGCGTCGTTGCCTTCGCCAGCTTCTTTGCCGCCCATCCCCAGATACACGCGGCGGGGCCATGTCTTCACGCCCGCGATGTAATCGTCCCACGCCGCGGCGTGCCCGGTCTTCAGGGGCAGGCTCTCCGCGAGCAAAATCCCAAACACATTCGGGTACTTCGTCGCGGCGTACAGCGAGATCGCCGCCCCCAGCGACGAGCCGCCGATGCCCGTGTTCTCCGGCCCGGTCTTCACGCGGAAGGTCCGCTCCACGCGGGGCATCACCTCTTGCATCAGCCACGCGATGTGCTTTTCGCCCTGGGGCTCCACCCCCTCCAGCGCCTGCACGGGCATGTACCCGCTCATCCGCCCTTTGCCAGCGTTGGGGATGCCCACGATGATCACGGGGCGCACGTTGCCCTTGGAAACAAGATCCTGCGCGGTCTCGTCGACATTCCACTCAGCGGGGATGTTGGGAAGCTTCTCAAACAGATTCTGCCCATCGTGCAGGTACAGCACCGGGTATCGCACCGTCGCGTTCTTGGCATCGTCATAGCCGGGGGGCAGCCACACCAAGAGGTCGCGGCTCTTGCCTTCCATGCCGCCGGCCCCGCCCCGAACTTCGAGGCGCTTGAGCGCGCCCGTGACTTCGATATCGCGATAGGGGTCGTCGGCCGATTTGACTTTCACCTTGGGCTTCTGGTCGCTCCACTTCTGCACGCTGAGTTCGATCTTGGGCTGCTCGCCGGGGGCAAGGCCGCTGATGTCGATCGGCGCGAGCATGCGGTTTTCCGGCACGCTCATGTCGTCCTTGAGTTCCTCGATATCCCAGGAGCCGCGTGTGAACTTGAAGGCGTAGCGCGAGCCATCCGCAGTGGGCTTGAGCTCGATGCGCCACTTCTGGTCAGACTGCGGGGTGAGCTTGAAGTTCTCGTTCCCCGGGTTCCACGCGTTCATGGTGCCGGCCACGTAGATGGGCGAGCCGGGGTTGGCCAGCTTGGGCTTGTCTTCGACGATGAGAATGAACCCCTGGGGCAGGCTCTCGGGTTGAACCAGCTTTTTGGCATCGGCGGGTTGTGCCCCCTTGTCGGCCTTGCCTTCCGCCCCCGGGGCTGCGGCTGCGTTGGCCTTGTGCCCCGCGATGAGCTCGCCGATGCCGTTGGCCCCGGCGGTTGAGCCCGCCCCGGCGCCGATGGGGGCGTTCTGCTCCGCCTGCCGCGAGCGACTCTGCTGGGAGAAGGAGTCGCTGATCATCCACACGAGACCGATGACGATGATGATCGGCAGCGTGAGCCACACGACCAGGCTGATCTGCTTTTTGTTCATGCCTGCATTCTTAGGGGGCAACACGAGGACGGGAGCGGTATTCATGGAAGACAAGATAGCCGGTCGCCCGCAGGACGCCAACGCGCCGTTCCACGCGGACGTGCCACTTCTATGAAGACTGTCCGGAAGTCAAGTGATCGGCGGTCCCAATCGTCTATCCGAGCTTGGACGTGAGTCCTGCCCATGTGGGATGTGTTCGAGGCGTGTGGGTGCCGGCTGCCCTATC
>JBAZUW010000391.1:0-2960 GCA_041661205.1 Phycisphaerales bacterium
GCATGACACTCCTACCGCCGAATCTCAAACCCCTCCTCCCCCGCCTCCACCCCCATCGGATACGCCTGCTCGCCACGGATGTACCCGCCCATTCGTTCCCTCAGCCTGGCCAACGCGGCATCGATCTCCCCCGCCTCCCCCTGCACCTCCGCCCTCACCGTCCCATCCGGCTCATTGCGGACCCACCCGCTGACGGCAAAGCCGCGCATCACCGACCGGGTGGTGGCCCGAAACCCTACCCCCTGAACCTTTCCCGAAAAGATGATTGCCCGGCGCTCGCTCATGCCCGCATTGTTCCCGGAACCGCGCCGCCGGTTTTTTCCGCTCTCCCTCCGCCTGTCACGTCGTTACCGGCACCCGTGGCAAACAATCTTCCCGGATTTCTGGCACGCCGCCAATCCTGTGCTATTTTTGAGATGGAAGCATGGATTGCTCACGGACCGGCCCGGGACGTGTGTGGAGTTCCGGAAAAGCCGCGGCGACCACCCGCGACAAAGGAATACTGACGTGCTCTGGTCCCCAACCAAAGACAACGGCGACAAGGAACGCGTCCGCGACGCGTCCGACATCGTGCGCATTGTCGGCGAGTCGGTGGCCTTGCGCCCCAAGGGGCGTGAGTACAGCGGCCTCTGCCCCTTCCACGACGACCATCGCCCCTCCATGAACGTCATCCCCTCCAAGCAGATCTTCCACTGCTTCGTCTGCGGGGCCAGCGGCGACGTCTTCACCTTCGTCCAGAAGTTCCACAAAATGGACTTCCGCGAGGCCCTCGAATATCTCGCCGAGCGTGCGGGCATCGCGCTCACGCCCTTCCGCGCCGCCGAGGGCGGCTCCGCGACCCCCGTCGGGCCCAACCGCCGCAGCCTGCTGGAAGTGAACTCCGAGGCCTGCCGCTTCTTCCGTGGCATGCTCGCCCACGCCGAACACGGCAAGCCGGGTCGCGAGGTGATGGAACGTCGCCGCATTTCGCCCGAGATGGTCGAGACCTTCCAAATCGGCCTGGCCCCGGACCGCTGGGACGGGCTGCTGCTCTGGGCCCGCCAGCGCAAGCTGGATGAAGCCTCGCTGCTGGCCGCGGGCCTGGCAAAACGCCGCGAGAGCGGCGACGGGGCCTACGACGCCCTCCGCCATCGCCTCATCTTCCCGATTCACAACAAGGCCGGACAGGTCATCGCCTTCGGCGGCCGGAAAATCCGCGACGAGGACGAACCCAAGTACCTCAACAGCCCCGAAACACCCCTTTTCAACAAGTCCGCCACGCTGTACGCCCTGCACCTGGCCACCAGCAAGATCCAGGCCGAACGCACCGCCATCATCTGCGAGGGGTACACCGACGTGATCGCCTGCCACCAGGCCGGCTTCACCAACGCCGTCGCCACCCTCGGCACCGCCCTCACCCGAGAGCACGCCCGCGAGCTGCGGCTCCGCTGCGACAAGGTAGTTCTCTTGTTCGACGGCGATGACGCCGGCCAGAGGGCCGCCGACCGGGCCGTGCCGATCTTCTTCGCCGAGCAGATCGACGTAGCCATCGCCACCTTGGCCGCCCACACCGACGCGAAAGACCCGGACGAGCTCCTCAAGCGCGAAGGCGGCCCGGACGTCTTCCGCAACGCTCTGGCGAGCGCTCAAGACCTCATCGAATACCGCCTCGCCCGCGTGCGGGCCCGGCTCGCTGGCGCGGGCCTCTCCGCCCTCGAAAAAGGCATCGTGCAGGAGATCTCCGATTTCGCCGCCATGGGTCTGGCCACCGCCGCCCCCCAGCGCCGCGAGCTCATCGAACGCCGCCTCGCCGAGATCAGCGGCCTTCGCGAGTCCACCATTCGCGCCATCACCCCCGTCGGCCGCTCCGCACCGGCTCGCATCGAACCCGCCCTGCCCAACAGCGACGACGCTCCCGACCACTCTGCCGAGCTTGCCCGGCTTAACACCGGCATGCTCACGGCCAGCGAGCACCTCCTCGGCTGCATCCTGTGCGATGGGGCACTCTGGGGCACCTTGCCCGAACACGATCGCGACTTGGTGGCCCCCGAGGCGTACAGTTCCCCCTTGGTGGCACGCGTCGCAACGCTCGTGAAGTCTCTGGGAACAGACGAACAATCGCCTGCGCTGTCCACGTTGCTGCAAGCCACCGAAGACTCGTTCATCCAGTCCGCGGCTGTCTGCCTCATGTCGCGCATCGCCGCCGAGACAGATCGCGACGACGCCCGCCTCGCCCAGCACTGGCAGGCGTGTCTCGGGCGCGCCCGCAATGACCGCGCCCACATCAAACTTGCTTCTTCAACCGACGACGCCTCAGACCCGGCGGCCAAGCTCGCCCAACTCCGAGAAATCAAGCTCAATTCCGGCGCGGACCGGCGGGTAATGCCCCGCCCGCGCGGCTAACTGTGTGTTCGCGTGAGGTTTCAGGAAGATTCGCATGGCCCCGTGGCATGAACGCAAGGAGACGCGTGTGATCGGAGAACTTCATCCGGCGATCTCGCAGTTGCTCGAACTTGCCCGCCGCCGCGGGTGGCTCAGCTACGAAGAGCTCAACAACACCCTCCCCGATGAGATGGTCGACCCCCGACGGATCGACGAACTCCTCGTGCTCATCGATCGTCTCAAGATCGAAGTCGTCGACGAGCTCGAATACCGCGCCCGCGTGCACCGCCAGGCCCTGGACCGGGGCGATGCACCCCCGAAGGCCGGCGGGCCCTTGATGCCCCAGTTCCGCGCCATGAGCGTAACCGGCGGCGAGCGCGTCGCCGAAGCAGTGTCGCTTCGCCAGAAGCTTACCACCGCCGCCCAGCGCCTCATCAGCGCCGACATCGACCAGAGCGACGCGGAAGAAGCCGAACTTCAGCGCGACCTCGCCGAAGTAGTCTCCGAAGAAACCACCGGCAAGCGCGTCGACGACCCGGTTCGCATGTGCCTCTCGCAGATGGGCTCCATCCCCCTGCTGACTCGCGCCGAAGAGATTC
>JBAZUW010000392.1:0-845 GCA_041661205.1 Phycisphaerales bacterium
CCATGTCGGCGTCGGCAAGTAGAGACACGGGGCTGAGTGTTCTATAGTAATGTCGCCGCAGGGCGCGGTTCACCGCCTTGTACACGTCGGCGTAGCGTATGCCCCGCTTGTAGATGTCAAAGGTGTCAGTGGCGGCTATTATGAAAGCCGCCGTGCTGCCCAGGGTAAAAGTGCCAGTGTTGGCGACGTAGCCACTCACTTCAAAGGTGCCCACCACGGCGGTATTGGTGGCATCGGTGACGCGGATCTCCGCCCCCTCGTAGGTCTTGTTGGAGGCGTTAGCACGAGTGAGCTTAAAGGGATAGTCCGTACAGACCACAGTGGTGGTACTGCCGCCCGTGGCGGTGCCCTGCTCCAGGGCGCCCAAGTTCTCCGCGATGGACTGCACTAGCTGTAGCATGGTGCGCGTGCTCATGGCTTACCCTTTCTACGCGCCTTGGCTTTGCGGGCGCGGTCGAGGGCGATAGCGACCGCCTGGCGACGAGGCATGCCTGCCGCCGTCACCAGCTCCTTGATGTTGGCGGATATCACCGTCCGCGAGGAGCCCTTCTTCAGTGGCATGGCGTTACTTCTTCTTCTTTTTGGGCGCCGCGTTCATCATGGGCATGCGCTTCTCTTTCATGTCCGCGTCCTTCATCATGGGCATCCCTGGCATCATGTGCTTGCCCTTTGGCACGGCAGGTTTATTCTTCCGCTTAACCACGCGAGTACTCCTTTCCTAGCGCGACGTTTCGCTTAGCAGCCGACGCAACACGAGTATCTGTACGGTCATGTCATCGGCGGCGGGGGCTATCGCCGCTTTGTCGTAGACGCGAATCTTGTAGCCGGGGGGCAGCGTTAGCACG
>JBAZUW010000392.1:855-2958 GCA_041661205.1 Phycisphaerales bacterium
GTCAGGTCGGGGTTGCCTACCGCCACGACGTAGCGGCGCGTCCCCGAAGCCGCTTGCACGGCGCCTGCCCGCATCTCGGAGATAACCACGTTGGTGTCGGTGGTGATGAGCATGGACAGTTGCCGGTTGCCCACGTCGGCGGAAGTGATAAGGCCCACCAACACGCTCAGCAGTTGGTACTCGGCATCGGCGGGCACGGTGAAGGTCTTGTCGCTGTCGTCGATGGCGGTGTCCGAGATTAAAAACGGGTGCCAGTTGTAGGTGATTACGCTCACCGGCAGGGGGTTATCTTGGGTGACGGCCGAAGCCGCCTCGTACTCTTGTTGTCTCGCCCAAAGTTCAGCCACCGGATTCTCCTTTGCTAAAGGCGCGTTGTCCGTTCGCGCGGTAGGTTAGGGGGAGGGGGTTAGCCTCCCCCGTGGCGTCTATTTCGCGGCGTTGGCCTTAGCTTCGGCCAGCGTCTTGGGTTTGCCGTACTTGGCCACGAACTCGGCTAGGGTGCGCGGCTTCGGTAGCGGCTTACTCGGCGGCGTTACATGCTTCATTAGCGTTCTCCTAGATGGCGCTGGACGGTAGCTCTAGCCAGGAAGCGAACACGTAGCCCGTGGGCGCGGTCGTGGTCGCCCCGATGTAGAGGCTGACGCTGCCCGGTCCCACGATCACCTGCGGGGTGTTGCGGTTCAGGTGCCACTCCGCCTTCATGATGGCGTTACCTTCGGCCGTCGCCGTCACCCAGGGGAAGCCCCACCGCCAGAACTCGATGTCACCGGCGACGGCTACGGCGTTACCTGAGTAGGTGTAATAGACGCTGCAGCCACTGGCGACAGGCCGGTCGGTGCGCGTGGAGAGGGCGGCGCCAGCGGTGCTGGTGCCCGCGCCGCGCAGGGCCGTGGAAGTCACGGCCACGATCTCGGTGATGGTGCCCGCGAGAGTCTCCAGGTGGACGCTGATTTCAACCGGCACGATGGCTGAGCCCGAGGGCACATCGATCACGAGTTCGGGCTGCAGGGTCGTGACCCCGATGCGAAACGTGGTCGGCGTGGTGAGGGTGCCGATCTCGGTCGTGAACAGGCGCCCCTCTAGCGCTAGGGCCTGCACGTAGTCCGCCACGTAGATGGCGCCGTCGCGGGTGCCGGTGACAGGCACGATGGCGCCGTTACCGAAGCGGCCTTTAGATGTGGTTTGTCCTTGGATGGTGAGAGACATGTGTTACTCCTTTGGCCCCGCTGGTTTTCCAGGCTTAGGGCAGTATTACCATACGACAGTGCTGGTCTCTAGTCGATTCTGCCACACCTTCACGTAGTCCACGGTGAGTAGCCGCGCCGTGGTGGCGCAGCCCTTGAGCGCGAAGTACGGGCGCAACGCTACCGTGGGCGCTACCGCTAGCGGGATAGAGTACACGCACACGCCGTTGCGGTAGAAGCCCGCGTCACCGGCGGCGTTGAACGCCACTTTCAGTACTTCGTAAGTGTCGGCGGCGGGCACGATGCCGGTCGCCATGACGCCACCCTGGGGAGTGCCACTCGCGTTGATGGCGGCGGCGAACCAGCGGTCCGTGGTGGCGTCGGTGTCGAACAGGAATACCGCCGCATCTGTGATGTTAGTACCGGCGGTGAGGGTGTCAGTGGTAGCGTCGAACACGATCTTGTCATTGGTGGCGCTAGCGGCGTTGGCGAAGCCCGCGGCGAAGCTCACCGTGGTGATGGCGTTGACCTTGAGGCGACACTCGAATACGCAGGCCTGTCGCGCGTAGTAGAGGGCGGGGCCGTAGATCTCGGCCACGTCGTTGTCGGTAGCGTTGACGGCCGTGGTGGCGGTGCCGTTGGCGGCGGCGGCGAGGGTGAGGGTAACACCGCCGTTGCCGACGCTCTCCGCCCAGTAATCGCCGTTGAGGGTGTCCACCAGGAAGTCGTCTTCAAAGTACACCATGCTCTGCATGGGGTTGCCCCGATAGGGAGCCAAGTGCCCCATGAGCTGCTGATCGTTCAGTACGTCTAGGATGTTAGTGCGAACCTTGTGAGCCATTACCGATACTCCTTATTCTAGGCAGCACGAGCGGGGAGTTCCGTTCACGGGCTGCCTGTGGCGCGGCGGGCATGATGA
>JBAZUW010000393.1:0-2957 GCA_041661205.1 Phycisphaerales bacterium
ATGGGCAGGACTCACGTCCAAGCTCGGATAGACGATTGGGACCGCCGATCACTTGACTTCCGGACAGTCTTCATAGAGGTGGCACGGGCGTTGCCCAATGCCGCTGAAAGCGTAGCACTCTGTGCGAAGGGCTTAAAGGCTGCCGTCCATCGCATCGCCACGACCCCTCCTTGCGTCGGGGGCTCCATGTCGGGCAAGGTGCTTTGCCGCTCTACTTCGGGCGCCGTGGCATCGACATGGCGACTCAGGTGGTCGAGTCGGAGGCGGGCCTGGCTTGACCGCTCGCGCTCTTCGCGAGTGCGGCTGCCGTTGCCTCGCGGCGGGCTTGGATCATCGTCATCCAAATGCCGATGGCGCCGATGACGAGGCCTCCGATCACGAGGAACCGTGACGCCGCCTGGCCGCTCATGGTCATCGACATCCCCATGAGGCGCAGCTTCACCGGGGCATCACTCACGATCTCGATCATGGTGAAGAGGAAGATCAGCCCAGCAAACGCCGTCGTCTTGGCATAGCTCGCAAACTTGTCCGCGCGTGTGCGGGCGAGTGCGTCGGGCCGGTGGGACAGGGTGGAGAGAGACACGAAGCCCACCAGGAGCAGGATCGGCGCGACCCAGTCGAGCGCCCACGCGATTTTGTAGGACTCCCCGACGATGGTCGCCGCAATCGCGAGCGCGCCGAGCGCAAAGTACACAAGCCATGGGTGCTTGAGAAGGCTCATGGCGGATGATAGGGGAGAATGCGCCGCCAACGTCACACATTGCTGGTTGAACCCACGGCCGCGCGCCGTCGACTCCATGCCGAAGGTGTTGTGTAAACCCAGCGGCAGGTTCGGCAGGTTCGGCAGGTTTGTAGCGCCGGTTAGGTTGCGCCACACTGCGCGCAGGCTTGCCTGGCGCTGGCCATGAGATCGCCGCGACCCCCCGGCTTGCGCCGGGGGCTCTATTTGACCGCCGCCCTACTTCTTCGCAAACACAAACTGCCCGCCATCGAAGTCACACGTGATCTGATCCCCCGGCCCGAACTCGCCCGCCAGAATCCTTGACGCCAGCGAGTTTTCAATGCGGCTTTGGATGGTTCGCTTCAGCGGGCGTGCCCCGAAGGCCGGGTCCCACCCTTCGGTGCCGAGTTGCTCTTTCGCCTTGTCGGTCAGGGTCAGGCTCATGCCGCGTTCGGCCAGGCGCTTGTGCAGGCGCCCGAGCTGGATGTCGACGATTCTGCCTAACCCCTCTCGGCGCAACTGGTGGAAGACCACCACTTCGTCGATGCGGTTGAGCAGTTCCGGGCGCATCAGGCCCCCGGTCATGGTGGCGGCCGCCCGGCTCATCACCTCCACCACGTTCGGCGGCAGCCCCGCACTCTTGCCGATCTGGTCGGCCATCATGCCCGCCGGGCCACGGCGCAGCAGCTCGCGAATGGCCAGCTCGATCTCCCAGTCTTCGGCGCCCTGGGTCGTCAGCTCCTGAATCTGGGCGCTGCCGTAGTTGCTGGTCATCACGATGATGGAGTTCTTGAAGTCCACGGTGCGGCCCTGGCCGTCGGTCAGGCGGCCATCGTCCAGCACTTGCAGCAGAATGTTGAAGACGTCCGGGTGGGCCTTCTCGATCTCGTCGAGCAGCACCACGCAGTAGGGGCGGCGGCGCACCGCCTCCGTAAGTTGGCCCCCCTCGTCATAGCCCACATAGCCCGGGGGCGCGCCGATCAGGCGCGACACCGCGTGCTTCTCGCCGTATTCGCTCATGTCGATGCGGACCACGGCTTCTTCGGTATCAAAGAGGAACTCGGCGAGTGCCCGGCACGTCTCGGTCTTGCCCACGCCGGTGGGGCCCAGGAAAAGAAAACTGCCCATGGGCCGATTTGGGTCGCTCAACCCCGCGCGGCTGCGGCGCACCGCATCGCTCACCGCCTTCAGCGCGTGCTCTTGGCCGACGACGCGGTTGCCAAGCTCGTGCTCCATGCGGATTAATTTTTCGCGTTCGGTCTCGACGAGGCGCGAGACGGGGATGCCCGTCCAGCGGCCGACGACCTCGGCGATGGCTTCGGCGTCGACTTCTTCTTTGACGAGCGTGTCGCCCCGGGCGGTGCGTTCGGCCTGGGCCTGTTCGGCGGCCGCCAGTTGGGCTTCGAGCTCGCGAATATCGCTGTAGCGGATGCGAGCCGCGGCTTCGAGATCGCCCCGGCGCTGGGCCTGCTCCAGCTCCACCTGCTTGCGGGCGACCTTCTCCTTGATGTCCTTCACCGCGTCGAGCTGCTTCTTCTCGGTTTCCCAGCGCGTGCTGAGGGCGCGATTCTGCTCCTGCAGTTCGGCGAGTTCCTTGTCGAGGCGCTGGAGTTCTGAGGCAGCCCGCCCTTCCGAATTTGGCAATTTAGCCATTTGCGATTTGGCAATTTGCTCCGCCTCAATCTTCACCGCCTGCCGCTCAATCTCCAACTGCATGATCTTGCGGCGGAGCTCGTCCAGCTCCGTGGGCATGCTGTCGATCTCGATGCGCAACCGGCTGGCCGCCTCGTCCATCAGGTCGATGGCCTTGTCGGGCAGGAAGCGATCGGCGATGTAGCGATTGCTCAGCGAAGCCGCGGCCAGAATCGCCTCATCCAAAATCTTCACGCCGTGGTGCGCCTCGTAGCGAGGCTTCAACCCGCGCAGAATCGCGACGGTCTCTTCGACATTGGGCTGGTCGACAAAAATCGGCTGGAAGCGGCGCTCAAACGCCGGGTCTTTCTCGACGTGCTTGCGATATTCATCCAGCGTGGTGGCGCCGATGCAGCGGAGCTCGCCCCGGGCGAGGGCGGGCTTGAGCAGGTTGCCGGCCGACACGGCCCCCTCCGCGGCCCCCGCGCCGATGATGGTGTGCAACTCGTCGATAAACAGAATCACCTGCCCCTTGCTGGCTTGAACCTCGCGCAGGACGCCCTTGAGGCGCTCTTCAAACTCGCCTCGAAACTTGGCGCCCGCC
>JBAZUW010000394.1:0-2952 GCA_041661205.1 Phycisphaerales bacterium
TGAAGCCGATGATGTCAACGCACCAGGCTGCGAAATCGCTGACAACCCTTCCCTCACCCCCGGCCCCTCTCCCAAGGGAGAGGGGAGGAGATAATCGCGCCATGAAGAAACCCGACCCGATCGACCGCTTCATCACCACCCTCGCCGCCTTCTCACGCCCCCGCGTCTGCAACCCCTGGGCGGACTTCGACCGCGCCAACGACTTCGGCCCCGAAGCCCCCGCCATCCGCCGCGAGCAGCTGCGTCGCTACCTCGCCGAGCGCATCGGCCGCGCCCGCGTGCTGCTGATCGCGGAAGCCGCCGGCTACCAGGGCGCCAAGTTCAGCGGCATCGCCATGACGAGCGAGCGGCAGCTCGCGGCGTCTCCCGCCACCGGCGGCGAGTTCTTCGAGGGACCGAAGCGCCGTACCAGCCGCGAATCCGTGCGCCCCGCGGGCTTCACCGAGCCCACCGCGACCATCGTGTGGGGCCGGATGCACGACGCGGGGCTCGCGGGGAGGGACTGGGTCAACTGGAACACGTTTGCATGGCATCCGCAGGGAGTAACTACCCTCATGAACCGCACGCCAACGCCGGAAGAATTCCGGGCAGGGCTGCCGGTATTGAAAAGCTTCCTGGCGCTCTTTCCGCGCGTGCCGGTGGTGGCGGTGGGGGAGAAGGCGCGCGGGATTCTCGCGGAGCTTGATGTGCCGGTGGTGGCGTCCGTGCGGCATCCGGCCAATGGCGGGGCGACGGCGTTCAGGGAGGGGATTTCGAAGTTGCTGGGTTGACCCTCGGCGGCGGCGTCTCGCCCGCGGAAGTGGAGAGCTAATGCCCCCTCACCCCCGACCCCTCTCCCGCAAGCGGGAGAGGGGAGCAAGTGCACCCTCACCGCGAGGCTCACGCCCTGAGCCTCGTCCCGCGAAGACTTGTGCCAGCCGGAAGTCTCCGGCCATCCATCGGGAGGCACAAGTCCATGAATGGCACCATCGCTTCGCTTCGTTCCGCGCTGCTCGCGGCACTCGCCCTGTTCGCACTCCTTCCCGCCCGCGCCATGCTTCCGGACAACGGGTGGTACTGGAACCCGTCGGAAAGCGGTCGCGGCTTCAACATCGAAATCCAGGACAACGCCCTGTTCATGTCCGCGTTCGTCTACCGGTCCGACGGCACCGCGGCGTGGTACGTGGGCGGCGGGCCGATGAGTTCCGACCGTGCCTGGAGCGGCGATCTCTACGAGACGCGCAATGGCCAGTGCGTCGGCTGCAGCTACCGTGCTCCCGATCTCCTCCCAACCGGCCGCGCCTCCATCACCTTCACGAGCGAACGCACGGCGTCGATCTCGCTACTGGGCGGCACGATCTCGGTGGAGCGCCAGGATTGGTCTGGCTACGGCTCATCGAGCCACTTGGCCCTGTTCGGCGAATGGTCCACTACCGAAGGCGACCCCTCGTTCCCCGTGTACTTCGCCGACCGGATCTCGCTCTATCGAGACCGCTCCGACAGCACCGGCGACTATGCCGCGGGGAACGTATCGGGCAGCACGAGCCATGTAGCGGTCGGGGACTACTACAACTCGCTTCGCGCCTTCACCATCCTGGTGGATTCGTCGACTTCGTTCTACTCCTACTACGTGTTTGCGATGAACACGCTCAACCGCATCGAGGGCCTGGAGTGGACGTACCGGAAGGGCGAGGCGCCCACGGGCAGCGGCACCTACTTCCTCGCCCACCGAACCAAGAGCGGCGCGCGGGTGCGCGGGAGCAATGCGCCCGGAGTCGTGAAAGCGTCCTCGAGTCAATTCGACAGGGAGGCGATGGACGCCGCCAGGGCCGCGCGAACGGACGCAAAGGCCGGAGATCCCCTCGTCGGCACGGGGTTCACGCTCGATCTCGTGCGCGAGTCGGCACAAGAGCTCGAAGCCTTGCTCGCAGGGGCTGCATCGCGATAGGGGCGTCGTTGCGTTAGATGAACTTCCCGCGGGTTTCCATGGGGACTCGGCCGATCGCCTGATTGCGGCGACGGCCCGATGCAAGGGCTTGCCACTTGCCACGTGGGACAAGGCTGCTCAGGTGCTCGCGGTCGATCGAGATCTGGCGAGCGTAGTTGCCCTCACCCCCGACCCCTCTCCCGCAAGCGGGAGAGGGGAGCCGAGTGATCCGCGAGCCCAGATGAAAGGGTCAGGCCGCCGCCAGGTCCAGGTCCGGTTCGCAGGCTTCGGGTGCGGCCGCCGTGCAAGCCTGCGCATACGCCTCCGCCACCGCCACGAGTGCGGGCCCCGCCGGGCGGTTGGCGAAGGTGCGAACGCTCTTCACCACCCAGGCTTCCGCGGCAGGACAAACGTGACCCGTCGCCACACGCGCACCGAGTGCGTCACGGATCGAGACGATCACTTCGCCGCGCTCGAGGCAACGATTCGCATACATGCGCACGCAATGTCGCAGCGCATGGCCCTCTTCCCATAGCTGGTACGAATCCGTGAGCGCGACCACCCGGAATCCCCCGTGCTCGAGTTCGGGCACCGGCACGTTCCAGCGCAACTCCTCCCGCCGGGCGAGGGCCAGCTCGCGCTCCCGTTCCGACCATGCGCGGTGCTGCCTGGCCATCCACGCCCAGCCGGCGCGGGCCTGGTTCGCGTCGATCTCCGGGTCCTCCCATTCCAGCCAGTCGTAGACGTCCTCGAACTCGCCGTCGAGGTAGTCGCGCAACTCCGCGACCGATTGCACGCCTTCGATCCGGCGGCCGACGGCGCGCAGGAAGGCGGGCCAGAAGGATTCGTGGAGCACGTCGGCGTGAAACGTTTCGAGGCGCCCCGGCTCGCGACCGTACGGGCTGGCAAGCCGCTGCATCACGGGTGGGGGCAACACCATGCCTGCGTAGAGGCTCGCCTGCAGCGCCCAGCCATACACTTCGAACACGTAGCCGTTGGCCGCGAAGGGGATGGGGGCGGCAGGCGCTTCAGGGTTGGCCGCAAGC
>JBAZUW010000395.1:0-2944 GCA_041661205.1 Phycisphaerales bacterium
GCTGGCGACATCGACTACCTCATCAACGTCATCGCGGGCGGCGAAAACCCGACCGGCCGCAACCCTGACTTCAACCGTGACGGCAACGCGGATCAGAACGATATCGACGCTCTGATTAATGTAGTAGGAGGCGGAACGTGTCCCTGACACCTCGTAGAGCCCCGGTTGCCTTTGCCAGTATGTATATATGGGCATCTGGCGGAACCGTGCTCGCTCAACCCAACTCTTTTGTTGATCTAGGTTCGCACTTGAACCCTGAGCAGTTCTCCACGCCCATTCACCTTGATTCTGGCAGCGACATTGAATGGTTCCGCATCGAACTCCCCGACGTCAACGAGCAATCGGGTTTCATCGATATGTGGTCGCTGGTTCCCAACCCTTGCGGCTCGCTGTGCGACTCACTCCTCTACTCCGCCGATATGTCAATCTATTCAGAATCCGGCGAGTTGATCGGTGTGTCGAACGGCCTTGGCGACATCGGCGGCATCGGTTTTAGCTTCGGCATAACAGATCCACGTCCGCCCATATGCCTTCAAAGCGAACCGGGTACCTACCCGGAATACGTATGCAGCTACCCCGTTTCACCGTTTTCAATGGTGCCCCTCGCCCGTGGCACATATTGGTTGGCTGCTGGCAATAGGCTTCTGGCGACGCTGCATAACTGGGAGGTGTACACTCACGCTTCTCCTACAAACCCGGCTCGTGATACTACGTTATATTTCAATATCCACCCCGCGGGCGTTCCTTACTGCGACCCGGACATGAACTGGGACGGCAACGCCGACTCCGCCGACATCGACTACCTCATCAACGTCATCGCGGGCGGCGAAAACCCCAACGGGCGCAACCCCGACTTCAACCGCGACGGGAACGCGGATATGGGCGACGTGGATGCGCTGATCAATGTGATTGCGGGAGGCGCGTGCAAGTGAATCGAGTGAAAGAAATGGCTCAAGGTCAAATTATTCAATTGCTACATTCAGGATTTCGTCAGATGTCACTCGCAGAGTGCCGTGGCCCCTGCCTTTGAACTTCGTCTCTCCGTCTCTTCGAAACTTCGTCTCTTCCCCCCTTCAAAAGGGCCACCGGCCCAGAGGTGCTCCCTCCGGGCCGGTGTCGTGATCATCTGCGGCGGTAAGCCGAGTTCTGTTTCGCCGGTGGTTCCCGCCTCCTCTTGACGGGGGCTGACGGGCCTTCCGACGATGGCGACCATTTCTCTAGGCGACGCGTTGCCGCGGCGCTCGAGCAGTCTACCCGCCCTCATTGCCCGGACAGGGCCAGGGCTGCTTGACCTTGCACGCGGTGGGGTTTGCCATGCCCCGCGCCTCACGACGCGAGCGGTGGGCTCTTACCCCACCTTTTCACCCTTACCAGCACTCCGAAGAGTGCTTCGGCGGTATCTTCTCTGTGGCACTATCCCTCACCCGTGACCACTCCTTTCGGGGTGTGCGGGCGGGTGGGAGTTACCCACCACCGTGTCCTGCCGTGCTCGGACTTTCCTCGTGCGTGAGGTCTCCCCCACACCCGCGGCCGCCTTGCCGCATTCACGCCCCATCCTACGCACGTACCATGGCGCACATGCCCCCCGCCCCCAACAACCCCGCCGCCAAACGCATCGCCGTGTGGCTTGATCCATCGCAGGCGGAGTTTGTGGGCGAGACGGTCGAAGCCGCGGGGCTCACGCTGGTGGGCGCGGGCTCGCCCAGCAAGGGCCAGAGCGCGGCCGCCGCCACACGCCTGAAGTGCGACCCCTTCGACGACCTTCGCAGTGCCCTCACCGAGATGCCCACCGACATCATCTGGCTGGCCAGCACGGGGGACTTTGGAACCAAGTCCGACCAGTTGGATTCGCGCGCGGTGATGATCGCGTCGGGCCGGGGCGTGCGCGTGGCGACCACCGAGCCGGTGCCGGCCAGCGCCCTGCTGCTGGGCCCGGGAGGCTGGGCGGGCGAAAACACCGAGGGGTTGGCCGGGCCGATGCTGCGATTCGTCGGCACGCTTCGCGGCTCGCGCTGGTTCCGCGAGGCGAGCGAAGTGCTGACCTCGTTCGGACAGCCGCGACTGGTGCAGGTGGAGACCTGGAGCGCCCCCGAGCACGGCTCACTCGCGGCCCGCCTGCTGGGCGCGATGGACTTGCTCTTCGGCCTGCTCGCGGAGCCGGAGAGCATCGACGCCACCATCGTCGCCCCAGGGTGGCACACCGGCCACCGGCCCAACGCGCCCGAGACGTTGGCGCACCTGCATGGGGATCTGTCCGCGACGATGAGATTTTCCGATGGGCGGGCGGGCGTGGTGTCGGCGAGTAACGCGGCGGGACGCTGGAATACCACCGTGACGCTGGTCTCTCATGAAGGGAGATTGCGTTTATACGACGACGGGTTTGAGTGGATCGGCCCGGACGGGGCAAAGCGCGACGAACTGCGCATGACCGGGCGCACGCGGGGCGGGGCGAGGAAGAGTCATGCAGTGACGGCGGCCGCCGACAGCCTGGGGCGATTGGTCGACGTGCAATCGCCGGACTTTGGACCCATGCCCCTGGAGCCAGTGCTGGCGATGAGCCAGGCGGCCTTGCTGAGCGCCCGGACCGGCCACCCCGAAAGCCCCGCGACCATCCGGCGCATGATGCTGACGCCGTGACGAGTGGGTGCTAGTTACGAGCCCGAAGCGCCAGCGAGGGTCACTGTGACGTAAGGAACCGTAGGTTTCCGGGCACCACAATGACCCTCGCTGGCGCTTCGGGCTCGTAATACAAATCACTGCCACATGGTCAGGTGCCAGTTCTTCTTGCCGCGGCGGAGCAGAATCATCCCGCCGTGCAGCAGGTCGGCGCTGGTTACCTTGTCGTCGGCCCCGGCCTTGCGGGTGCCGTTGATCGTCACCGAGCCATTGCCGAGAAACTCCTTGGCCTCGCGCTTGGAGGTGGCCAGCGCAGTGGAGACGAGCA
>JBAZUW010000396.1:0-2937 GCA_041661205.1 Phycisphaerales bacterium
CGCCCGCGGGAGGGCAGGGCGGCGCGGGGCCGGGGGCGGGGGAGGAAGATCCGCTCATTCGACGATTTGCGTCTGCCGCACCACCGCGGGGTCGGTGAACCCGTCCAGGCCGTCGCGGACGCAGGTGGAAAACGAATAGAACACCGCCCCGGTCGCGCCGGCCTGAAACCAGTGTTTCCTGCCCGGCGGCAGGGTGAGCTGGTCGCCCGGCTGCAGGACAATTTCGTGCCGGCAGGTGAAGACGCCCTCCTTGCCGGGTGGGATCCGCCCATGGCGCAGCGTATCCGGACCGGGGATATAGAAGTACAGGGTGCCGAACACGGCCCGGACGGTCTCCTCCTTGCCGGGGTCGGTTCCCACCGGCGGATGCCAGTGTTCCGGTTCCGTTTGCCCGGGGAATTGCACCAGAATCTTGGCGGCGATTCGGTCCGTGGCGAAGCAGGTGAGGATCTGCACGCCTTCGCGTTCGAGCGCCCCGAGCCCGAAGTCGGCCACGTCGATCCTCCCGCGTTCCGCCGGGGTGATGAAGATGCCCGCGCGATCGATCAGCGCGGCGGCGCGTTGCTGGGCGTCCTGGAATTGGCGCCGGGTGAGCATGGTGGGGCGACCGATGGGCTCCGGGCTTAGCCTCCGGCGGCGGCGAGCCGCGGGGGGGGGGCATGCGCCGCCGCGCCCTCCTTGGCGCCCGCTGCCGACAGCAGCCGCCGCGCCTCGGCGAAGCCCGAGTGGCCGACTTGCAGGACCGTCACGCCCGGGGGCCGATGCTGAATCTGCGCGAGGCTGATCTGGCCAAGCACGATGACATCGACGCGCGCCGCGAGCCGATCCATCTCGGCGTGCACCAGCCGGTCGTGTTCGGCGCGGTTGCCGGCGAGGAGCGCGGCGAAGGCGGGCGGGTTGATCACGGTCTCGATCGTGATCGTCCGCCCCTGCTGTCGCGCTTCGCGTTCGAGCAGGTAGCGCGTGGCGGGTGCGCTGGTAGGGACGGTGGCCAAAATGCCGAGGCGTGCGCCGGCCGCCACCGCGGCGCGACACATGGGCTCGTCGATGTTGAAGAGCGGCACCGGGCAGCCGGCCCGCGCGCGCTCGACTGCCCGCCCCATGGTTGTGCAACTCGACATGATCACGTCGGCCCCGGTGAGCACGGCGGCTTTGACGTAGCATTCGATCCGCCCGGCCACGGCCTCGGTGGGACCGTCGTGCTCCAGCGACTCGGCGAGCAGCGAGTCATCCATTATGTTGATGGCGCGAACGTCGGGGTTGGCGGCGAGCCAGCCCTTCGCAAACGGCGCGATCACCGATTGGTCGTACCAGTGAACGGTGTGGATCATGGTCAGGGTGCGCATGGGGAAGAGAGGGAGAGGGGAAGAGAGGAAGACGTGGAAGAGAGGGAGAGAGGGAGAGGGGAGGGTTAGGAGGTTGGGAGGGCGATCCGCGGGGTGATGCCGTAGCGGGTGCGGGTTTCGGCCGGGGTGGCGACGCGGCGATCGAGTGACTCCACGAGCAGACGGGCCTTGCGCACGAGGTCGGCGTTGCTCCCCGCCAGTCGTCCGCCGCCGAGTTCGTAGGAGTCTTCGAAGCCCACGCGAATGTTGCCCCCGGCGGCAATGGCCGCCGCGAGCAGGGCGAAGTCGTGCGAACCGTGGTGCACCAGCGTCCACTCCGCGCGCGGCGGCAGTTTCGACTTCATGAAAACAAGGTTCTCCACGCTGGCCGGCAACGCTCCGGGAAACCCGAGACAAAGGCTCGTGACGGGATTGCGCGCCGCGGCGGGGTCGTGGGGCAATCCTTCGAGCGCGGCAAAAAAACCCGGCTCGAAGAAACACATGTCGGGGACGACGCGCTCCTCCGCCAGTTTGCGGGCGAGTTGCGCGATATCGTCGGGAGTGTTCACATAGGCGCGGCCGAAGAGATTGCATGACCCCATGTTCAGCGAGGCCATTTCCAGCCCGCGGGCGGCCAGCGCGGCGGTCCGCACCTCCCAGGGTACGCCGACCCCGCCGGTGGAGGCTTGAATGATGATGTCGCCGCGTTCTTGCACGCCTGCCACCACGGAGTCGAAAAACGTGGTGTCGGCGGTCGCCCGGCCCGCGGCATCGGTCACGTGGAAATGCACCACGGAGGCCCCGGCCGCATGGCAGGCACAGATGTCTTCGACGAGCGCCGCGGCGCTTGGGAAGCGACTGAGATCGCCGTAGTTCACGGGAGCGACGGTGATGATGACGGGAGCCGTGACGGGGACGGGAGAGGCGGCGTGCATGAACGAAGGAGGGATCGGGAACCGGTGGCGTTGAGTAAAGCCGAGTCGGCCGATCAAGTCACTGAGCCTTCGCGGCAAAATCTTGCAGATTTGCGCCACGGGGGTGGCCTCCCGGGGGCGACCCCTCATCTCACGCTTGCCTGTGAGCGAAAACCGCGAGATGCGAAGCGCATGAAAACCCGATTTCTGCTGTGGGCGTGTGGGGTGGTGGCGGGGCTGAACCTGCCGGTCGGGTTGGGCGCGGAGGTGAAGCGCGATATCGAATACGGTCAGGCGGGGGGCGAGCGCCTGTTGCTCGATGTGAGCGTGCCGGACGAGGCCGGGCCGTTTCCGGTGGCGATTCTCGTGCATGGCGGGGGTTGGCGCCGGGGCGACAAAGGTGGTGGCGAAAAACCGGGCGACGGCGCCGACATCACGCCGTGGTTCGAGACGCTGACCCGGGCGAAGTACGTGTGGTTTTCGATCAACTACCGGCTGGCGCCGAAGCATCGCTGGCCGGCGTGCTTTGAGGATGTGCAGACGGCGGTGCGCTGGGTGAAGGCGCACGCGGCGGAGTACCAGGGTGACTCGAAACGCGTCGCGATCTTCGGGCATTCGGCGGGCGGACACCTTGTGACGATGCTCGCCACGCAGTCGCGCGAGGACACGCGCGTGCAGGCGGTGGTGGCGTGCGCGCC
>JBAZUW010000397.1:0-2929 GCA_041661205.1 Phycisphaerales bacterium
GGCGAGCAGGTGCAGGTGCTAATTGACTGGATGGTCGCAGTCACCAGCCGCCAGTAGTCTACAACGCAGCGGCCCCGGCGCAGCAACGCATCGGGGCCACATACCGCACAAGGAGACAGACACGATGGACCGCTTGAGCTTCTCAGAGATTATTCGGGCGACGCGAGAATCACGCCCGGCGGCATCTGACGCGGAAATCCTTATCCGCGCAGGGCGCATTCTACGCAATTACCGCCCCGATGGGGCGACCCGGTACATACCGGAGACGGAAGCCTACGCAATGGCGCAGGCTGGTTACAGGCCTGGCCGACTGGCCCGGCAATTGGCAGAGTAACAACAGACGGCCCGGAGACGCCGCAAGCATCTCCGGGCCACCACCACCACCATTCACCTACGGAGATTGTACCATGATTCACACTGATTATTGCAACAGCACCGACGTAACAGCCCGCAACCTGGCCGCCCAGACTGCCGCAGACGCAGCACGCGACACGTGGAACCGCGACTTTGCGGCTGGCCGTCGCCACTACTGGCGCGGCGACTCGCTTTCGGCTTGTGCGAACAACGGCGAGCGGGCCGGTTTCTGGGATGCCGCCGACCTGGACCCGGCCCCCGCCGTCGGGTGCGACGCCCAGACTGCCGCCTTCCTGGTGGCCGACGCGCTCGAACAGCGCATCGCCCGCGACGAATACAGCGCCGTGCGGGAATCACAGATGGGAGCGTGGTGAGATGACACACGCAGCAACTACAGCACGCGAGATGGTGGAAAGTATTATGTACAAGATTGACAGCCGCTATGATGCCGAGCATGATGTGCCACCCGGCCCCGGCGTCACCTGGGCAGACATGGCGCTGTATGAGGCGGTCATGGCCTTAGCCACCGAGGTGGACAGCCTGCGCCGCCGTGTCGCCAAACTCGATGGCCGCGAGTAGCCACCCACGCACACGCCGGGCCGTCTACGGGCGGCCCTGATTCCCTGGAGAACACACTATGAACGTCTATGAAGTTTTCCCCAGCAAGTATGTACGGGCCGGGGATTTGCCAGAGAGGGGCGTAACGGTCACGATGGAGCGTGTGACCATTGAAAATCTGCACGCCGGGGAGGGGCGAAAGAAAGAAGCCAAGCCGGTCCTGTGGTTTCGTAAGGCCACCAAGGGGCTGGTGCTAAACAAGACGAACGCTTTCATCATCGCCGATCTCTATGGCCCGGATATGGATAATTGGACGGGCCACCGGATTGAGCTTTACCCCACACGCGTCGATGCATTTGGCAGTATGCAGGATGCCGTCAGAGTACGCGAACGGCGCTTCGACCCACAGCCCGCCACGGCGACGGAGAAGGTCTCCGAAATCGAATCGCCCGAAGACGTGCTCGACTATGACGAGCCGGAGCAGGCCGCAGACGCATCCACTGGCGAGGTTGAATACAAACAGGCAGACGCCCCCGCCGCGCAGCGTAGCGCCCCGCCTGTGCAGCCACAAGCGGACGTGGATGGGGACGTGCTGTTTGGCAAGGACACCGAGCCGCCCACCGACGAGGAACACGCGCTAATCGGTAGCTGGGAAGGGCAGACCATCGGCGTGTGGCACGCGTGGGCCACCGCCGAATGTGGCGTAAACGTCAACGAGGCCAAGAACAGCCTAAAGAAAATCGTAGACGCACACGGCGGGTGGGCTGATGGCAAAAACGCCGCCGCCATCGCCCTGGCCTACATCCGCCGCCAGCGCGAGAAGGTCGCAGCGCAGACCGAACCCGCCGCCTAGCCACACACACACCGCGTCCGCCCGTGCCCCGTGTGCGGGCGGACCACGCTCAGACAAGGAGAACGATATGCGAGGACTTACGCTCCACGCCCACGAAATCCGCCGCCTGCTGTCTGCGGGCGACGTGCTGGTGCTGCGGCCCGTCAAGCCGCAGCCGCACAAACGCAACTTTGCGGGCGAAGAGGTCTATGTCTGGAATAGATACTGGTTTGACAAGATAATTCCAACAGACATGTTGGAGGATTGTCCCCTGGGTGCGCCCGGCGAGCAGCGGTTCGTGCGGGAGACGTGGGGCGTGTCTGCCAAATTGCCGGTATCCGCACACGGTGATGAACTTATTTGGCTCGCCTACCCCGATATGCGTGGCTACAAGGCCGACAATCTACCGGGCAATTGGCGTTGGCGCAGCCCCGTCACCATGCCCCGCTGGGCGAGCCGGGCCACCGTGACCGTGCGCGATGTGCGGGTGCTGCGAGTGCAGGACGTAACGATGGACGTTGCGATGATGGCTATTGCAGTTCAGGCCGGATACAGTGGGACACAGGTCATACAGCGAGACGGAACCCCGTCTGACGGCATGTTGCCGGACGAGGAATTCGAGGCGGATTACACCGCCCGCTATCCCGGCACACCCTGGGCATGGGCCGTCACCGTGCAGCTAACGCCGGCCACCCCGGCACAGGAGGAATGATGGACGCACTACAACAGGCGCGACAGTTACTCAGCGAGAACTGGGTGGGTATATCGGTTGATCTGCGCGTCGCCAGGGTACAACTAGCAATATCCCTGTTCCAGGCTGAGTCCCTGGCGACCATTGCCGCCGCCCTGGGGCGCATGGTCCCGGCGCAGGTCGCCGCGCAGTTGCTTGACACCAACTACGATGCCGCAATCCTGCAAAGCAACTACGACGCAGCCGAGCAACGCATCGCCGCCCTGGAGGCGCGGGTGGATGCGCTCACGACGCAGGTGCGCGGCCTGGGCGAAACCGTACTCGGCGAGTGGGCAACAGGCGTACCGGAGCAGCCCACCGCGCAGCCGCAGACATGCTATCCCGATGAGGGAGTGAAGGGGATACTGGACGAAATCCAGCGCCCGTGCCCGCGTTGCGGCGGATTGCATGGCCCGCAGTGCCCGCCCGCCAACGCCGAGGCGTATACCCCCCCG
>JBAZUW010000398.1:0-926 GCA_041661205.1 Phycisphaerales bacterium
GAGAGGAACACCGTCGTTCGCCAACTGGAACGCCAAGGAATGCCGAAGTCCGTGCGGATGCACGCGCTTCGCAATGCCCGCCTTCTCACCGGCACGGGCCAGCGCGCGCCGCACTTCACGCGAGTCCATGGGGTTGCCGACGCTGCCCACCGAGTAGCAGGCGAAGATCGGGTGGCGCCCGGTCAGGCCCAGCGCCGGGCGGCGGTCCAGCCACCGCCCCAGCACGTCAGCGCACGTGTCGTCCAGGCCCACAGTCCTGGCGCGACCGCCCTTCCCGTCGCGCACGCGGACCGTTGCGTCGTCCACGTCGGAGGGCATCAGGGCCAGCGCTTCAGACACCCGCACGGCCGAGCCATAGAGCGTGGCCACCAGGGCCCGCAGGCGGAGGCCGTTCGGGTTGCGGCTGGGGATCGCTGCCAGCAGGGCACGGACCTCCGCCTTGGTGAGCGGGTGGGCTGGAAACGTGCGCCCCTTGTTCGTCGGCGGGGCAGGCCGCACCGGGGCTCCGCACCGGCAAGCGCCCGTGCCCTGCCGGGCTGGACACGCGGGATGGTGCAGCACCAGGGCGCTCACTTGGCCATCGCCTTCTTGATGATGCGGGCGACGGTGGCCAGCGAGGCACCGTTCCTGACCCATCCGATGGACTCCTGGTCGACGACGTAGGAGGTCTGAACTCGGAGAACCTTCTCCGCCACGGCCTGAGCCAGAACGGGCACCGCTTCGCGGCGGATGACGGCGACGCGCTTGCCCTCCGCGTCGTGGACCTGGACCCATGCCGCCAGACGAACGGTGTAGCCATCCACCTGGACGGCGGCGGTCTTGCCGCGCTTCGTCTTCGTCTTCGCCGGCTCCGACGCGGCGGGTTCCTCTTCGTCTGTGGGCTGCTCCACCGCATCGGCGCCAGCGGGCAGTTCGTCTGCCAGGGC
>JBAZUW010000398.1:954-2929 GCA_041661205.1 Phycisphaerales bacterium
TCTGCGCGATCAGTTCGGCCTTGGTGGCCTTCTTCGTCTCGGTGGTCGTCATGGTGTTGCTCCTTCGGCTGTGCGCCGGTCCTCGCCTACGGCGAAGGCCCGACTACGCGGCGCCCGGTGCGCCGCTCCGCTCGAACGTCTGTTCGAACAGCCGAAGCATGCCCCAGGCGAAGTCCTGTTCACAAGTTGATCTAGCGGGATACTGCACATTGCAGCCCCGGCACCAGACCGCCCCGCTCTGCCAGGAACCGGGGCGATGCGACGGCAGGGCCCCGCATAGAACAGGAACCGGGGCGTATTAGCCGAACTGACGGCCCAGCGCGTGGAAGCGGGGCTATTCCTACGGTGCCACCGCCCAGCGCAGGACGGTCCAGGCAGCCACCAGCGGCGTGCACCGCGCCCGCCAGCCCGCCCAGCAGTGCTGAGGCTATTCGGCCCGCAGGTGGTGGACGGGGGACCTCGTCGCGTGGTATCTCCGGTTGGCGTGGAAGTCGCCCTTGACCTCCCCATGCCGGTTGCGGCAAGGCGCCCACCGTTCGGCGCCGCACCGAGGGCATGGCCACTCTGCCGGTGATACGACTCGGTGAACGCCGCCGCACTGATCGCACAGCGCAGGTGTGAGCGCGTCCTCCAGGTCCACGGCGCGGAGGCTACCGCCCGCCGCCAGCCTCAGTCCAACATCTCGGCGGCGGTCGCGGCGTGCGCTTCGTCCATGTGCGCGTTGAACTCCTTCGGAGCGAAGCAGCGACCGCAGGCACATAGGTCCATGAGGTGACCGTCGACCGCCTGTTCGCCGTCCCAGCGATGCACGGCCATCAGACGAGGCCTTCTGGGCCGTCAGGGCGGTGCAGGGGTAGCACCGTGGCGCCCGGGCCCTGTGGGCCTTCTGAGGGGTCCACGATGCGGCCCTGGATGGGTTCCCCGGGTGTGCCGTCGGGCGGGCTGGCGTGGCACCGGCACGTAGCGCAGTGGCGCTCGTCCGATAGGCCCATGCGGGAACGAATGTCGGCCAGCGCGTCCGTCACCCGCTCAGCGGCGGGAGCCACCGGCAGTTCTTCCTTCGGCAGGGGGAGAGCGGCGGCGGCTTTCGTCAGAGTCGCGATCGTCCGGCTCGTCTGGTCCAGCAGATCCAGGATGTCGCGGTAGGAGCGGGCGTGCTCAATCGGGCTGTGCACGAGCCGCAGGGATTCCAGTTCAGTGGCGAGTTCCGCGAACGAGACGAGGTGGTATGAGATCACCTGACTCGCGACGAGCATGAAGTCTTTGGGCTTCACGTCGGGCAGGACGATGCCGCGCTTCGCCGCCAACTCCGCGATGGTGCCACGGGCGACCATGGCCTTGACCTGCGGCGTCCCAGCGCCGTGGTTCACACACTTCCCAGTTCCATGCGCAGCAAACGCGGTGCACGGCGGGCCCTTGAGGGCTCCTCCAGTCGGTGCTCCACACAACGCGGCGGGGTCGCGGTCAGCCGCCACGGGTGCGCCGGGGCCTCGGCGTGGTGCGGGTTCTTCACTCATCGTGGGTGCCTTTCTGGGGTCGTCAAAGTGGGCCGGGCCAGGGGTTGCGGGGCTGTCAGATTTATGGGCCGTGATGGGGGCGGCGGGGTGCAGCGGCGTCCATGTGGGCCAGCGCCAAGGTGCCACAGCCGGGGGGTGGCGCGCAGACTTGATTAGCCAGCCTATTAGCCATAAGGGAACTGGACGCCGTGCCGGTCTTCTACGCCTTGTGCCGTTTCCAGGAGGCCATATCCAGAGAACATCCCAGCCGAATTGCCGCAATGCCCTTCAGAATGGATTTGCGGGGTGTTGTGGACCACCTACGGCACTTACACCACCTTTCATTCACATCCCTAGTGAGTCCTATAGGGCCTATAACAGGGAGACGTGTAAGTGCCGTAAGTAGCGCTCAAACGGCCTCAAATCCAGATTGACTTGACGGCTCCCCGTCTGATTCGGCTGCGGGGTCACGGGGCCAT
>JBAZUW010000399.1:0-2927 GCA_041661205.1 Phycisphaerales bacterium
GGGGGGGGGGGGGGGGGGGGGGGGGTGAGCGTGGCACGAGCGGACGAACGACGGATGGGCTTATCGAACAGCTTGGGGCAGCCCGCGGTGCCTGATGTCCTCATAAACACCTACACTTTCGGCGATGGACTACTCCAAGATCATCACCATCGAGCCGGACAAGCGCGGCGGCAAGCCGTGCATTCGCGGCCTGCGCATCACGGTGTATGACGTGCTCGACTATCTCGCCTCCGGCATGACGAACGAGCAAGTTCTGGCTGATTTTCCGGATTTGACGCTCGAGGACATTCGCGCGTGCCTGGCGTTCGCCGCGGATCGTGAGCGGCGCGTCATGGGGCGGTCGGCGTGAGCCAGAAGACCAGGAAGTCCAGGCGTTCTAACCCGCAGTCGACGACGGCGGACACTGGTGTTGGCAAATTCCAGAAAAACTCGCTTACCAAGGAGATTTTCGTGGATCCGCAGCTTGAGCGTCCACTGTTATTGATCTTGCACCGCGGCTGGGTAGAGGCGAGGCTTCTTGCGCTCGGTCAGAAGCATCAGCAGCTTTTTGAACTTGCCGATGCGATGGAGCAGCTGCCCTGGCTCGTGAACAACTGGAAAGATGAGCACCTGGAGGCTATTCGTGGCAATTTGAAGACTTACGAAGATAAGTACTTGGGCTCGAGATTTGACTACCTGCGATACCTTGATTCTGATTCGCCGTTCTCGGGTTCTTGAGATGTGGATTACGGCGCGATGCCGCCTGGTCGGTGATGAGACCATTCCGGTGTCACCGAGCCGCCGCTCACCCACGGCGAGCCCCCCTGTGAGGTAGAGTTCCAGATCGTTTTCCGCTGAGGCGTCGCCCGCGTACTGGTTTGGAGACTCCCCATGTCGAGCGAACACTTTCCGAGGCCCTACCCCGAATGGCGCACAGGCCCAGCCGATCATCAGGAGGACGCGGCGCACACCTTCGGGTTTCACATCATGCATCACTGCTTCGAGGAGACGATGGAAAAGTCACGCGAATTGTCGCTCCCGCGCACTCCCGAGGAGTTTCAGGTTGCCGCGGCTACCATCGCCGAGACAGCGCTTTTCAATGTAATGGAACTCTTGGAAGGGTTCTGGCCGCTGCGTTCCGGGACGGAGCACTGCGTGGAGTACGTTCTGAGCGTCGCGGTCAAACGCCTCGACGGGACGCTCGTGGAACGCATCGACATCTCACCGGTCAAAGTCGATCTTCCCATCGGATACTGGTTGTGGCGCGGCGGCGAGTTTCGCTAAGAGTCCCATCTCTGTTTCAACTTTTCGGGCCCCCGCGTTGGCGGGCTTCGCCGCGCCGTCGCTGCACCCGTGGATATACCCGTTCCCCCTCATGGGCGACTGGCGGAGGTGTTGGCAAGCGCTGTGGGCGTTCATGCGCGTCCGCACTGACCTTTTCACAGAGCTGAAAAGGTCAGTGGCACGTCGAGGCGTGGGCCGCGCCGATTTGCCGCAACGCCCCCAGCAGCGCTTCGACATCTTCGTGCGTCACGAATGGCCCGAGGCTGAAGCGCAGAGCCCCGCCCTTGCCCAGCGACCCGAAGGTGCGGTGAGCGCCAGGGGCGCACGTAAGCCCGCTGCGGACGAGGATGCCAAAGCTGGCTTCCAGAATCGCGGCCATTTCGCCGGGGTCGAGGGAATCGTGGACGAGGGCGAAGACGCCCACCCGGGCCGCGGCGTCGGTGGGGCCGAGGAGGCGGAAGCCGTCGAGCGGCAGCGCGGACGCATCGGTGCCGTTGCCCGCGCTCGTGGCGGGTTGCTCCCAGCCCATGCCGCGGCAGCCGCCCTCGCGAAGGCCGTCGAGCACGACGCGGATCAGCCCGAGCTCATGCTCGCGCAGCGACGCCACGCCCTGGTCGAGAATCCACTGCACGCTCTCGGAGAGGCCCACCAGCCCGGCGGTGTTGTGCGAGCCGGCTTCGAAGCGTTCGGGCATGCTGCTTGGCTGGGCGTCGTCTTCAGACCATGAGCCGGTGCCGCCCTCGCGGGTGGTGGCCAGCCGCGGGAGCATCGCGGGACGGATGTACAACCCGCCGGTGCCCTGCGGGCCCATCAGGCCCTTGTGCCCGGGGAAGGCGAGCAGGTCGGCGCGGAGTTCCTGCACGTCCACCGGCACATGGCCGAGGGATTGGGCGGCATCGACCAGATACGGCACATCAAACTTGCGGCACACCTGGCCGATCTTCGCCGCCGGCTGGATGGTGCCGCCGACGTTGCTCGCCATGTTGACCGCGACCAGCGCGGTGTGCTCGGTAATCGCGTGGCACACCGCGGAAGGAGCGACGACGCCGGTATCCGGCGCGGCATCGATGTGTACCACCTCGGCACCGTCTTCTTCCAGGGCCCGGTAGGGGCGGAGCACGGAGTTGTGATCCATCGCGGTGGTGATGATCCGCATCGGGCGGCCCGGGTGGGTCTGCTTCCAGCGCCGGGCGACTCCCTTGATGGCCAGGTTGAGCGCGTCACTGGTGTTCAGGGCGAACACCACGTGCGAGGGGTCTTCGCCGTTGATGAGCCGGCACAGGCGTTCGCGGCATTGGCGGATGAGCCGCGCCCCCTCGCGGCTTTCGTGATATTGGCCCCGGCCGGGCGAGGCCCCGATTTCGGTGGCGTAGCGAAGCATGGCGTCGTAGACGCCCGGGGGTTTGGGGAAGCTGGTGGCGGCGTTATCGAGGTAGATGCGGGGCATTGTGGGGTGTGGGGCGGGTGCCCCGGTGGTTTTCGACATCTTTGGCGCGTTGGAGGTGGGCCGCGAAAAATTGTGTGCGGCACCCGCAACTTGGTGCGTGCTCGGCGGTAAGCCCCTGAGACACACACTCCCTCTCCCAGCGGCGGGCGGCGGGTCAGAGCTCCGGTGGGGGGCAGCTTTGGCCCGCCGTCCCGCCGCGACCTTTTCTTGGCGGCTT
>JBAZUW010000400.1:0-2926 GCA_041661205.1 Phycisphaerales bacterium
TCTCCCGTAGACGGCTCGAATCCTCCTTCACGCCCCAAGGCGCCGCGCGTGCGTCCGCGCGCACTACGATCTTTCGAACGACTTCTTCGCGCTCTGGCTCGATCCATCGATGGTGTACTCGGCGGCCCGCTGGCCCGCCCACGCCCCGCGAACTCTTCCGCCTCCCCGCCGCCGCGCCGCTCGACGCACTCTTCACGCAACGCAATCCCGGCGCGCTCCTCCTGCCGGCCCTGCTCGCCAGCGGCGGCGTTGCCGTCTACCTTTTGGCGTAGTCGCCCATGCCCGCCGACGATCCCACCCCGCCCATCCCGGTCCCGGGTTCGTTCTGGCAACGACGGGTGGTGCGCCCCATCCGCGCGCAGCTCACCCAGGGGGTATCGGCCGATCAGATCGCGTCGACCCTGGGGATCGGCACGGCGTGCTCGGTGTTTCCGCTTTTCGGCTTCACCACGCTTCTCAACCTCGGCGCCGGCCTGGCCCTGCGGTTGAACCATCCGATCCTGCAAACGCTCAACCAGCTGCTCGGCCCGCTGCAGCTCGTGCTCATTTTGCCCTACGTGCGTCTCGGCGAAATCATCTGGGGCGCCCCGGGTGGACTGTTCACCCTCGACGAACTGCTGCACGTTTTCCGCGAAGCCTCGCTCGTCGCCTTTCTCGAACGATTCGGCTGGGCCGGCGTTCACGCGGTCACCGCGTGGCTCCTGACTTCTCCGTTGCTCATCGCCGCCGTACTTTTCCTCTTCCGGCCGCTGCTGCGCCGCGCCGCCTCCCGCCTGCGCCCTGCATCCGCCGCTGCCGTTCGCCCGTAGTGTCCGGGATGTCCACCGCCGCGTTGCTGCTCGTCGCCCTGGCCGCTCTTTGCCGACACCAGCGGCGCCGGTCACGAACGGAAACGGTGGGCGTACTGGCAGGTGTTCTACCTCGCCTGCGCCGAACTGTGGGGCTACCGCGGCGGCCACGAGTGGCCCCTGAGCCACTACCTTTTCCGGCGGTAAGGGGCCACCTGGCGTCGCCACCGCGCGCGGCCCGCGCGCCACCGACGGCGCGCCACCAGCCTCCTGGTGGAGGCACGCGAGTCGACCGGCCCACCGTCGCTCGCCCCCGGAACATGTAACGTAATACGTTACATGTTCCGGAGGACGTTCCAGGGCGGGGCGGGGCGCGAACGACTAGGGGGCCGCGAGCACGCCGATCGATTCGATCTTCGAGGTCCGCCTCAGGTCCGCCTCGAGCCGCGCCCGTTGCGTCACATCGCGCATCGCCAGCACCGCCCCGATAATCCCGCCGGCCGCTTTTTTGTTTTGCCCCGCGCCCCGTCTGCTGCGCTCTTATGAGCCATGTCGCATCCTCCGCCGAACGAAGCGCTCGCCGAGCTGGCGGATGTCCTGGGAGCGGAAAACGTCAAGACCCTCGTACGGACGTTCCTCCGCGACTTTCCGGTTTCCATCAGCGACCTGGCCAGCGGGGACCGCCAGAACGGCCACCGGTTCGCGCACAGCATGAAGAGCAACGCGCGGCTCATGGGCGCCATGACCCTCTCCCAGCACATGGCCGAACTCGAAGAACGGCTCTCCAACGATTCGGGCGGCCTGGTCACGCCAGCGGATATTTCCGCCATCACCGCCGAATTCGAGACCGTGGCCCGCCCGCTGCGGGAGTACGTCGGCGAATAACGCCGCTCAGGTGTCCACGAGCCCCGCCTGGATGCACCAGCGGGTGAGACTCGCCACTTCACGCACTCCCACTTTCTCCATGATGTTGGCGCGGTGCTTCTCCACCGTCCGCACACTCAGTCCCAGATCGCCTGCAATCTCCTTCGACATCTTGCCGGCCGCGACCAGCCGCGCGATTTCCTTCTCGCGCTCCGTGAGCGGCACTTCGAGCGGCGGTCGACTGGGCAACAACGCCCCCACCCCTCCTTTGCCTCGAACCCGGCTCGCAAAAAACATCCCGCCGCCCCGCACCGTCTCCACCGCGCTCAACACGTATTCGATTGGCTCGGTCTTGTCCACGTAGCCGTTTACTCCGAGTGCCATCAACTCCGCCGGCAACCGCTCGCTCGGATGCGCCGTGATCACGAGAATCTTCATCTCCGGCACCGCCTTCCGCACCTCCCGCGCGATCTCCAGGCCGTTGATGTCCGGCAGCATCAAATCCACCACGAGCATGTCGGGTTTTTCCCGCAGGCAAAACTCCAGCCCGGGCCTCCCGAGCCCAAACTCACCTACGACCTGCAAATCCTTCACCTTCCCCAAGGTCAGAAGGATCAATTGGCGAAACATGGTCTCGTCTTCGATCAGAACGGCTCGGATTTTTCGCATGCGGAATTGATTCCTGAGGTTGGGTAAGCGTTATTGCCTGGATGCTTTTCGCACAACTACGGATGCGTAGTCAAAGCGCGATTGCTACGATCCTTCAATCGACCTGTCTGATGCCTTCCTCCTGTCCCCCTTCCACGCCCGGGGCCCGGTGGCGAACCGCCGCCTCCGGGCGTACGCACGCGCATGAGTGACGCCGGCAAAGAGTCGGGCCGGGCGCGCATCCTTGTGGTCGAGGATTCCTCGGTCTTTCGCGAGATGCAGAGCCTGCTGTTGGGCGGGGCCGGCTACGACGTATCCGCCCATGAAAGCCCGCAAACCGCGCTCGAGATTGCGGGGAAGCAGCACTTTGACCTGGCGATCATCGACTACGAACTGCCCCAGATGAACGGCCAGCAGCTCATGCATGCGCTGCGCCAGACCCAGTCAGACATCGCGGTGATTTTCGTGTCCGGTTCCCTGACCCTCGAGCTCGCCATCCAGCTCAGCAGTCAGGGAGTCGCCGGCATCTTCAACAAGCCCGCCAACCCGAAGACGCTGCTCGAAAAGGTCAACGAAACCCTCGCCCGGCACGCCGCGCGCGACACCGCCGCCCGGGTGGCCTCGGG
>JBAZUW010000401.1:0-2925 GCA_041661205.1 Phycisphaerales bacterium
CCATCGGGAGACGGGTTGTCCCCCCGCGTCGACCAGCAACGGCGCGAGCGCCCCCCAGGCCTTCAAGCGTGTAAGGGCGTAGAGGCCCAGGCGGAACGCCTCGACGGCGGGTGGCTGCGGGTGTGTAAGGTCGTCGGCGTCGAGGGCCCCGACGCAGGCATCCGCGGCGCGCGCGGACACCATGCTCGCGATCGCGGGAGCTGATGCCGTGTCATCCAGCAGGCCCATCGCCTCGGCCGCGCGGCCCTGCACGATCGGCGTGGGATCGGCCAGGGCGGCGCGGAGCGGGTCGACGGCCGTGCGACTGCCGATGAGGCCCAGGGCGAACGCGGCCATCTGTCGCACCTCGGGCTCCGTATCCTTGACGAGCAGCTGCGAGAGCGGCGTCACGCCGTCGGCCAACCCCACCCGTCCGACCGCGAGCGCGGCACGCCGCCTGATGCGGGCTTCGCTGTCGTTGAGCAGGCGGAGCACATCGGGCGACGGCGGGGGGGGAGGCGCCACGGGCGCGTTCTTCGTCGCCTTTCCGCGCGCGGGCGTCGCCGGGGATTGCGTCGCCGACGGGGCTGGCGGCGTGGGGTCGCGGAGGATCCTCCGGTCCTCGAGCATCAGGATCCACGACATCTTCTCTTCGAATGTCAGCAGCGGCTGTGCGATCCGCGGCTGTCCCTTCTGTTCGGCCACGGATCCTGCCAGCGCCGCACCGGGCCCCCACATCCCCCAGACCAGCGCCAGGCAGACCACGAAGGCGGAGCGCGGGCCTGCGGTGGCCATTGGCCTCGGTGTTGTCGCTGGCCGTTCCATGTCGCTCCCCAGGCCCTACTCCGTGATGTTCACCGTCCGCAGGGTCGCCTCGTCAATCCGGGCCTGCACGACGTGGACGCCTATGCCGGGACCCTCGGGCACGGCGATCGTGCCATCCGGGCGCACCTCAATGGGCGGCTCGATCAGGTCCGGCACGTAGTACCGTCTGCTGGCAGCGACATCGCCGGGCAAGGTGAAGTTGGGCAGCGACGACAGGTGCAGGTTGTGCGCGCGGCCGATGCCCGACTCGAGCATGCCCCCGTGCCAGACGGGAATGCCGTGTTCGGCGCACAGGTCGTGCAACCGGATCGACTCCAGGTGCCCACCCACGCGGCCCGGTTTGATGTTGATGATTCGACACGCGCCGGCAGCGATCGCATCCCGGGCGTGGCGCACCGTATGGATCGACTCATCGAGGCACACCGGCGTCGAGAGGCTCCGCTGCAGCACGGCATGGTCGAAGAGATCTTCGTAGTCGAGGGGCTGTTCGATCATCATCAGGTTGAACGCATCCAGCCGCGCGAGGTGCGGGGCATCGTCCAGGGTGTACGCCGCGTTCGCGTCCACCATGAGCGGAATCTCGCCGAACCGCTCGCGGATCACCCGCACCGCCTCGATGTCCCACCCCGGTTTGACTTTGATCTTGATGCGGCGGTAGCCCGCCGCGAGCTCGGCGCCAACACGTTCGGCCAGCTGATCGAGCGTGTCCTGGATTCCGATCGACACGCCCGACGCGATGTCGGTTCGTGTGCCTCCCAGCACCCGGTAGAGCGGCTCGCCTCGCTGGCGCGCGAAGAGATCCCACGTTGCCATTTCGAGGGCGGCTTTCGCCATGTTGTGGCCACGTACGCGGGCCATGGCCGGGAACACCTCCCGGGGATGCCCGAACGTACGCCCCACCAGCAGCGGCGCAAGGAACTGGGTGATGATGTGCCACGCGGTCTCGACCGTCTCCGAGCTGTAGTAGGGGTTGTCGTCGGCGACGCATTCGCCGAGTCCCACGGCACCTTCGCCCTCGACGCGCACCAACAGGAACGTGCGGTCGTAGACCCGGCCGAAGCTGGTCTCGAAGAAACGGACGAGTGGCAGACGGACGATGCGGAGTTCGAGTCGTTCGATGTTCACGATTGTGCAACTCCCGGCTGGTCTTGTAGTGTACTCGCCGGCGCAGCCGCGAGGCCAGCCCGCAGTGCGGTATACTCGGCTCGCCGTGGACTATCAGTACCTGGCCATCGAGGGCCCCGTGGGCGTCGGCAAGACCGCGCTTGCCGAACGTCTCGCGGTCCGCCTTGACGCCACCGCCATCCTCGAGGACCACGATAACCCGTTTCTGGCGGACTTCTACCAGGAGAAACACGGAGCCGCCTTCCAGGCACAATTGTTCTTCCTCTTGAGCCGTCATCGGCAGCAGTCGGCGCTTCGCCAGACGGGGCTCTTCAACCAGGTCACCATCTTCGACTACCTGTTCGAGAAGGACCGCATCTACGCGTACTTGAGCCTGGACGACAACGAGTTGTTCATCTACCAGCGGGTGTACGAGTTGCTGGCCCGCGACATCTCGCAGCCCGATCTCGTGGTGTACCTGCAGGCTCCGACGGAGCTGCTGATGCGGCGGCTCAAAGAACGTGCGCGGCACCCCGAGCACGAAGGCCCGGTTCTCGATGGGGCCTACGTCAGGGAACTCAACGAGGCGTATCAGCATTTCTTCTTCCACTACACCGCCACGCCGCTGCTGGTCGTCGAGACGTCGCAGATCGACCTGAGCGCCAGCGACGACGCGGTGGACGAGCTCATCCGCCAGATTCGCGTGATGGGCAGGGGGACGCAGTATTACGTCCCGCGGGAGCGGTAGGCAGCGAGCGAGAATTCAGGTTTTGGGTTTTTGGGTTTTAGGTTCCAGGAAAGGTATCTGAGGCTGTTGCTGTTACCTGAGACCTGTAACCTGTGCCCTGGAACCTGATAAGCTTCCCCCATGCCCTGGTTCAAGAAAGAGAAGAAGACGATCGCGCCGCCGGAAAAGGATGCGGCCATGCGGGTCCCCGAGGGCCTGTGGGTGAAGTGCCCGTCGTGCACCCAGGTCCTCTACCACAAGGATCTGATCGCCAGCGCACACGTGTGTCC
>JBAZUW010000402.1:0-2922 GCA_041661205.1 Phycisphaerales bacterium
AATCCGACCGAAATACCATTGCGACTCCTTGCGCTTCTTGCCCTCTTCGGCGGCCCGGGCAATCTGTTCCGGCGTCGAGCCCATGAGGAATTCGCCCGCCGGGATGAGCACGAACTGCATGCCGATCGAGTTGGTGAGCGTCTTCTTGGCCGGCGCCCCGGGGATCGCCCGGCCCAGCTTGGCGATCTGCTCCAGGCGGTTCTCGACCTTGGTCCGCACCAGCGTCTGCTCGATCTCGCCCAGTTGCTGATACCAGTAGCCAGCCCGCAGCAGCATGGCCTCTTTCTCCCGCGACTCGGCCTTTTGGGTCAGGTCCCACCAGGCGTCGGCGAGCTTCAGCCGCGCGGCGTCGTCCGCCTCTTGTAGGGTGGGCCGAGTTCCACGAGTCCCACCATCTGCCGCAAGCGGAGCGGATTGAGTCGATTGGTGGGACTCGCTGCGCTCGGCCCACCCTACTTTCAAGTCCTCCTTCGCCAACGCTGCAAGCGTCGCGTCCCGGCCCTTCGCCAGGTGCGCCAGTCCCTTGGCCCAGTCGCCCTTGGTGAAGCACTCGTAGCGGCCCACAGTGAGGTTGGCGGCCGGGTCGTCGGCGTTGTCTTTGAGGGTCGCCCGGGCGGCCTCGACCTCCTCCAAACCCTTGAGGGCCTGCTGCGCCTGCTTCTGTCCGGCGCGGGCTTGGGCCACCAGTCCCTTGTCGCGGGCCTTGCCCCCTTCGCTGAGCGCCAGCTTGGCCATCTCCAGCGCCAGGCCGCATGCATCGGCGTCCACCGCCTGACGCATCAGCGCCAACGCCTGTTCGGTGGCCGCCTTGTGCTCGGCCGTCTTCCGGGCTTGCTTCGCCAAGTTTGCGACGATTTCGGCCTTCATCGGCCAGGCATCGACCTCAAACCCCTCGGCCAGCCGATCAATAGCCTCGGAAGCAAGACCCGTGTCCTCGGCGTGGACTGCAATATCGCGGGCCAGGCGCAACAACACAAATCGAGCGACCGGGTCCTCCTTATTCTCCAAGGCCTGCTGGAGGATCTTCTTGGCCAGCTCGCGCCGCGCGAGGGGAGTTTCCGCGCGGGCGTAATCTGCCTGGTAAGCCTCGCGCGCGATCTTCACGCCCTCTTCCAGCGCCTTGGCGTCGGGAACGGGAAGCTTGGACGGGGATTGGGGATTCGGGGCTGGGGATTGGGGGGCAACGGCCGCCGGCTGCGCAACGGGCGGATTTGCCGGCGCGGGACCGGGCGCTCGCGGTTGTGCGGCCGGCGGAGCGGCCTTGATCTGTGGAATCTGTGCAATCTGCCGATGTTCCTTTTGCGCGGGGGCCGCCGGAGACGCCGCGGGCTGCGCGGATTTGTTTGGGGGCGCGGCTTCCACCTGCCGCGATTCGGGTGCTTTGGGGACATCGACCTTTTCCGGGCGCGCCCCGGCGGTGACTGCTTGCCGAGCGGAGGCCGGTTGGTGGAACTCGCTGCGCTCGGCCCGCCCTACGAAGTAAGTCCAGGCGGCCAATCCGAGAATGAGAATGCCCACCACGACGCCGGCCAGCAGAATGCCGGGGGCCGTCCTTCGTGTGGCTCGCGGTGGTTTCAGTTTCGCTACGGACTTTAGGTCTATGCCGATCGCAAAGCTCGCCCTCGAGGATGGAACCGTCTTTACCGGCCTTTCTTTCGGGGCCCAAGGAGAGGTCGACGGCGAGGTCTGTTTCAATACCTCGATGACCGGTTACCAGGAGATCCTCACCGATCCGAGCTACCGCGGTCAGATCGTCACCATGACCTACCCGGAGATCGGCAACTACGGCACCAACTGCGAGGACGTCGAAAGCGCCAAGCCCCACCTGGCCGGGTTTGTTGTGCGCAACCGGAGCCGCCGGGCGAGCAACTACCGTTGCGATGCCACGCTCGAAGAATACCTCCGCCGCCACGGACTGCCTGCCCTGGAAGGCATCGACACGCGCGCCCTGGTTCGCCGCATCCGCATTCGGGGGGCCATGAACGGCGTCCTTTCCACGGTGGATCTCGACGATGCGAGCCTCGTGGCCAAGGCCAAGGCCAGCCCGGGGTTGGTGGGCCGCGACCTGGTGCGTGAAGTGATCCCCGAAAAGGTCGTCCACTGGGACGATCCGCTGCACCCGCTCTGGTACCTGAACGACTCCGCGCGCCCCCGCCCCAGGGCCGACAGCCCGCACGTCGTGGCCCTCGACTACGGCATGAAATGGAACATCGCGCGCCACCTGACCGAGCTCGGCTGCCGCGTGACGATCGTGCCCGGCACGTTCACCGCCCGGCAGGTGCTCGACCTGAATCCCGACGGCGTGTTTCTCTCCAACGGTCCGGGCGATCCCGAGCCGCTGGAGTATGCCCAGGCCACGATCCGCGGGCTGTTGGGTAAGCAACCGATTTTCGGCATCTGCCTGGGCCACCAGTTGCTCGCGTTGGCTTGCGGGGCCAAGACTTATAAGCTCAAGTTCGGCCACCGCGGGGCCAACCAGCCGGTCCTCAATCACGCCACCGGTCGTGTGGAGATCACTTGCCAAAACCATGGTTTCGCCGTCGACGGCGATTCGCTCCCGGCCGATCTCGAGGTGACCCACCACAACCTCAACGACAACACGATCGAGGGCATGCGTCACCGCAGCGAGCCCGCCTTCAGTGTGCAATATCACCCCGAGGCCTCCGCCGGCCCCCACGACAGCAACTACCTGTTCGCCCAATTCGGCCAGATGCTCACGTAGGTCCCGCCTGCCGGGCGGGACTTGTCAGGGATTGGGGGTTGGGGACTAGGGATTGGGGGGGGTCGCCACGGCGTCCCCCATCTCTAACCGTTAATCCCCATCCCCTCGCATTCAGTCCCGCCCGGCAGACGGGACCTACAGAGGCTGCCCATGCCCGTGCGCCCGCGGTTTCCGATCGTTGCCGTCGACATTGGTAACAA
>JBAZUW010000403.1:0-2909 GCA_041661205.1 Phycisphaerales bacterium
CAGGATCGACATCGCCCCGCCCCGCCCCTTCTCCACCCCGCCCCATTGTCAAACGCCGCCCCAAACCGCCCCTCATCCGCCGCCACCCGTATCAGCCGCGCCCGACGATTCACCAGCAGCGTCCCCTCGTTCGCCACCCCCGCCAACTTCTCCGCCCCGCCATCAGTCGAGGCCGCCACCGGCGGGTCCACCGTTCGCGGCACCCCCCGCTGCGCCTCCAAATCCCGGATCAAATCTTGCGTCTCAATGTCCCCCGGCGTCCCCTCCGCCGCCACCTCCGGCACGCCCTCCTCCGGCTTCATCGCCGGCGGCTTCATCCCGTCCGGCTTCATCCCGTCAGTCTTCGCCGCGTCCATCTTGCCCGCGTCCATCCCGCTCGACAGATCAATCGCAAACGTCGTCGGCAGCAGGTAGTGCCGCCCTCGGTACACAAACACCTGCCCGCTCAGCGTCACGCCCGCCTCCGGCGTCGACGCGATCGCCGCCTGCAACTGCTCCAGCGTCGCACACCGGTCCAGCACCATGGGAGGGTCCCCCGGCGTGCCCGGCGCCGGCGCTGCCGGCGAAAAAACCACCTCGCCCCCCTTGGTCGTCACAATCCTTCCGCGCCGCTGCGCCAGAAAGGTCCCTTCCGGATAGCTCCGCCGCCCCGGCACTGCGAAGTTCACCCCCTCCGGCGCGGGCACCCCCACCACCGGCCGGGGCTGCACCGGGGGCTTATTCGGAAAGACCAGGTCATTGGGCGTCCGCCGCCCGGGCAGGTCCCGCATCTGCTGCTCGGTCCCCGGGCTCGTCAGCGCCGGGTCATCCGCCGGGCGAGGCGCTTCCGCCTGACCCAAGGCCCCTCCGGCGAACACTCCCAACGCCAGCATGGCCGCGATTCGTGTGCTCATATCGATATCATCGTACCACTCCCGCCCGCCACATCACGCCCCGCCTAGAGTTGGAAACAAGGCCGGCCAGGTGCCAGAGTGGTCTAATGGGGCGGATTGCAAATCCGTTGCGCAAGCTTCGTGGGTTCGAATCCCACCCTGGCCTTTCCCGTCTTTTTCAGGCGTCCTCCGCCGAACCTCGCGCTCCCGCGACGCCCGCTCCTCCCCATCCTCCTATCCCAAAAAGCACCGAAGCCGGCGTTGGCCAGCTTCAGCACTCTCACACACGTTTCGTGTTGTCCCTTTCGGGAACGCTCGTCGCTTGCACACCCCTTACGCGCACGCCCCACCCGCCACGCGGTTGAGCAACGTGTCGATATCCGCCTGATCCGCATTCCCGTCGTGGTTGAAGTCCGGGTCGATGCCGGTCGTGTTCGCCCCGCCCGCCACCACGTTCACCAGGTAATCAACGTCCCCCTGGTCCACGTTCCCATCGCCATTCACATCCGGGTTGCAGGGCACGCTGTTGGCATCCGACGGGTCGCTCCCCGCATCCACCTCATCCATATCCAGGTACCCGTCCACGTCGCGATCCACGCCCGCCCGCTTCTGCGTTCCCAGCGGCACCAGCGTGTACGTCAACTCACTCCCCACCCCCGCCAAGGCCCGCAGCGCCGTCTCGCTCAGCACCTCACCCGCACGGTCACTCTGCATCTGCCCCGCGCCAAAGTAGTAGTACCCGCGGCTCTCCCCGTTCACGCGCCCCTTGACAATCAGCCCCGCCTGCCCGGTAGCCGCCACGTTCAAGAAGGTACTCAGCCGTGTCAGCGTCGCGCCCGTCGGCGTCCCCGCCAGCGTCACCTGCTGCCCCACGCCCGCGTGCGTGTCGTTCTGCAGCGTCATCACAAACGCCTCGATGTCCCGCTTCTGCGTCGTCCCCTGCGCCCCGGGTGCAAACGTAAACCCGCTCCCATTCAGCAGCGCCGTAAACGTGTCAAAGTCGCTGTCGTGATCAAACCCCGTCAGCTTGGTGTTCGCCTGGCCCGTGCGGCTCCACCCCACCTTCTCATACATCGCCCGCAGCCCCGCGATCTTCAGCGGCTGCGGCTTTCCCGGCGGATCATCCACCCGCCCGTTGCTCCCGTTCGGCAACGCGTGGCACGTCTGGCAGGTCGCCGCCGGCACCACCGTCTGCGTCCGGAACGTCACCGCCCCCGTCGTCGGATTGCCCGCGCCCCCGTCGCTCGTCGGCACCGTCGCCGGCACCGTGCCATCCAGCTGGCGAATCGGGTTGGGCTGATACGTGATCGTCTGAATGAACTGCGTCAACTGGTCAAGCTGCGCCGTCGTCGGCTGTGCATCCATCCCCTGCAAATCCGTAAACGCCGGAGCAAACGCCGCCACGTTCTCGCGATCCCCCCGCCAGTGCAGAGGTTCATTGCCCACAATCCCCTGCAGGCTCTGCGTCACCATCGGGCCCTTCATCGGGTGCCACGCCCGGCACGTCGGCGTCTGGCACGTCTGATCAAACGCCTTGACCGTCCCCGCCGGGTTGCCCAGGTCCCACGCCAGAAAGTCCGTGCGCGAATCCACATGGCAGCTCGCGCAGCTCGCCTGCCCCAGCCCGCTCGTCAGGTGCGTGTTGTACATCAAAGGCCGCCCGTCCTTGATGTTCCCCGGTGTGGGATCATAAAACGCCACCCGCCCCTGCTCGGTGTTCGTCGCGGTATCGATCGTCGAGATCGTCCCCTCAAACTTGTTCAGCACATACACCCGCGACCCCGCCGCGTTCATCACGAGCCCCGTCGGCCCCTCGCCCACGTTGATCGTCGCCACCCGTGCCCCCGCGCCATCCGACACCACCACATTGTTCGACCCCAGCCCACTCACATACGCCCGCCCGTTGCTCGGATGAAACACCACCCCGCGCGGGTCCCCCACCGACACATCGCGCAGCGCCTGCGGGATCGTCCGCACCGCATACGTCAGGTGCGGGTTCAGGTCCGTCACAACCTTGTCCGGCGTGTTCGCCGGGTT
>JBAZUW010000404.1:0-2906 GCA_041661205.1 Phycisphaerales bacterium
GAGGCGATAGCCCGTCTGGTGCTGCGCCGCATGCAACTGGCGGCCGGGCCCATCCCGTCGCCCTGGGCTGCCTACCTGCACGACCCGGTCGGCTTTATGCGCGACGTGCTGCATGAGACGCTTTGGCGCAAGCAGGTAGAGATTTCAGAGGCGGTGGACGTCCATCGGCGGGTAGCGGTCCACTCGGCACATGAGTGCAGCAAGAGTTTCACGGCCGCGCGGCTCGTGGCCTGGTGGCTTTCCGTCCACGACTTTGGCGAGGCCTTCGCGGTCACCACTGCCCCAACTGCAACTCAGGTGCGCTCGATTCTCTGGCGGGAGATTGGCCGGGCGTATCGGGCGGGCAAGCTGCCCGGGCGGCTCAACCAGACTGAGTGGTTCATGCTCCCCGGCTGGCAACGCTACGGTGCGCCGAAGACGGGCGAGGAGGAACTGGTCGCCATCGGCCGCAAGCCCTCCGACTACTCGCCGGCCGCCTTCCAGGGCCTGCATTCGCGCTATGTGCTCCTGGTGGTAGACGAGGCCTGTGGTGTACCCGAGTCGATCTGGCAAGCGGCCGCCAGCCTCACGGCGAATGAGCATTCTCGTACCCTTGCCATTGGCAACCCCGATATTTCGTTTTCCCACTTCGCCACGGTCTGCAAGCCCGACTCTGGCTGGCACGTGATCCACGTGGACGGGCTCCAGTCGCCCAACTTCACCGACGAACGCGAGACACTCCCGCCCGCGGTGCTGGAGCAGCTTATCTCGCAGGTGTACATCGACGAGCTGGCCGCCGACGTGGGCGAAGACTCGCCCATCTTCGCCTCCAAGGTGCGCGGCCTGTTCTCCGAGGACAACTCGGCGGGCGTGGTGCCACTGTCCTTCGTGCGCCGCTGCCAGGACCCTGAGCGCGTCTGGCCTGACGGCTCCGACCTGCCCATCGAGCTTGGCATGGACGTGGGCGCCGGGGGTGACGAGACGGCCATCCGGGAGCGCCGCGGCGTGCATGCCGGCCGCTCCTGGCACAAGAAGACGCCCGACTGGAAGGACGCGGTGGCCGTGGCACTGGAGGCTATCGCGGCAACCGGGGCTACAGCTATCAAGGTGGACACTATCGGCATCGGCTGGGGCGTGGTGGGGCGGCTCAAGGAGCTTCGCGCGGAGAAGAAGCACAACGCCGAGGTGATCGGCGTCAACGTGGGAGAGTCGTCGAGGCGGCCGGATCGCTTCCCGAAACTGCGAGACCAGATCTGGTGGGAAGTGGGACGGCAGTTGAGCCAGGATCATGCGTGGGATTTGTCAGCCGTGGATGAGCGCACGGTGGCCCAGTTGACGGCACCGCTCTATGACGCGGACTCCAGCAACCGGGTCAAGGTCGAGCCAAAAGTCAAGACGCGAGAGCGAATCAAGCGCTCGCCTGACGATGCCGACGCGCTGCTGCTGGCCTACTACACGGGCAGCGGCAAGGCCAACGTGAGGTTCATGTGAGGAGCACAAGAATGCCGAAACCAACCACCGTTGAGCGGCCCTGCTCGGAGTGCGGCACTATCCGCCACTGGCGCGGCTTTGCCTGCGAGGGGTGCGGGAAGCGGGCCGAAGTGCCTACGGAGTACGACCGGGCAGAACTGGCGCCCATACCTGCCGGCTGGGCGCGCCTGATTATTCAGCCGAGCGATGCCGAGTGGAACGCGGACTACTCCCGCATTTTCTGCTCGCAGGGCTGCGCCCTGGCCCATCCGGACAAGTGGAGCGCGTGATGCAGCCGCTCTGGCGCCACCTTCTGGCCCGGCGCCGCTCGGCGCTGGCGGTGCTGCTGGAGCTGGCTGGCGTCAGCATTATGGCCTATGGCGCCTGGCTGGCCTGGGAGCCGGCCGGGTGGATCGTTGGCGGGGCGCTGGCGGTTGTGCTGGCGCAGGGGTTGGGAGGGGAAGGGTGAGCAATAAGTACATGGATCTGCGAGAGTTCGTTGACCGGGGCTATTTGCAGGAGGTGAACCGGCTACTGCTGCATCCGCTTGGGCTAGCGCTCGCCTGTGAGCAGGACGACAGCGGAGACGCACTCCGGCTCTCGGGCATCATTGACAGCAGAGACGATCCAGACGGAATGATCTTCGCTGAACTCACCGATGATGATGTGCAGAAGGCCGATCAGTTCGCCAACGAAATGCGCCGCCGGGCTGCCAGCCGACTCCGTGCTCTTGGCTATGTGATCCAGCCTCTGCCCGGGGAAGTTCCAGAGACGCGCCGGTCGGGCGGCTGGACGCAACTGTGAGGTCGGGTGATGGGCAACCTTGACGAGCTGTATCGCATCGCCGCGCTCGACAACGGCGAAGCGGCTGAACGAGATGCAGAAGCGAGGAGCCGTGGCACGCCTACACCGTTCGGGACCCGCCCCGGCTCCACTTCGAGTCAATCCAAGGCTCGCGGAGTTCCGGCCCTTGGCCCATTGCGCGCAGACACTACCGCGCGCCCCTCGGGTGCCACAGCTCAAGACTATTCTACTCTCGGAGGTGGTTGAGGTGCTTGCCAGACGAGGCGTGGACAATAAGCGCGCTCCGAAGGTTACCGCCAGGCGGCGTGCGCACAATTTAGCTGTCAGCGCGTTTACTGGCGGTGTGAGCATCTCCATCCTCCTCCTTGCCCTTGAGACGCCGCCGACGCTGTTCCTGGCTCTTTGGATACTGGCCGCTGGGGTGCTGATGACATGGCTAGACGACTGATGCAGGAGGGGGACCGATGAGCATACGGCAACCGGCAAGGAAGCTCTGCGCTGAATGCGGCGGGGTAGAATGCGCCGAGCCACAGGCACCCGGCTATCTGGTGGCCTGCAACGGCTGCGGCAAGACGGAGCGCATGGTACTTGTCGACGCCACGGGGCCACACTACGCGCACCCACCCGGCTGGTTTCTGCTGCGAAAGGCGGGG
>JBAZUW010000405.1:0-2904 GCA_041661205.1 Phycisphaerales bacterium
CCGGACCCGGACCGGATCGGGGGCGAGGAGATGAACGGCCTGGGGGTCGCTGGCCCGGACCACGCGCGCCTTGGGGAGCGCTCCCCGCTCCGCCGAAGCCAGGTTGCGCGGAGGCGAGTCGGCCGCGCGAAGCGGAAGGAGTCCCCCGACCGGCACTGCGGCCAGGATCAAAAACAAGGCGGCGTTGATTTGACGAAAGGCGGGTGCTAGCATCATGGCGTGCTTATTTAAGCCGCCAAATGGCCCTCTCAGGCAACACGTAATTCACACCATGTCCACAACGAATGACCCGTTGATCGGCACCACGGCGGGCGCCTACGTGCTGGAACGGCTGCTGGGACGCGGGGCCATGGGGACGGTCTATCTGGCGCACCATCAGGAGAACGGCCAGCGCTTCGCGATCAAATTTCTTTCCGGCGATTTCGCCCACAAGAAGGAGTTCGTGACGCGTTTCCACCATGAGGCGAACGCCTGCGCCACCATGAATCACGAGAATGTGATCCACGTGTTCGACGCCGGGGAGGACGACGGGCTGCACTACATGGTGATGGAATATGTGGATGGCGTCAGCCTTTCGCACTTCCTCGAGGTGCAGGAGAAGGTCCGGGAATCGCAGGCGCTGCCGTGGATGAAACGGGTGGCCCTCGCGCTGGCCTATGCCCATTCCCAGGGCATCGTGCATCGGGACCTCAAACCCGAAAACATCATGCTCACCCACGAGGGAGTGGTGAAGCTCGCCGATCTCGGACTTTCCAAGACCCTGGATGCCGATGACAGCCTTTCCATGACCATGTCGGGCACGGTGATTGGGACGCCCTACTACATCTCCCCCGAACAGACACGGGACGCCAAGCGGGTGGATGCCCGCACGGACATCTACTCGCTGGGGGCGACATTTTACCACCTGTGCGCGGGGCGCCCCCCCTTCCACGGCACTTCGGCGGCCGATGTGATGGCCAAGCACATGAACGAACAGGCCGTGCCGCCGCAGCGGATCAACGTGGCGTTGAGCGATGGTTTTGGCGCCATCATCCTGAAGATGATGGAGAAGGATCCGGACGACCGTTTCCAGAGCATGCAAGAGGTGGTGGAATCCATCGAACGGCTGGAACGTGGCGAAGCGGTTTTTTCCACACGGATCCGGTTTCGAAAGCACCATGCCGCCGTCGCGCTCCCCGTCAAGACTTCGGGAATGCCGAGGTGGCAATCCGCGTGGCCGCTGGGCGCGGCCATACTGGCCGTCCTTTTGATCATCGGCGCTGCGCTGGCCTTCCTGATGCATGGCCAGGGAACGTCAAAAACAGAGCCTTTCCCCCTCCCGTCATCCTTCGCGAACGTGACCACTCCAGCCACCCCATCCCCGGTCGCCGCCGAACCAGCCGCCCCCCCGCCAAAGGCGGAATCCTCCGCGCCCGCCCAGGGCGGAACCGGCGATCTGGTGCTGCGCGGCGAAGCGCGCGTCCCGGTCCCATCGGGCAACCTCACCTGGATTGATGCCATCGCCGTGGCGTGCCTGGCTGCGGGCATGTGGCTCTGCTGGGATGGCGGGGCGCGCTGGGGCCTGATTCGTGCGATCACCCTCGTCGTCGCAACCTGGATCGCGATCACTTACTTCGACGAGGCAGGCGCCCGGTTCGGCACGCCGTTTGGGCTGCCCGAAAACCCATCGCAGGTCATCGCCTTTTTCGGGCTCTCCGCGCTCCTGATGATTCCGGTGTGGGTCCTGACCCGTCAGTTGCCCGGTCATGACCCCGGAACCTGGCGCTCCCACCTCAGCCATATTCTCACGCTGGGACCGGGACTCGTCGTGGGCGCGACGCTGGCGGTCTGGCTGATCGCGTGCCTCGGCGTGCTGACGTCCGACACCGCCCTGCTCTCCGGGTCATGGACCGGCTCGCAGGTGATGCAGTCCTTTCCCTCCCTGGAAAAAATGATGACCCCTCCCGCCAAACGGTGAGGTGGGTGGCTGGTTCTGGGTTCCGGGTCCACGGCTTGCCCGCCTTTGGCGGGTTCAACAGTTGCTGGCGCGTGACAAGCCGACGCTCCCTGAAGGGTGCGGCTATCTCCTTATCTCGGAGGGCACGCTTCGTCGTGCCCTCGGTGACGGCACGCCACCCCGCTGGGTGGCAAGCAGCCACGACGGAGCGTGGCCCTCCATTCGTGCGATTTCATCCGTGCGATCCGTGGTTAATTCATCTCCCCAACCATCACGATTACGATTGATCCACGGGCAAATCCGGGTTCAATCATGGGGACTATGGAACTGCGTTTTACCAAGATGAACGGGGCGGGAAATGATTTTGTGATGGTGGACAATCGCGATGGCGCGCTCGCGCTCTCACGCGACCAGATCGCCGCGCTCTGCGACCGCCATCGCGGCGTGGGCGCGGACGGGCTGCTCGCAGTCGAGCCCACCACCCTCTCCGGCGCCTTGTGGCGCATGCGTTATTACAACGCCGATGGCGGCGAGGCGGAGATGTGCGGCAATGGCGCGCGCTGCTTCGCCCGCTTTGTCCAGCGTCTGGAAGGCGGCCGGGGCGCCTTCGCCTTCCAGACGGCGGCGGGTCTCCTGCGTGCCAATTTCGAGGGCGCGCTGGTGCGCATCGCCATGAGCGAACCCTCCGACCTGAGCCTGCGCGAGTCCCTGTCGCTGGGGGGGGGGAATCAGGAGGTGCATTTCATCAACACCGGCGTCCCCCACACGGTGCTCGTCGTGAAGGACATCCAGTCCGTCCCCGTGGCCGTCCTGGGCTCCGAGATCCGACACCACGCCCGTTTCGCGCCGCGCGGGACGAATGTGAATTTCATCCAGGTCCTCGATGGAAAGGCCCTCCGGATCCGGACTTACGAGCGCGGCGTCGAAGCGGAAACGCTCGCCTGCGGGACCGGCGTCACGGCCAGCGC
>JBAZUW010000406.1:0-2894 GCA_041661205.1 Phycisphaerales bacterium
GAAGCCAATCATCCCCGTGCTGCCGGAACCGGAGGCGACTTTCACCACCATGCCGTATCTGGCCCCCGTGGTGGCGAGCGTTTGCAACGGCGGAGTGCCGATCGAACCGTCGGAATAGGCGCTCGTCGTCCCCACCAGCACGTTTCCCGTCGCGGTGATGAAGGTTGCGCTCACGTTGCCGCTCATATCCCCGCCGTAGCCACTATATTGGCAAAAGATCACGGCCACGTTGACCGGACGGTTTTCGGTGGAGGTCGGCACCACATCCGACGCATCGAAGTTCGCTGTGGTCCCGTAACCGCCAGGCACGGTGTAGTTGCCGGCGGTTGTATTGTAGGCCGTGGCAGCCAGCGCCACGCTGATAGCGCCGTGAGTCCCTACATCAAAGCCCCACGGGTACGCCTTGCCCGTTACGCCGGCCACGCCGACAAGCGAACCCGTGATATTGCGGATGGCATCGCTTTGCTGGGACCCTGGCACCCTCGTACCGCTCGGGTCGAGGCCCGCGCCGTTGTCGATGCCGCGCAGGAAGCGGCCACGCGCGGGGGTGTATTCGGACCAGCCGGACGGGCATGATGTGGCCGCGAAGGCGCTGATGGTGCCGGTGGGAACGCCGATGCCGACGTTGCCCCAGTTGGAGCCATCGCAAACCTGCATCGTGCCGCTGGTGTAACGCATGGTGCCCGCAAGGCCGCTGGAACAGCCTGCGCCGTTGTTCCCGACCTGGATGAGGGTGCCGCTGATGTTGGTGGAGGAAACCCGCGTGCTGCTCACGCTGTTGACCGCGATGGTGTTGCCGCTGAAGGTGCCGGGGTTGTAGACCGTGGTGGCCGAGAGGTACTGGCTGTTCAACGTGGTGGCGGAGGCGGTGCCCGCGACGTCGAGCTTCGCCTGCGGCGTCGCGGTGCCGATGCCGACGTTGCCGCTGCTGTCGATGGTCATGCGGGCGGTGGAGGCACTGGTGAAGAATTCCGCTTTGGTGACGGACGCCCCGGAACGCTCGAAGGCGAAGGCGTTGCCCACCACCGTGTTGGAATCGTTCGCCGCTTGCAGCGCGAACTTGCCGCCCGCCGAGCCCATGCGCCAGATCTGGTTGTCCGCCGCCTGGTCCGTCTCCACGGTGTAGAGCATCGGTGAACTGGCTTTCGAGGCGATACCACCGTTCGCTTCCAGCGGATAGCCCGGCGCGGCCGTGCCCATTCCCACCCGGTGGTTGGTGCGGTCGACGTACAGCGCGCTGTCGGTCACCAGCGTGTTGGGGCCGGAGAAGATGGCGCCGTAGTTGGCGGTGCCCGCCGAGGTGGTGACGTTGGGCACGCTGCTGGAGGCCACGCTGATCCAGCCGCCGGTGTTGCAGACCTGGATGGTGTCGCTGGTCGCGTTCCAACGGATGCCGCCGTACATGCCGCTATCGCATGTCGCGCTGTTTGCGCCGACCTGAATGAGGCTGGCGCTCACGTTGCCCGCATCAAAGCCGTTAACCTGCAATTGCGGGATGAAACTCGCGCCGCTGCTGAGGTAGCCCCAGTTGATGCCGTTGGTGGTGAGGCTGGCGTAGGCCGTGCCGGTGTTGGCGATGATGGAGAGCGTGCCGGAGGTGATGCGGTCGCCCTGGGCTGTGCTGCCGCCGGTGGTGGTGGAGGCAATCCAAGTGCCGCCGCTGTAGGTGAGGACCTGTCCGGCGCTGGCGCCGTTCACGCTGACGTCCGACAGGCTGGCGAGCGTGGCGACGCCGGTGGCGAGCTGGCTTTGGAAGCCCTGGTATTGGCAGAAGATCACCGCGACGTTCTTGGGGCGCGTTTCGATACCGCCGCCTGTTGCCGTCTCCCAGTCTCCACCCGTGTTCGTTCCAGCGGTGGTCCATGCCGATGTGCTTCCATTAGGAAGCTTCGAATGGCCGAGCTGAACCGTAACCGGCCCAACCAAATCAGCTTGCGTCGTACCGGGAGCCCGCGTGCCCGTCGGGTCATTGCCCGCGCCATTGTCGATGCCGCGAAGGAAGCGGCCGCGCGCGGGCGTGTATTCGGACCAGCCGGAGGGGCAGCTGCTCAACGCGAAGGCGCTGATGGTGCCCTGCGGAACGCCGATGCCGACGTTGGTCCAGCCCGAGCCGTCGCAGACCTGCATGGTGCCGGAGGTGTAGCGCATGGTGCCCGCCCCCCCGCCGGTGCAGGCGATGACGTTGGTGGCGCTCGGCAATTGGACATAGCTTGCGGAGATGGTGCTGGCGCTGATGGCGCTGCTGGAGACGCTGTTGGCCGCGATGGTGTTGCCGCTGAAGGTGCCGGGGTTGTAGACGGTTGTGGCCGAGAGGTAATGGCTGTTCAGCGTGGTGGCAGAGGCGGTCGGAGCACTCAGCAGGCTGCTGGCATACGTGAACACGCCGGTGTCGCCGCTGAGGCCCGCGCCGCCGTTGATCTGGATGTCGCCCGCCGCGCCGTAGGGCGTGACGGTCCCTCCCGCGCCGCTGCCCGCCAGCGATTTCCAAGACGTTCCGTCGCAATAGACCGGAACGAGCGCATTGCTGGACCAGGCGATCTGCCCCGCCTTGCCGGACGGGCCCGTGCACAGGGCGAAGGCGGAATCCGACAACGCCAGCATCCCCAGCAGGAGGACAGCGACGCGGAGGGCGGGATGGAGCTTCACTTGCCTTGGGCTTTTTTCAACTCTTGGAGTTCTTTGCGCAGTTGTTCAACCTCGCTGCCCAAGCGTTGGGCGTTTTCATTCGAAGCCTTTATGGACTCAAGCATTGCGCGGAGGTTGTCGTTGTCGGCCTTGAGTTCCTGCACCGACTTGATCAGCGGCACCACCAGCGTGGCATAGCTGAGGTTGAGGGTGCCCGGGACGGAGACGGTCTTGCCGTCGGCCAGCGTGATGGAGCTGTCGATGGGATC
>JBAZUW010000407.1:0-2888 GCA_041661205.1 Phycisphaerales bacterium
ACCTAATATGCCTACCAGCATATATAGCCATTGCTGCACGGCGCCGACCAATGGGATGCGTGCGTCCACCAACAACATCGACGTTGACCCGCAGTTTATGAACTGGGAGGAAGGGAACTTCAGGTTGGCGGCGCTCTCGCCGTGCATCGATGCGGGGACGAACCGGGACTGGATGAGTGGCGCGAAGGATTTGGACGGGAACGCGCGGATCATCGGTCCCTCGGTGGACATGGGGGCATACGAGTACGAGGTGGGTGCGATCACGGTGACGCCATTCAGCGTGACCAACTTCCTGATGCAGGGGAACAGCGTGCTGGTGCCGTTCACGCTGAGGTGCACGGACAGCAACTACGGTTTGTACTGGAGCGTGCGGCTGACGAGCGATTGGGTGCAGGCGAGCGCATCGAACGGGTACATAGGTCCGGGCGGGACGGAGACGGTATATTTGACTAACAACGCGACGGGATTGGCGGGGACGTACGCGAGCCGGGCGTGGTTCGTGGCGACGAACAACCCGAACAACAACACGACCTCGGGGCGGGTTGACATGGCGCTGAACGTGAACAGCATGACCTTGAGCCCTTCGAACATGACCAACTCGGTGCAAGCGGGTTTGAACGCGATGGGGCAGTCGTTTTACGTGATGAGCTCCGGGAAGGGGTTATACTATTACACGGTTACAACGAACAATGCGGTTGATTGGTTGATTGTGACGAACTACGCGACGTATGGGATGCTGGACGCGAAAACTCAAACTGTTTATTTAGCATACACTACGACGGCGCTGGCGAGCGGGCTGCACACGGGGGTGGTGGCGGTGGCGACGACGAACGGGGGCGGGCAGACCAACCTGCTGTACGTGGTGATGAACGTGATGGGATTGACGGTGAGCCCGGCTAACTTGTTTAACACGGTGATCAAGGGGTATAACGCGACGAGCCAGACGTTCGGGGTGAGCGCGGGCGGGGGTAGCATGGCGTACACGATCAGCACCAACGCGGGGTGGCTTGGGGTGAGGCCGGCGAGCGGTGTGGTGGCGGGGTCAGCGACGAACGTGGTGACGAACATATACCATACGGCGGATCTTGACGCGGGCGAGTATCATGGGCAGGTGAGCGTGGTAAGCGTGGAAGGCGGAGGTGCGACGGGGCAGGTTGAGGTGACAATGACAGTGCTGCCTACGCCGGTGATCGGGGTAAGCCCGGCGGTGGTGACCCAGGTGATTGAAAGGGGGACCAGCCCGACGAGCGACGTGTTCGAGGTGTGGAACAACAGCGCGGCGCCGGTGTTGAGCCTGGCGTACAACGTGTCGGTGACGAGCGCATTTATCCAGGGGCTGTCGCCATCGGACGGGGTGGTGAGCGGGCAGCACGCCCGGGTGGGGATCTCATACCGCAACCTGACGGGATTCGAGGCCGGGATCTACACGGCGGTGGTGGCGGTGGCGATGACGAACTCCGGGGCGGGGTATGGCGGGAGCTGGAGCGGGACGAGCAACCTGACGGTGGTGATGGTGATCGCGGCGCCGGATTCGCCCGGGGTGCTGCGGGCGACGAAGGGGGATTACGAGGAAAAGGTGGGTTTGAGCTGGAGCACGGCGGTGTCGCCGGTCGGGGGATCGGTGAGCTACCAGGTTTTGCGGCACACGACGTTTGACGCGAGCTACGCGCAGACGATCGTGTCGGGATTGACGGCGACGAACTTTGACGACACGTCGGCGCTGCCCGGGGCGCGCTATTATTACTGGGTGCGGAGCGTGAACCGGTACGGGTACAACGGGACGAACAGCATGCCGGACAGCGGGTACCGGAGGCTGAGCGCGCCGGACGGGCTGTTTGCGAGCGACGGGGCATACACGAACAAGATAACATTGAGCTGGGCGGAAGTGGACGGGGCGGGGAGCTATTATGTGTATCGCGGGGCCGGGGGTGCGGTGGGGATAGTGCAGCACACGGCGGGGCTGGAGTACGATGACAACATGGTGCTGGAGGGGGTGGAGTACACGTATTACGTGCAGGCGACGAACGCGATCTGCGGGAGCGTGTTGAGCGGGGGGGAACGGGGGTACGTGCTGGGGCGGCCGGTGAGCGTGAGCGCGAGCGACGGGGCATATGTCGGCAAGGTGGTGGTGAGCTGGGGAGCGGTGAACGGGGCGACGGCGTACGAGGTGTGGCGGAGCACGCAGACGCTGATGCCGCCCTACGGGGGCGGGGCGAAGCTGAAGGAGCAGGCGGCGACGACTTACGAGGACACGGCGGTGACGGCCGGGGAGAGATATTATTACTGGCTGAAGTCCAAGAACTCGACGGCGCTGAGCGCGTTTTCGGAACGGGAGGAGGGATTTGCGGCGACGGCGGCGGTTGACTTGAGCTTGTCGCGCTTGTTGATCCAGCCGCGGCGGGTGGGGGTCGGGGCCAACCCGGCGGTGGTGTCGTTCCGGTTGCAGAACAACGGCGGGGCGGATATGACGGGCGCGGACGGGACGGTGCGGATGACATTTTACGCTTCCGGGAACAGCGTGTTCGGGGACGGGGACGATCAGGTGATCGGGAGCGTTGACGAGCAGCTGGAGCTGGGGATCGGGCTGAAAGGGATCTTCAACGTCGGGGGCGGTAATGTTAGGCTGCCGGCTGCGGCGGGTAATTATTATATATTCATGAGCTTGAGCCCGGTATGGCCGTCGACCCTGGCGCCCGCCGCGGCGGGCGGCTGGGTGACCGGGCGCGCGTGGGCGCTGGAGGTGAGCCCGGCTGGATCGCTCAACTACCAGGCGCTGAACGATTTTGACGGGGACGGGATGTCGGACTTGATAACGCACGGGAGCGGGTACTGGGACGGGGAGTCGGTGGACGGGATCGAGTACGCGCGCGATTATCCGTTCGGCGGCG
>JBAZUW010000408.1:0-2865 GCA_041661205.1 Phycisphaerales bacterium
GCAATTTCCGCACCACCGCCCGAGTCGCGGAACATGTCGGCCAAGGTTGGGAATTCTCGACCATACCCGAGAAGATTGGCGGCCGTCAGTAGCCCGACCAGGGCGATAAGCGTCAGGTATGACCTCGCCCCCCACGGCCAGTTGACGGACCGCATACCCCGCCGCCAGCCCGACCCGCTTTTCGCCCGTGGCATCGATCGCCGTCGACCGAAGGGGATGATGGTGTTGTCGCCTTTCATCGATGAACAGAATAGCCACCATTTGTCGCCTTGGCAGCGACGTTCATCACACCCCCAAGGCGCTGCGGTGGCCCAGGATTTTCTGAGCGCGGTGTCGTCGGACGCATACGGCCGCTTGCGGTCGATCGCAGACGGTCGCGAAATCGGCGCCGAGTTCATCAAGGTCGGGCTTGCGGTACCCTATGATGGCGGGCGTAAATCGGCGCCGTGGTGCCGCTGAGCCGCTTCCCGCTGGTTTCCCGCTGCCCGGCGAACATCAAGCGCATAGGGAGCGCGCCGATCGGCCGTGGGGCCATCTCGAAAGTCCACTGGATGGCGACCCATGAGCTGTTGATAGGCGGAAGACCTGCTGGTGGTTCTACGGCCTTCTTGATGATGCAGGGGCCAGCTCGCTTGCGGCGACCGGATTCGGCTGGCGCAGATTCTGGGTTGGGTTTCCGTGCCCATCAGCGCGATCAGCGATGACGGCTGTTTCCCCTTCGCTGCCGGTCGTCGTGCCCCGTCTCAACTTTGCGAACCTACGTCTGTGCCGCTCGTGCGGGCGGCCCAAGGGCCTTCAACCTGCCAAGACGGTTTCCGCAAGCGGACCCTCCGGCTTTCGGTTGACCTCACGCGGCCCCGCCGTCAGGTCGCGTCGTTTTCAACGGGCAAGTCGCCCACAGGAAGTTAGGAGAACAGCCATGTTGTCACTCAATCGCGTCGAACTGATCGGCCACCTGGGTTCCGCCCCGAAGACCACTCGCACCAACACCGGCCGCCCCGTCGCCAACTTGCGCCTTTGCACCAACAAGACGTGGAAGGACGACGAAGGCAAGCGCCAGGAGCGGGAGGTTTGGCACCAGCTCACGGTTTGGGCGCCGGGCCTCATCGAGCGCGTCCTGCCCCATCTCGGCACGGGCTCTTACATCCGCGTGGTCGGCGAGTTGAACTACCAGACCTTCGAGAAGGACGGCCAGGAGCACAAGGCGGCCGAAATCATCGTCCGCGAGATCGGGTTCCTTGAGCCCCGCGCCACCAGCGAAGCCGAGGACGCCGGCGCTGTCGACTGACGCCGGCCCTCGGATGGGCGGCGGCCTATCCCGGCCGCCGCCCTTCGTTCGCTCAAATGCTGATTTCCTGGATGAGGTCCGCGTCGTCGTTGCGCACGTTGCCGACCCGGGTTGAAACCGGGTAGCTGCGCATTCGCACGGCGGGGTATGGGCGCAAGAGCGCCTTGATGGCGCCGGGGTCGGCCGAGCCCAACCAGGTTTCATGTTCTGCGGCATCGAGGATGACCGGCATGCGGTCATGGATCTCTCTTGCCAGGTCGTTCGCCGGCCCGACGATGATCGTGCAGCTCTCGACCGCTTGGCCGGCGCGATCGTTGCGCTCCCACAGGCCGGCAAACGACCAGGCGCCGCCTTCGGCGGGTGCGAAGAGATAGGGTTGCTTTCCCGTCGCCGTCGTCTTCCACTCGAAATACCCGGTTGCCGGAATGAGGCACCGGCGCCGACGGAAAGCATCCTTGAAGGACGGCTTTTCATCGACGGTTTCGGCCCGGGCGTTGATCAGCTTGTAGCCGATCTTGATATCCTCCGCCCACCTGGGGACCAGACCCCAGCGCGCCATGACCAGCTCACGCCCTCCGGCGCCGTCGAGGCGAACGATCGGAATGTCCTGGGTCGGTGCGATGTTGTAGCGCGCCGGCAGGTTGAGAGCCGGCCGGTCGGCCGTGAGCCGATAGAGTTTGACCAGCTCGCCCCAGGTCAGCACGTTGGTGAATCGACCGCACATCGCCTGTATGTAGGGTGTGCTTGCCGCTGGAAAAAGCGGCCGATCGCACTATGAGCGGTCCCCGGTGTTCTTGGTTTGTTTCACAGGCTGTGATAGCTTGGCGGTATGGAGTTGGACCGTTCAGAGTTGATCAGCATGATCGCCTATGTGGTGGCGCAAAACCGGCGCATGCTGGTGGGGCGGAAGATCCGCGAGATCGATTCCGAGGTCCTCGCGGGAAAGATCGTCTCGCATTTGGAGTTGTGCCGGGTGAAGTGCGAGCAGTTGCCGCCCCGAGAACCCCACAAGACACCTTGACCAGGTCATCGGCTCAGTGGGCCCAAGTCGTGGGGAAATGCCTTTCCCTCGGGGGAGCTTGGCACGGCAGTCTCGCTCCAGCAGGGGGTGAGCCCCGCAACGCCCCCCAAGGCGCCGAGTGGGGCAGAAATGGACGACGACGAGGGAGAGGGTGGGGGGGCTGTGACGTTCCCGTGGTGGGAGCGTTTTTGCTTGATCCCATGATGGGAGCGCGTATAGTCGGGGCATGAGGATCATTGCGATAAAGGCTCTTCGCGAGCACTGGCAGAAGCCGGGAAGGGCCGACAGCAGGGAGCCGCTGCTGTCATGGCACGCGATGGTCGAGGCGGCGGAATGGAAAGGGCCGGCGGAGATCAAGGATCAATACCGCAGCGCCAGTTTTGTCGGCAATCGGGTTGTCTTCAACATCTGCGGGAACAAATATCGTATGGTGGTTTACGTCAATTACGCCGGCAGGCGGGTCTATGTCCGCTTCGTCGGGACCCATGCGGAATATGACCGCATCAACGTCAAGGAGGTGTGAGATGGTCGAAGTCAGTCCGATTCGCACGGAAGA
>JBAZUW010000409.1:0-2861 GCA_041661205.1 Phycisphaerales bacterium
TCATCCCGGGCGTGGCAGAAGGATCGAGGTTGAGGTTCGCCGGGAGGGTGGTGGCGGCGTAAAGTGACGGGTTCGCGGGCGTAACTCAGTGGTAGAGTGACAGCCTTCCAAGCTGTACGTCGGGGGTTCGACTCCCCTCGCCCGCTTTGGTGCTCGGTTCAGGCGACGATTTCTTGCTTGGGGTCGTTGGCTGCCGGGGCGATTGAGGTGGGCTGGGTTGCCACACTGGGCGCGGGGGGGCGTTTGACCTCCCAGCGGAGCAGGAGGCGGGCCGCGATGAGGCTCAGGGCCAGCATGCCGGCTGCGATGATGACCTGGCCGAGGGTGTGGGTTTGGTGCATGCCCAAGGCGGCAGCGCCGAGCGCGACGGCCGCGACGCATGCGATCAGATCGGTTTGAGCTCGCGTCATTCCGCCAGCTTGAAGGCGAAGCGAGAAGTGGTCGGGGCTGCCGCGCCACCAGGCTAGCCCCTTGCGGGTACGGACCACGATGAGGAAGGTCAGTTCAAAGAGGGGCACGCCCACCAGCAGGGGGGCGGCGATGACGTGGGAGCGAACACCAGATTCGGAGAGGACGATACCGGCGAGGGTGAGTGCCGCGGCGAGGTATCCGAGGAGGTGGCTGCCTGCATCGCCCATGAAGATGGTGGCGGGGGGCTTGTTGAAGAGGAGAAAGCCGCCGCAGCTCGCGGCGAGCAGGGCGCAAATCGGGGCCAGGGGCGGATAGGCCAGGGCGATGATTGCGAACATGGCCACGCTGAGGCTGCCGACGAGTCCGTCGCAGACGTCGGTCAAGTTGAAGGCGTTGACGAGCGTGACGATCCAGAACCATGAAATGGCGCGATCGACGAGGCCAACTCCGGTCATGGGGGCCCAGGAGCCGAGCAGCACGGCCAAGAGGGCGACCAGGCCTTGTAGAACGAATTTCTTTGCGGGCTTTAGTGCCACCAGGTCATCGAAGACGCCGAGGGCTAAGTACAACAGCGCGCACAGGCCGATGGCGCTCAGGGGCTGCCCCAGAGCTGTCGTGTCTGCCGGTGAGGTGAACCAGAGGGCCAGCATGCCGCAGACGGCACCGACGCCGAGGCCGACACCTCCCAGATAGGCCACGGGCCGGGTGTGCTGGGGCACGATCGGGTTGGGCTTGTTCACGATGCCGTAGCGTCGGGCGAAGGTGCGAACGAGCCATGTCGCCACCGCGCCCGTGGAGAGGGCGACCAGCGAGGGAACTAGAAACCGAGGGGCCCATGCCGGGTCGAGCGCGATCACGCCGGACCTCCGGACGCGCGGGAGCGGTCGAGACGGATTTCAACAACCGGTTGACCTTCGGCGAGCTTCCAAGCCCAGAGGAAGCCGTCGTGGAGGCAGGAGGACATGCCGCTGTATTCCCAACTGCCGTAGCGACCCAGCGAGGTCACGCCGTGGGACTCAAGAAACTCGCGGGCGGATTCGACGATCACCTTGTTCTTCAGGCTGAAGACGACATAAGCGGGGCTGATCTCCCACATTCGGGATTCGACAACTTTGGAACCCTCGGGGAACATTCCCACGCGGGCGACGTCGGCGAGCACGCGAGCGAGCAGCGCGTTGTTTTCGGGGAGGGGTTCTTCGGCGGGCTGGGTGATTTCCACGAGCAGGCACCAGCCCTCGGGCGGGGCGCATCCTTCGTCAAACTCGTGCATGAAGATCAGGCGAGTGAAGATGACCGACTCATCCGCGTAGTAGCGCCAGTGACCGGGGGACTTGGGCCTGGGGCCCTCGATGGCGATCGCGACCGAGATCACGCGGTTCCAGGTCAGCGACGAGCACTGAGCTTTGAGGTCGGCCGGGGCCTGATCGCACATCTGGATCAGCTTGGGCAGAGGCAAGGTTGAGAGGAGTGCGTCGTTGTATCCGATCTGCCGTGTGGTGGTATCGCGGCCCGACCCGCATTCGACGGTGACCATTCGCTGGGCGAGGTCGACGGTCTTGACGGTGTGTTCCAGGCGGAGGTCGGCGACTTGCTCGGCCATGGCGACGGGGAGGACTTCCATGCCCCGCACCGGCGAAGAGGCGTCGGGCCTGGGATACCAGCCGGCGGAGTTGTACGCCCCCGCGCGGGTGGCGGGCGCGACGGCGCCGCGCAGCACCTTTTCGAAGTCGGGGCGGGTGATGTTCCAGGTGAAGCCGGAGGGCGCGAGCTCGTTGAGAGGCCGCTTCCACATCTTCCGGTTATACGGGAACATGAATGCTTCGCACAGGGATTGTCCGAAGGTGAGGCGAAGCATCTCCTCAAAGTTGGTGGGGAGCGTTTCCGGGGGGCGGAAGGTGAGCTCCGCGATGTCGCGAAGGCACTTGACGCACGTCTCGGGGTTGAGCCCCCCAAGGTGCAACTGCAGCGGGAAGAGCGTGGTGCCGTGCAAGGTCTCGACCCAGGCGCGGGGCGGGCAGGGTGCGAGTACGTCGCCCAGCAGATCCACGATGCGACGTTCGGTCTCGCGATCCTGGAAGTACAGCAGGTGCACGACATGGTCGAACCAATAGTCGCCCATGCGCTCCGTGCGCACCAGCCCGCCGGGGCGGCTTTCGCGCTCGAGCACGGTGGCGCGATCGCCCAGTTCCCACGCGGCGGCGAGGCCGGTGAGGCCCGAACCCAAAATCAGTACATCGCTTCGCTCAGTCACGGTCACCAGCCCTTCATTTCATGGATACGACTCGGGGCGAGTGTACTAGCGGAAAGCGGCACCGGGTGCAAGATTAAAATAAAAGAAGGAACCGTTCGAGGCGGAGTTCGAAAAGGTAAATGCTCCTCTTTTGTCGGACGCTGAATGCGCAGGCGGTGCGGCTTATTGTGGGCACATTCGGCGTATTACTTGATTCGTC
>JBAZUW010000410.1:0-2856 GCA_041661205.1 Phycisphaerales bacterium
GTCGTCGGCGTGCAGCGCATTCGAGCGGAGCAGTTCGCCTGCGCCCATGAGGTGCTGCCGCATCGCCTCGCGCGTGGCCTCGGAAGGCGGGAGCAGGTGCGACGCGCCTTCCTGCCACGACACGATGCGGAGATTGGCATCGGTGATCCAACGGGCATCGAGCAATTCGGGGCTGTGCGTGGTGACCACGACCTGCATGGTCTTCGTCGCCTTGCGGATGAGGTCGAGCACGGCACCCAAGGCGCCGGGGTGGATGGTGGCCTCCGGCTCCTCGATCACGAGCAGGCTGGGGCTGGGCTTCTGGAAGACCGCCATGATGAGGCCGAGCGAGCGCAGGGTGCCGTCGGACATGTTGAAGGCGTCGAAGGTCAGCTTCTTTTTTTCGCCCCACTCCTGGGAAAAACTCATGGAGAGCTTGTTGCCATGCTTCTTCGGCGTGACGGCCTTGGTGGCCGGGACGATGGATTCGAGAATGCGGTTGATCTCCGCCTTGGTGGCGATGGCGCCGTCGCCACGCAGCAATTCCTGGAGGACGCTGGCGGCGTTGCTGCCGTCGGGTTTGAGGGCAATGCCGCTGTCGGGGTCCTGCATTTCGCGGAGCTTTGCGGGCTGGATGGAGTAAGCTCTCATGCCTCCCAGCACGCGAAAAACCGGCGCAAAACGTTCGTCACCGCCCACGAGAGGTAACGCGAGAGCCGAAGGCTCGAGGGCGGGGGTCAGCCCCTCGACATTGCTTTTCCAAGTGTCGGCGCGATCGAACCACCAGCGCTCCCCGCCCTTTTTTCGGATGAGGCATTGCTCGCGGACGATGCGGTAGCCGTAGTTCGGCAGCGCCTTGACCTCAAAGGCAAACCGCCCGCCGTCGATGCCGTTGATGGAGCCGAATTCGAAAGCGAGACCCAGATTGGGCGGATAACTCTGCTGTCCCGAGCTGCGGTTGCGCACCGCCACGATGCCGCCGCGCCGGTCGAACACGGCTTGCAGCGGAGAGGACATCGCCTCGGAGACAAAGCTGAAGACGTCGGACAAGTTGCTCTTACCCGAACCGTTGCGCCCAACGACGAAAAGCGGATTGTCAAATGTCAGCGTCGCCGTCGGAAAGCTGCGAAATCGCTTGATGAGAAGCTTGGTGATGGGCGCCGATTTCATGTCAACAGGGCATCCTGCGGGGCAATATTTTTGCTGTCAGTTCTATTTAGACGAGGTTCCAGCAGATCGTGAAGAGCGTTTCCCAGTCGGTGCGCTGCGTCAGCTTGCCCTCTATTGGTGTCTTCACCTTTGTGTTCCTTGCGTTCTCTTGCGGCTAAATTGGTGCGTCCTTTCGCGGCTAAATCAGATCCATCCGCCCCGGGGAAACGCCCGGGGGGGGCGTATCCCCTCAACCCCAGACTCGCCCCCGGGGCGCCCGGGCCTTTTGTTCGCACGATGCTCTTCTGGTTGAAGAAATTTGTCTCGTTCTGGATCATGCCGCTGCCGTTCTGCCTCCTGGCGATCGCGGCCGGCCTCTTCCTGATGACCCGCCCCCGCCGGGCCCGCCTCGGCCGGGCCCTGGCCCTCGCAGGCCTGGTGCTGCTGGCCGTCCTGAGCAACGGCCTCGTGAGCAAGTGGCTCATCCGCCCGCTGCAGGCCCGGTACCCCGCCGTGCCTGAATTCGTCGCCGGCGCGCCGCTGCCGGCCCCGCTGGCGGCCTGCCAGTACGTCGTCGTGCTCGGCGCCGGCAACGGCTACTCGCCCGAGGTCTCCGCCAACAACCTGCTTTCCTCGTCGGCGATCTCCCGGGTCGCCGAGGGCGTGCGCCTGCTCCACGCCCTGCCCGGCGCCAAACTCATCGTGAGCGGGCCGGGCACCGCCAACCGGCCCACCCACGCCACGGTGATGGCCCGCGCCGTCATCGCCCTCGGCATCGCCCGGGATCGCATCGTCACCATCGATCAGGCCCGCGACACGGAGGACGAAGTCCACCATGTCCACCGGCTCGTCGCCGGCGCGCCGGTCGCCCTCGTCACTTCCGCCTGGCACATGCCGCGGGCGATGGCCCTCTTCCGCAGCGTCGGCCTCGCCCCCCTGCCCTGCCCTGCGGACTACCGGGCCCACACGGACGACGCCGTCGTCTGGGACGACTTCCTCTGCGACGCCGAGTCGCTCGCCCGCAGCACCTTCGCCCTGCGGGAGCGCATCGGCTACCTCTGGATCTGGCTGCGCGGGAAAACCTGAGTTTCGGCAGAGAATTGTTTCGCCATCACTGCGCCGCCCACTAACTCCAGACGCACGATGTTGTCCCTCAAAAAACTCCTGGGCAAAGATGACAAATTCTTCGATCTGCTGGAGGCTGGAGCGCAGGAAGCCAAAGCCAGCGTCGAGCACTTCGCGAGCGCGCTGAAAAAAATCGCCGCCGGCTCCGCGGCCGGGGTTTCCCTCGACGAGTTGATCCAGACGCGGCGCAAGGAGAAACGCATCCGGCACACGATGATCGAGGAGCTCTCGAAAACCTTCGTCACGCCGCTGGAGCGGGAGGATATCGAAGAGCTGTCCTTCGCCCTTTACCGCATCCCGAAGCAGGTCGAAAAAATCGTCGAGCGCCTGTCGATCTACCCGGGCCGCATCCCGCACGCCGCCTTCGAACGGCAGGCGGAATTGATGATGCAGGCCGCCGATGCCGTCGTGTTCATGGTCAAGCAGCTCCGGGGCGGCACCAATATCGAGCGCATTCGCGAAGCCAACGATCGGCTGCAGTTTGCCGAGGGCGAGGCCGACAAGGTGATGCTCACGCTGTTGAAGGAGTTATACAACGGGCCGAGCGAGCCGAAGGAGCTGGTCATTCTGCAGGAGCTTTACGAGATGGTGGAGCAGCGGTCG
>JBAZUW010000411.1:0-662 GCA_041661205.1 Phycisphaerales bacterium
GGCACCCACACGCCTCGAACACATCCCACATGGGCAGGACTCACGTCCAAGCTCGGATAGACGATTGGGACCGCCGATCACTTGACTTCCGGACAGTCTTCATAGAAGTGGCACGGTCGGTACCTGGCACTGACCTGTTCAACAGGACTTGAACAGGTGAGTGGCACGTGGCGTCAGTGATGCAGCGGCGTGCCGCCGGCGGGGTGGCGGCGCGACCAGCCGCGGCTGGCGGGGAGCAGGCCGACCAAGACGCACACGGCCCCGCCCAGGATCATCCACCCACGGGTTTTCGGGCTGGTGACGAGGTGCGAAAGGGTGCTTTCGACGGGGTGAAACTCCGGCAACTGGATCGGCGGGGGCTCCAAGCCTGGGAAGACCGAGAGGTCCTGGGAGCGGGAGCCGAGCGGGCCGCCGGTGGCGCTGTGCATCACCGTGCGATCCGCGGGGATTTCATTGAGCTGACTCTCGGCAAGTGACAGCACGAGCGAGGGGTTCTGTTCGTCGAGGGCGGCGAGGTATTCCTCGTAGCGGGTGATGCGTTCCTGACGATGGCGCTCGACGGCGATGGCCCGATCACGCTGCCAGCGGGCCTTCTGCAGGCTTTCGGTGGCCGGAATGAGCACCACGGCGGCGAGCACCCCCATGCCGGCGACGAGGAAGAG
>JBAZUW010000411.1:672-2852 GCA_041661205.1 Phycisphaerales bacterium
TCAAACGCGGAGATTCATTATCGGCCAAGCCGCCCCAAAGGCAATCAGTTGTACGGACAGATCGTGCGCGTGCGGCGTTGAGCCGTGGCGGCGGTACAGAGAGCCGCGACCAATCAAAATGCGTACGGTGTGTCAGGAAATGTGAAGCTGGGTAACGGGTGTTCCTAACTTTCGTCCACCAGCACACCACAGCGGAGGTGAGTTTTGTGAGGAATCAGTAAAGACCGCAACGCGAGCGTTGACACGCGCTCTCGTACTTCTACCCTCTGAGTTCGAAAAAGCGCAGATGGTTGCGCTGGAGACGGAAAGAGAGATTCCGCAATCACTTGTGGCCGAAGCGGCCCGCCGATTTTGGGATGGCATGATGCCGCTCCCGGCTCGGTTTGAGAGCCTTGCACGTCCTGCCCGGGGCACATAAGCCCGGCGCGGGCTGTGGGCACGTCGGAATGGCGGGCGCTAAGGGGATTGTTAAGGCGCAGGTGCGGGGCGGGATGTGAGAGGGTTGGGGAGCCGCGATGACGGCCATGCGGAATGAGTTTTCTCCGGGATGTCCGGGTGAATCGGTCCAGTGTCGAAGTCTTTGGTTTGTCGATGGTGGTTTGGTTTTTCTAGGGAGATTGTGAAAATGAACATCAAGCACGCGTTGGTTCTTGCGGCGATGGCTGGTCTTTCCTGTTCGGCGGCCATGGCCCAGAACGATCTTCGTCTGGCCGAGGTGTATGGCGGCGGCGGCGCCACCACCGGCACCCCGACGTACAAGTCTGACTTCGTGGTGATTTTCAATGGCGGTGCCAGCGCTCGTTCGCTGGCCGGCGCTTCGCTCCAGTACACCTCGGCCACCGGCACCGGCACGTGGTTCGTGCTGCAGTTGCCCGCGGTTTCCATCCCCGCCGGGCGTTATTACCTGGTTCAGACAACGCTGGCCCCGGCCGCGAACGTCGTTGGTGCTGACCTGACCGGCCAAGACTTCAGCGCGAATAACGCTTCGGGCTTCCTGAATCTCTCGGCGACCACGGGCAAGATCGCGCTCGTGAGCGACACTGTCGCGTTGGCGGGCCCGACCCCCGGCGGCGCCACGATTGTTGATCTCGTCGGCTACGGCCCCGGCGCCACGGCCTTCGAGGGCTCCGGCGCCGTCGGCGTGCTCACCAACGCCAGCGCTGCCCTCCGCAACATGGGTGGCTGCAGCGACACCAACAACAATGCTGCGGACTTCACCGTTGGCCCGACGGCGATCCTGAACAGCATGACGGCCGCGAACATCTGCTCCGGCACCGGCTTCAACGACTGCAACGGCAACGGGGTGAACGACGCCGACGAGATCGCGGCCAACGCGAGCATCGACTGCAACAACAACGGCGTGATCGATACCTGCGAGATCACGGCGACCAACGACCGTGATGGCAACGGCGTGCTGGATTCCTGCCAGATCGCAGCCGACCCCTCGTTGGACTGCAACACCAACGGCATTTTGGACAGCGTCGAGCTCAGCACCACCCCGTTCCTCGACTCCAACGGCAACGGGCAGATTGATAGCTGCGAGACTCCTGGCGCCGGGCAGGATTGCAACACCAACGGCCGCCTGGACAGCTGGGACCTGCTGGTGGGCGAACTGACCGACGTGAACGGCAACGGCACGCCCGATGCGTGCGAAGGCGCCGCGGTCGCCGAAGTCACGACCAACGGCACCGTCCAGCCCGCCCCCTTCGGCACGCGCTCGGCCCCCAACGGCGACGCGTTCTTGAACGTCGAGGGTGAAGCCAACAACACCTTCGCGAGCTACGGCGGCCTGCGCTTCGACTTGGCCCCGGTCGCGACTCAGTTTGACGCCGCGTATGGCGCCGCCAACTGGCACGTTACCAAGGCCTACCTGTTCCTCCAGCAGTCCAACGCGGCGTTCACTGTGAACGGCACGGTGCGCATCTACTGGAGCAACAACGACACCCTCAACATCACCCCCGGCACGACCTCCACCGTCTTCGGCAACTTTGACACCGACTTCGCCGATCGCGAACTCGTTGCCGACTACAACTTCACCCAGGGCACCGGCATCACGATCGGTTCTGCCCAGGGCAACGGCACGACCGAGTCGCACCTCCTCTTCGATGAGGCGGGTGGGAACGCGGCGGGCGGCCAGAACACGGCGAACGAGCTCAACAGCGGCGCGGGCAGCCTGACGC
>JBAZUW010000412.1:0-2832 GCA_041661205.1 Phycisphaerales bacterium
TGCGACGGCGGAGTTTTGTTTTCGGGGGGCGACGTTTTGCCTTCGGCTGGCGGAGCCTTGCCCTCGGCTGGCGCTTTCGTCCACTCCGTCGGCGGCGTCTTCCCACCCGGCGGGCCGCCCGGCGCGGACGGTCCCGGCGATCCCGCCAGCGGCGGCGCCGATCCCGGCGGCGGCCGGCCCTTGCCCGCCTCGATGCGCCCGAAGAGGGCCGCGGCCCGTCGCATCTTGAAGAAGTACATCGCGATCATCACCGCCGCGAAGCCGACCAGCAGCACCATGATGAACAGGTGCGACCACGTCAGCCCGAGCGGCCCCGATGGTTCCGCGCCCAGTGTCGTCGTGCGCAGGTTCATCTCTCCCTTGAACCACTGCATCGCCAGCGCTCGCGGGTCTTTCCCCTCCGCGATGGCCCGGTGCGCCGCCAGCCCGCTGTCGAATCTTGCCACGCCTTCTCTCAGCTTGGCCGTCGCCGCCTGCATGGCCGAATAGTCGTTCGTCGGGGCGGACTTTACCAGTTGGTCCAGCGCCTCGGCCATGAGGTCGGTCCCGCTCTTCATCCGCTCGTGGGCGGCCCGCTGCACCTCGTCGCGTTTCTCGGGCGGTAAGTCAGGCAGGTCCATCAGCGAGGGGTACAGCGCCTTGGGCGCTGGAGCGCCCATGTTCTTCATCATCTCCCCCATGCCCTCCATCATCCCGCCCGCGCCCGCAGCGGGCGCAGTTTGCGACTGCCCACCCGGTTGGCTTCCGGAGGCGGCAGCACCCGGATGGTGCTTGGCGTGCTCTTCGGGGCTGACCTGGGCATTCACGGAACCGTTGATCGAAAGCACGATCACCGACGCGAGAAGCGATGAGAAGAGCGGTCGAGTCATTTGGTGGCGGCTCCCATCGATGGCGGCTGCGATCGTCGAATGACCTCATCACGTTGCCACTTGCGGAAATTGGCGCTCTTGACGAGGAGTCCGGCCGAGATGCCGACGACGAAGTACACGCCGATCATCGCGTATTGGTCCGCGTTGGCCAGCGGGGAGTCGCGCCACGACCACAGGATGTGCCCGAGATAGAGCGTGCCGACCGCCGCCGCCGCGATTACACCGCCACGGACTTCGAAGGCCACCGCCGCCTTCAGGACCGGGACCATGAACATCCCTGCGAGCAGGATGTGCAGGCCGTGGAACGAGTGCGTCCTCGTGCCCAGCGCGAAGTGAAGGGCGGCGATTACCGCCGCCCATACCGCCGCGCTGCGGAGTTGAAATGCTCTCTCCGGGTCCATGCGGCATCCTCAGGCGAGTTGGGGCTGGCGGCGCGACTGCTCGGTGGATTGCTCCACAACGAGCACGCGGTTCATCGTTCCCATCTCGTTGGCGACGCACTCGGGGCACCCGTCGAAGTGCTTGTCGCTCCCCGGCTCGCAGCACCACTGGCCGTCGATGATGAACTTGTACTCGTAGCGCCCCGGCGGCACATCGAGCGTGAGGGCCCAGCGGCCGTCGCGCGTGCGTGTTAGCGGGTGCGACTGCGGGTTCCAGTCATTGAACGTGCCCGCGACGAAGACGGCCTTCGCATCGGGGGCCGTGGTGGAGACCGAGTTGCGGGGTTGGTTGGAGGCTGGCGCGTGGTTCTTGCTTTGCGTGGACATCGTGTTACTCCTGAGAGAAAGTGCGGATGAGAGAGGACGCTTGGTTCACATGTCGGGCATACCGGGGGTCGCGGGCATCGCGGGTGCGGCCGGGGCCGGGGTCATCGGCGTCGGTACCGGCGGGAGCATTCCGGTCAGTTGCTTGCGCTGCTCGTCGGTGAGCACCTTGGCCGCCTCGCCGGCCGCGCGGATGAACGCGATGCGCTGCTCGCCCTGGAGTTTGGCGATCTGCTGCACCTTGGTGTCGATCGCCGCGGCGTCGGGCTGATCAGCGGCGGTGAGCACCCAGAGTTCCTGCTCGGCCTCCTCGACCCTCCGCTGGAACTGGGCCTGCTGGAGCAGGGCCTGCTCCTTCTTCTGGCTCAGGGCCGTCTGCTGCTCAAGCGTGAGCGTGATGTGCTCGGGGTGATCGAGGAAGAAGCCGGTGGCCCCGATGTGGTAGATGTGCGAGGCGCCCGGGAAGCCGGGAAGAGCCGAAGGCATAGCCATCGCTGCGGGGCTGCCCGCGCCGCCCATCGGCATGTCGCCCATACCCATCATCTTCATCATCCCATCCATCTTCTGCATCATCCCTTCCATCATGCCGCCCCCGCCCATCCCGCCCACCATCTTGTCGTCCATGTCCATCATGCCCATGCCGCCCCCCGCGGCGGGTTGGCTGCCGGGCATCGGAGCCATTCCGCCCGCTGCCGGCACGGCCTGGGGCTGGATCGGCTGCATGGGTTTCGTCTGGCCGCTGCCCATGGGCTTCTGCATCTTTCCTTTCCCCCCCATCGCCATGCCTGCGGCAGCGGCGGCGGCGGCCGGTGGCTGCGCGGTGTGCCCCTGCGTGAGCGCCGCCTGAAGCTTGGCGACCTCGCCCCGCAGCGCCGCGATCTGGTTGACCAACTCGGCGTTGGCATCGCTCGTTGCGGACGCGGCGGCTGTCTCTTTCAGGTGCGCCGCGTGCGTCGCCGGGTCCATGCCCGCGGGGGGCGTCGCAGGATGGGTGGGAGGAGTGCCGGGCGGCGTTGCGGGCTGAGTTTGTGCGAGTGAGGGGATGGCGAATGCGATAAATGCCGTCGCGGTTGCGGCGATCAAGAGAGTCCTGGGTGTATGAGTCATTGAGTGGTCCTTTGAAAGTGTGCAGGGCGGAATGGGGAGCGTCTATGCCGGGGCGTCAATCGAAGCGACACGGACCAGTTTCATGTTCACGA
>JBAZUW010000413.1:0-455 GCA_041661205.1 Phycisphaerales bacterium
ACCCGGCGCGGATGCGTCGCCGTCCAGTGCGCCATGCGCCCCGCCAGCCGGCCCACCCGTGGCACGTGCTCCACGTGCGGGTGGTCGCTCCTGTTACGGGCCGCTCCGTCGCTCATGGCAACGCCTTCGCCCGCGCCGGCGGCACAAACGCCCCCCCGGGAATTTCGCCGTTGATCTCCAACTCGCGAATCCGCACCATCACCTCGCCCGTGGGGCTCCGCAGCCGCATCCGCATCGGCCACACAATCATGTTCACGATGTCGTACTTGTCGAGCAGCAGCTCGCTGGCAGTGGCCTGGTTGGCGCCTCCGCCGCCGACGACAAACCGCCGCGGCGTGAGCGTCGCCCGGTCAATCTCGCACCTCACATTGTCGCTTCCCAGCGCCGGTCCGCGCACGATCAGTTCTCCCGTGTTCGCGGGCGCAGGCTCGCCAATCTCGGGCATCGCCGCGCGA
>JBAZUW010000413.1:465-2818 GCA_041661205.1 Phycisphaerales bacterium
GATACATCCATGTGATGAGCGCCGGCCGCACCGTCATCCGGCGTCATCACCCATCCTTTTCCATCCACCAGCGTCAGATCGAATACAGCCTGGCCAAACTTCCATGCCCGTAGCCGCAGCCGCCCCGGGGGCTCTGCCACCAGCACGCCATCCAGGCTTATGCGCTGCCCCTGCGCATCGGTGAGATCAAGGTCACACTCGGCCGAGAGACTTTTCACCATCGCCTGCCGGTCCGCGATCTTCGCCAGCGCATCGGCATCGCTCATCGGCGGATAGACAGGCAGGCTGCTCGCGCAGCCGCCCAGCATTCCCATCATCAGCAGCCCAATCACCACAAGAGATTGACGGATGTACACGGCGCGAACCTCCTCAGACACGGTCGCGGAGCACTTTGCCCGTGGGCGACTTCGGCAACTCCATCGCAAACTCCACCACCCGCGGCACCTTGATCGCCGAAAGCCGCTCTTGCAGAAAATGCCGCAGCTCCCTCGCTGTCGGCTGGGCCTCCCGCTGCACCAGCACCACCACCGCCCGCAGCCGCTGCACCGATTCCGACGCCGCGATCGGCACGACGACGCACTCCGCGACACCCGGGTGCGAACCCAGCACCGCCTCAACTTCCAGCGGGTTCACTTTGTATGCGCCCACGTCGATCAGCATTTTGAGCCTCCCGGTGATATGCACACGTCCCGCGCGATCCATCACCGCCAGATCGCCCGTGAGAAAATGCCCATCCACCAGTGGCACCTCTCCATCTGAATACTCACTCAGCATCGACGGCGCACGCACCACCAACTGCCCCTCCTCGCCCGGCCCCAGCGTGCGCGTCGCATCCGCCGCGTCCACCACCCGCATGCTCACGCCCGGCAATGGCCGCCCGACCGAACTCGCGTCAAACCCCGCGCTCCCCGGCGCATCGATCGCCACGGTCCCCAGCTCGGTCGCTCCATACAACTGGCCAACCTCCACACCCCACGCGGCGGCGAACGCCGCCCGCACCCGCGCCGGCAGCGGCGAACCCGCCGAGAGCGCCAGCCGCAGGGGCACCTCGCCGCGGCGCTCACGCCGGGCCAGCGCCTCAAACACAAACGGCACGCCCGGCAACACCGTGGCACCCCGCTCCAGCTCGCGCGCCAGCACCTCCGCATCGCTCTGCGTGAGCACCCGAAGCGTCGCACCCGCCGTGAGCACCGCGACCAGCACATCCACGCCGTACGAGTGTCCCAATGGTGTTGCAAACACCACCCGATCCGCGGCTGTAAGCCCCATCCCGCCGATCACGCCCGCGGCATCCGCATCCAGCGACGCACTCTCGCGCACCGCCAACTTCGGCAGCCCAGTGGTGCCCGATGACCCCAGCACCACAGCGCCCGCTCGCCCAGTCGGCAGCGTTAACTCCAGCGCAGCCTCTCCCGATACGCCAATCGGCAGCTGTTCGAGCCCCGCCAACGCCGGTCCCGCTCGCATCTCCGGCCCGACCACCGCGGCCTTCGCCCCCGCCCGCCGCGCGACCTCCAACGCCTCCGGCCCCGCGATCTGCGCGTGCAGCGGCAACAGCCGCACGCCCGCGGCCATCGCCCCGCAGAACCACGCGATCAAGTCCACGCCCCCCGGCATCAGCGCCAGCACCACTCCGCCAGGCTCCACACGCGCCCGCAGGCACGCGGCTTTTGCTGCCGCCAGCCCCGCCAGTTCGCCATAGGTGCAGCGTCGCTCCGCGCCGTCCGCCTCGCCCACTGCCTCCGCATCCGGCCGCTGGCGAGCATGACGCAGAATCGCCTCGACAAGCTTCGAGCCTGCGTTCGTCGGCAGTGCGGGGCGCCGCGATGGCGTGTCGTGCGTCTCTTGCATCGCGGCGGTCACTCACGAAGGAACCAGCGTTGCCTCGATCTCCACCAGCAGCTCGGTGCGGCACACCATCGCGGGAACAAACTCCACCGCCGTACTCGACGGCAATCGTGCCGCCACGGCCGCCATCAGGGCCTCTCGATCCGTAGAACGCGGAAAGTACACTCGTGCCGTGTCCGTGCTACTCAGCCCAAAGCGATGTCCGCTCCGCGCGGTATGAACCAGCCGCGCCAGGTTCTCAAATGTCTCTTCCAGTTGCTTGTCCAGCGATCCGGCATGCAAAGAGTCCTCACCCCGAATGCTCGCGGTGCCCGACACCAGCAATCGCGTGCCAGTTGGCAGTTTCGCCAGCATCGCCCGCGCAAAGCACGGGGGCTTCGGCCCGTGCGCCCGCGAATACGCGAACGCCGAAACCTGACGCGGGTTTTCGATCGGCACGCCCGGCGCCTCCAAACCCAGCGCCGCCACCGTCAGCCGCGTGCCGTCATGCCCAAGTGCACTCGCC
>JBAZUW010000414.1:0-2814 GCA_041661205.1 Phycisphaerales bacterium
GAGCGACCCATATGATCTATAGCAGCACGGACGGCGCCACCTGGACCCAGGTTGGCAGCATCAACAACGGCGGCAGCTATAATATGCGGACGCCCCAGATCGTCGCGGCTCCGGTGTCGCCCGCCTATCCCGCGGGTGGCGATGTCTGGGTCTGTGACGACGGCACCTACAACGGCGGCGGCGGCGGTCTCTGGCGTTCCACCAACTCCGCCGTCACCTGGTCGGCGATCTCGGGGATCGGCAAAGTCACCGCGGTCGGCTTCGGCAAAGCCGCCTCCGGGACCGGCTATGCCGTTTACTTCTACGGCTACAAGGCTGGCGTGCTCGGCGTCTATCGTTCCGAGGATTACGGTGTGAGCTGGACCAAGCTGGTCAATCCGACCGTCGCGCCGATCGACTATATTGCGGGCGACCGCCAGAATGCCGGCAAGGTGTTCATCGGCACCAATGGCCGCGGGGTGTTCCAAGCCCAGTAAATCACCATCTGTCAGAACGGAACGGGCTGGTGGGCAAGCCCGCTCCGTTGGCCAGACTGCAGCCCTCGGGGTTGTTCGCCCACGCGTATCGCACGGCCACCGGCTGGGGAACCGCGGGATGGCGGACCACCACGGTGGACTGCTCGATCCGCGCTTGGGCGGGATAGAACACGCGGTCTTCGCCAGCCACGAAGAACAGCCGCAACGGGGCGCCATCGGTTGTGGTCAAGCCGGTCTCCGCATGGCGGAAATGGCAGCGGATCGCTCCGCTCTCAACCAGAAATTTTTCGGCGATCGGCCCGCAAGCCGCCACGTTGCGTCCGTAGGTGAGTGCGAGTGCGCTTTGGGCGAGACGCTCGCCGACGGGCATTTTGTTTTTGGGGTGGATATTGTCGGCTTCGCCGAGGTCGATGGTCACGGCCATGCCGACATTCGGAAGGGAAAGCGCGTCGGACTGCGCCTCGCGGAGCCGGGCCCAGTTGCTTTCCGGTTGGTGGTCCTTGGGGGGGGTGAAGTTGGGCAACTGGACAAGGTGGAACGCAAGGTCGGGCAGGCCCCATTGCCTGCGCCAATCCTGGATCAGGTCCCGCATGAGGCGGGCGTAGAACTCGTGCTCGGGAGCGTTGCCTTCGCCCTGATACCAGATCGCCCCGCGCAGCGCGTAGGGAACCAGGGGCTGGATCATATTGTCGAAAAGGATGTGCGGGGAGTTGCGCTCGCCGTGCCCCAGAAGGAACGCTTCCGTGACGTGGCCGAAGTCGTGCTCGCAGCAATACCGCCAGTCGCCGCCCAGCTCACGCCGGGATGAGGGGTCGTCGCCCGGGTGGATGCCCATGGCTGGGGCCGGGCCGATCAGGCCGCCGTCATAGATAAAGGAATACACGCGCACGGCGATCGTGAGCGTGTGTCCGAGCACCGCAGCCGCCGGGACCGTGTAGGTGCGGGGGAGATTCCAGTGCACTTCTTCCCGGTCCTTGCCGGTGCGCCCGACTTCGATTCCGTTGACGTAGGTGATGTCCTGCTTGTCCACCGCCCCCAGATGCAGCAGCAGCTCGCGGCCGATCCATGCGTCCGGAATTTCGATCCGGCGGCGGAACCAGAAAACGCCGGAATTCGGATGGCCTGCGGACTGCCAGGTGCGCGGGATATCCATGGCCGGCCAGCCGGAGTCGTCAAAATCGGGCAGATGCCAGTTCTGGCCAAGCCCGGTGTTGCCGGGATCTCTCGGCAGGCTGCTGACCCTCCCGTCGGGATCGGGGGCATTCATCAGCGCCCAGCGCGCCTCGCTCCAGGCTTCGTTCTCGTAGCCGGCCAGCCAGGCCTGCATGTCGGAATTCAGCGCGAGCGTGGACCGGCTGATCCAGCTCTGGATATTGCTGCCGCCCCAGGAGGAGGCGATCACGCCCACCGGCACTCCAAGCTCGCGATGGAGACGGCGAGCAAAGCTGAAGGCAACCGCGGAGAAGCTGCCGACGGTCGCGGGCGCGCACGCCTGCCAGGCCCCCTCCACGGTTCGATCGGGCCCGAGATGCGCACGGGTCGGGACGGTGAAAAATCGTATTCCGGGAAAATCGGCCGTGGCAGCGTCCTGGGCGGTCAGGGGCAGACTGTTTGCAAGCGGCCACTCCATGTTCGACTGCCCGGACGCGAGCCAGACTTCCCCGATGAGGATATCGTGCGCCTCCCATCGCTCGTTGGCTTCGGCAACGGTTACGGACAGCGTATGCGGTCCGCCGGCGGGCAGCGGCGGAAGCCTCACCAGAAAGTCCCCCTCCGCGTTGCTGAGCGCAATCGCGACATGCCCGCCCAGGCTCACCCGGACAGTGGCAAAGCCCGAGGTCCACCCCCATACTGGCAAGGGTTGGTCGCGTTGCAGCACGGCATGATCTTGGAAAAGTGAGGCAAGTTGGAGACTCATGGAAACATTAGCGGTTGGATGACGGTTGGCCGACGGAAGAGCATTAATGAAATGGAGAGAAAGTCACTGAGAAACAGAGCTGGAAAGCGATCTCGGGCGCACCTCTGAAGTTGCAATTGCTGGGATCTTCCAGGGGGCATGGGCGTCTCGCCCGTGTGCGACGCTGGTGTTGCTGCGAGGCTCGGTCTCTAAACGGGCGGGACGCCCGTTCCCCCTGTGGTTTGCAATCAGAGATGCGCCCCCGCGATAGGGTCCGCAATCGTCAACGCGACCGGTTGTTTAAACAATGTCGTTTGTTTTTCCGCGAGGAGGATGATGAGCCCGGCAATTGTCTCGAAAATATCGCACATTCCCAGCAATCTCTTACGGAGATGGATTTATGAAGAAATACCCCCCCTTATTGCTGCTTGCCACTTTGCT
>JBAZUW010000415.1:0-2806 GCA_041661205.1 Phycisphaerales bacterium
CGTCGCGGCTAATGTAGTTGAAGCGCTGAGCTCTCCTTGCTCCTCCACTGTGGCGAAGCCACGGGGGAGGGGGACCATGCGGAGCATGGTGGAGGGGGCGTCCAACGCTTGGCGCAGCTCCCGCCGCCCCTAATGCTTGCTCAGCGCCTCGGCCGCAAACGTCAGCGCATTCTCGACCGCGCGGATTTCGACCACGACCGGCCCGATCCGCGGGTCAGCCTCCCACGCCACATAGCCGCGCTTTTTCGCCAATTCGGCGAGCTCCAGCGCTCGCTTGCCGACGATGTCGGCCGCCGTCCGCGCCTCGGACAGCGCATCGATACGAACCGTCTCCGGTGTGCGGGGATTGGCGGCGAGCGTCTGCAACCGCTTGGCGTTGGAACGCCACTGGCGTGCGAACTCCTCCGCCCGCTTCAAGCGGAAGGACACCTGCGTTTCACTAAGCCCCCCGTCCTCCATGCCACCACCATCGAATCAGTCACGCCGAGAGTCAATTTGGCTTCGGTGATTTGGTGCGAGTTGGGCAGTTAAACGACGGGTTTGAGGTCACCCAGCAGCGTCGGCACCAGTTCGCTCACTGTCGGGTGCACATGCATGGTCCGCTTGATCGCCTCATAGCCGACACCATTGGCCATCGCATCGATCAGCGAATGCACCACCTCGTCGGCCTCGATGCCGAGCAGCGCCACCCCGAGGATTTCCCCCGTATCGCCATCCGCCACCACCTTCATGAAGCCCCGCGTCTCGCCCCGCTCGTTGGCGCGGCCCACCCGCGTCATCGGCCGCGTCGCCTTGAGCACCTTGCGCCCCGACTTCAGCGCCTCGGCCTCCGTCATCCCGGCGCGCCCGAGCGGCGGATCGATATACAGCGCATAGGCCGGCAGCCGGTCGGACACCTTGCGGTCCGCCCCGTCGAGCAGGTTCTGCGACACGATCTCGAAATCGTTGTAGCTCGTATGCGTGAACGCCCCGCGCCCGTTCACATCGCCCATGGCGATGATATGCGGCACCGAGGTCCGCAGCTGATCGTCGACCTCGATATAGCCGCGCTTCCCCTGCTTCACGCCGACGGCCTCGAGCCCCAGCGCCTCGACATTCGGCGTCCTCCCGATGGCGACCAGCAGATGGCTGCCATCCACCCGTTGCTCCACCCCGCCGGCCGAAAAGCTGACCGACACCCCATCCGGCAGCTTGCTCGCCCCGAAGCAATCCACCCCGGTGATCACCTGGATCCCATCTTCCTCGAGGATCGCCCGGATCGCGTCCGAAATATCGGTATCCTCGCGGCCCGCCAGGTGCGTGCCCTTCTCCAGCACCGTCACTTCCGCGCCGAACCGCCGGTACATCTGCGCGAACTCGAGCCCGATATACGACCCACCCACGATCACCAGGTGCCGCGGCAGTTCCTCCAGTTCCATGATCGAGGTGCTGTCGAGATGCGGCACCGCCTTGGCCCAGTCCGGCACCACCGGCCGCGCTCCGGTATTAAGGTAGATCGTGTCGCCCTCGACCACCTCGCCGTTCACCTCGACCTCGTGCGGCGAAACGAACCGTCCCTCGCCATAGATGATCCGCAGCGTCGGCAGCGACCCGAGCCACCCCTCGAGCCCCTCGCGCGACGCCATCACCACCTTCTGTTTCCGCGCCCGCAGCGCCGCCATATCCACCGATACCGGCCCAGCCGAAACGCCGAAATCCGCCGCCCGCCGCGCCAGCCACGCCACCCGCGCCGAGGCCACCAGCGCCTTGGTCGGCGTGCAACCGTCGTTGACGCAGGTGCCGCCGAGCCAGCGCTTTTCGATCAGCACTACCTTCTGCCCCGCATCCGTCAGCCGCGCCGCGAGGAACGGTCCCGCCTGCCCCGCCCCGATGATGATGGAATCATAGTGCTGCGGCATGGCGGCTCTCCCGTTTGGCGTCCGCCGACCCTATCGGGGCAACGCGCCGCGTCAACCGGCGGAACCAGACGCCGCCCGGACGGTTCATGGCTCGCCTGCATTGTGGACGGCTCGTGAGCCGGGAGCGGCTGTGCTAGCTTGCCGCTGATGTCCGTGAGTGGTGGCGCGTCCCCCGGGATCTGCGCCCTTTTTGCTTCGAAGGGAGACCGCCGATGCCCGGCAAGTCAAAGGCACCCGATTTCGCCCACCTGAGCGACGACGCCTTGCGCCAGCGCGCCTACTACCTCTGGGAGGCCGACGGCCGCCCCGAGGGCCGCGGCGACCACTACTGGCAGCTCGCCCACGACGAAGCCCACAAGGCGATGGTCGAAGACACCGCCACCCGCACCGCCAGGATCACCAAGGGCAAGAACCCCTCGGAAATGCCCCCCGAGGTCAAGGCGAGCCAGAAAGCCAACAAGGCCAAGGTGAAGGCGGGCGAGGAACCCAAATCGAAAAAGGCCAAGGCCGCAAAGCCGGTCGAGCCGAAGAAGCAGCCCAAGCTCCGGGCCGCAATCCAGAAGTCGCTCTAGAACGGCGCGCGGCCGGAACCACCTCCTATCTCGGGACCGAGGTAGATCCCCGCCTTCGCGGGGATCACACCCCATCCGTTGCGCTACGTCAGTGCCGGATCAATCCAGCGCCGCGACCGCGATCACTTCCACCTTCAGCGCCGGGTGCGCGAGGCGGGCTTCGATGCAGGCGCGGGTCGGCGGGTTGGCCGGATCGATCCACGTATCGTAGACCGAGTTCATCGCGGCAAAGTCGGCGATATTGTTGAGGATCACCTGGATCGTCAGCAGCTTGGACTTGCTCGTCCCCGCCTGCGCCAGCAGCCTTTCGACCGCCGCCAGCACTTCGGTCGTCTG
>JBAZUW010000416.1:0-2794 GCA_041661205.1 Phycisphaerales bacterium
GGACGACGACAAGGCTCCCCCGAAGGTTGAGTACGACAACGTGCGTGACATGGAGTTCACGACGCTGGCGTGGACGGCGGGGACAGAGGGGCCGGTGCGGGGCAAGGTGATGCGGGAGCCGAAGGACGCCGCGGAGTTTGAGCGTGTGAAGGACTCGCTGAAGGGTGCGTGGGTGTTGATCCAGGCGCCGGCGGCGCTGGGGCAGCTGGGCATTCGGGGGCTGGTGTCGGCACGCTACGAGATGCGGCTGGACGCCCGCAAGAAGGTGGCGGAGGGGACGGACCCCGCGACGCTGACTGTGCCCCAGCGACTGGCGCTGGAGCCGGTGGCGGGGTACATCTCGACGAGCCGTGATGAGCGGGTGTGGACCGGGGCGGCCCCGAAGTGGCGCGAGCTGGATTTTGACGCGATTCCGCAGGATCCGCACGTGATCGTGCGGCTGAGCGATTACGACTTCATCAACTCGCGCCTGGCCGATGGAGACGCGATCGAGATCGAATGCGACCTGAAGAACCAGTTCACCAAGGGGCCGATCCCCGTGTACAACACAGTGGCGGAGATTCGCGGGTCGGAGAAGCCGGAGGAGATGGTGATCATCTCGGCGCACATGGACTCGTGGAACGGGCCGGGCTCGCAGGGGTGTACGGACAATGGCACGGGCACGGTGGTGACGCTTGAGGCGGCCCGGATTTTGATGGCCGCACACGCGAAGCCGAAGCGGACGATCCGTTTTGTGAACTGGACCGGTGAGGAGCAGGGGCTGCTGGGAAGCCACGGTTATGTCGAGGCGCACAAGGACGAACTGAGCAAGATTTCTGCGGTGTTTGTGGATGACGGCGGGACGAACTATGAAGGGGGCGTGCCGGCCGCGGAAAATATGGTGCAGATGCTGGCGATGGCGACCGCACCGGTGAACAAGGTTTTCTACGACGAGACCGACAAGCAGTTCCTGAACGTGAACGTGCGGAACACAGGAAAGAAAATCGACACGCACGGCAGCAGCGACCACGCGAGTTTCAATCAGGTCGGCGTGCCGGGGTTCTTCTGGGATGAGATCGGCCGGGCCGACTATGGCTACGGCTGGCACACCCAGCACGACCGGATCGACCTTGCGATTCCGAACTATCTGAAGCAGTCGGCGGCCAACGCGGCGATCACCGCGTATCGCCTGGCGTGCGCTGAGACGCTGCTGCCCCGGGTGGAGGAAGAGCCCAAAGACAAGGCGGCGGACACCACGCCGGGCACGCCGCACGCGGCCGCCCCTGCGGAGACTGGCGGAAAGGGTGCCGGGGCGCCGGCAAAGTGAGAAGTACAAATCGCGGCGGGACCTACTTGGTGCCGGTCTCCGCGTAGTACCGCTCCGTCATTTTGAGAATCGACTTGGACCAGTTGCGGATGGAGTCGAGGGTGGCGGGCGTGCCGACTTCGCCCTGCAGGCGATTGATCTGGAAATCGGCGTTGCCGGCGGTGAGCATGTTGCCGTAGAGAAGGTCGTAGAGGCCTGCGAAGCCGTCGCGGAAGGTGGCCTGGATGATGTGGCCGGAGGGTTCGAAGGCGAGGTAGGGAACTTCGCCGCGCCCGGCGAGCACGTTCGCGAGGTTGTCGCCGCTCGTAAGGTCCCAGAGGCGGATGGCGCCGTCATCGCCACCGGTGGCTAGGAGGCGGTTGCCCGGGCTGATCGCGAGGGATGTGATGGCGTTGCGATGGGCATCGAAGCGCAGGTCGCGAGCGCGGGTGTCGATGTTCCAGGACTCGATGTATCCGTCGCTGGTCGCGACGACCAGGTGCACCTGGTCCGGGGCCAGGGCCAGGCCGATGGCGCGGCTATCGCAATGCACGCTGCCCAGGCGCTCGCCGCTCACGAGGCTGTACCAGCGGACGTCGCTGCCATTGCCGACGGCGAAGACGCGCGAGAACGTGTCGTCGACGGTGAGATCTTCCACGCCCTGCGTGAAGTCCTTGATGCGGAGCACCTCGTTGCCGGTCTGGGTGTCGAGCACGTGCACCGCGCGGCCATATCCACCCGTGACGAGCAGGTCGCCGCCGGGCGAGAGTTTCATACTGAAGAGCTCGCGATTGCTGGCAGCAAACTCGTCGGTGCATTCGAGCGTGTGGGCGTCGAGCACGTACACCGAGCCGTCGTCGGCCGCCACGTAGAGGCGCGTGTCGTCCGGGCTGAATCGCACGGTGCGGGCGCGGTCGGCGGGGAGTTGCGCGCGGGCAAGCTCGCGCCCGGTGGCGCGATCCCACAGGCGAACCGTGTAGTCGCCCGCGCAGGTGGCGACGACGGGACGCAAGGGGCTTTGATCCATGCCGAAGACCCAACTGGTGTGGCCCGAAAAGCCCACGCGCCCGGCGTCGTTGCCCGCGTCCCACATCCGCACGGAGCCCTCGCCGCAGATCAGGATGGCGTTGCCCGAAGAGGACCAGCGGGCGCAGCTCACGCGGCCTTTGAGACCGGCCTGCTGTGAGAGCAGTGCGCCGGTCGCGGCATCCCAGATGCAGGCCTGATCGGGCCCGGCGGTGACGATGCGATCCCCCAGCGGGGAATACTCCAGCGAGCTCATGGAGGGAAGTTCGGGGGAGTTCTCGAAAATCACGCGTCCGGTTTCGATGTCGACAACACGCACCATGCGATCCCGGGAGCAGAAGGCGAGGCGTTTGCCGTCTGGCGAAAAGTCCATGCCGCCGATCCACGCTGCGCTGGGGCCGCGCCGCCGCATCTGGATGCGGCGAATCTCTTGCGCATCGCTGATGCGGCGGATGGAGACACCCGCCTGATCGTCGCCGAGCG
>JBAZUW010000417.1:0-2789 GCA_041661205.1 Phycisphaerales bacterium
CGACAGGGTGATTTGAAATGCGGCCAGCAGCGTGCTGAAGAGAGTGGCTCCGTGGCGGCGGGCCAGGTCCCGCACGGCGCGGCCCAGATCGGCGGGGACCTGCGATACGCATCGTTGGAGCGCGCCGCTCGTTGGCGTGTTCCAAAGCCGGCACGTTCCGGCAAGCCGGGTTTTCCAGAAGCTGGCGCGCTGTTCCAGTTCCGCAGGCTGCCAGAAGGCCCGCTCGGCCACACCCCATGCGCTGTAGGAGAGCGCCACGGGCGGAAGGGCGGTGCGCACACCAATGAGCTCCTGCAGGTAGGCGGCGAAGAGATCTTGAACGAACACGCCCAGCGTCCAGCCGTCGGCAATGGCATGATGAATCGCAAATACCAGCACATGCTCATCGGCGGAGCACCGAAGCACCTCCGTGCGATAGAGCGGACCCTGCACAAGATCGAAGGGCTTGCTGGTCATTTCCCGGACCAACTCTTCGATCTCCTCCGGCTGTCGCTGCCAGGACGCGAGTTCGCGGAACCGCAGCACCGCCTTGCCGGTCGTGCGGACCATCTGCAGGGACCGCCCCTTGCCGGGAAGGAAAGAAAGCCTCAGAACCTCCTGCCGATCCACGACTTTCTGAACAGCCTCCTCACACGCCTGGGACGAAAGCAGGCCGTGCACACGAATGAAGGCGCGGATGTTGTTCGCCACGTCTGCCGCGGGCAAAGGCGATGTCTCCCAGAGCTCCCGCTGGGGAAACGTCAGCGGATGGAGGCGGGCCTCTCCGCTCTCCAGCCATTGCTTCAGACGCGCTCTGTTGTCTTGGACCATGCTGGTGCTTCAGGTTTCCAGCGCAGGTTCCTTGGAATCCGGCACCGGGTCATCGCCAAGCAGTCGATGAATCTCCTCATCGGAAAGCGCGTCCAAGTCCACCTCTTCGGCGGGGGCTGGTTCCGCGGGCGGCGTGGACGAACGGCCCGCCGCTGAGCCGGCCATGTGTTCAACGATCAGCGTCACGATTTGGCTGATCGTGCGCGCCCGCATCAGGCTCGCCGGCGGCAAGGCCACGCCGATGGCGCTTTCGAGGGAGGTTTCGATCTCGACAGCCATGAGCGAATCCAACCCCAGGTCCGTGAGCGGCTGGTCGGCGCGCAGGCTCTCCGGCTTGACGCGCAGCACCGATCCCACGACATCGAGCACCGCCAGAGCGATGATGTCAGCGCGCCCGTCCGGCGCGGACGACTCGATCTTGAGCCTCCAGTCACTTTTTGCGCCGCCGGCCTCCGCTCCTTCGGTGCCGGCCGCAAACACACGCTCCAGCAAAGGACTCTCCTGGCTGCCCCGAAGCGACTGCCGCCATTTTGCCCAATCCACCCGGAGCGCCAGCGCCTGGGTGACGCCTGCGGAGAGGAAGGATTCCAGAAGAGCGATCACTTCATGGGGGGACAGGGGCGTTGTGCCCTGGCGGGCGAGGTATTCCGCCACACGCTCGTTGCGGGCCACATAGCCTTCGCCGCCGAGAGCTCCCCAGTTGATCACAAGGGCGGGAAGACCGAGGGCCCGGCGGTGATGGGCCAGCGCGTCAAGAAACGCATTGGCCGCCGCATAGTTGCCTTGTGCCGGGTTGCCGATGATGCTCGAAACCGACGAGAACATCACGAAGCAATCCAGGTCCATGCGGCGCGTTCCTTCGTGGAGGAGCCATGCGCCGTGCGCCTTCGGTGCCAACACGCTGCGCATCCGCTCGCGCGTGAGCGATGCGAGCGGTGCGTCGTCAATCACCATCGCCAGGTGGAACACCCCCTTGAGAGGGTGACCGGCCGCTGAGATCTCCGTGAGCAGCCGCCTCACGTCTTCCGGCGATCCGGCATCCGCACACACCACCTGCACGTCCACGCCGCGGCCGCGCAGCTTCGCCAGGAAGTCTTCGGCGTCCGGCGTGGCCGGGCCGTTGCGACTGCTGAGCACGAGATGCCGGGCGCCGCAGTCCGCAAGCCATTCGGCCAGCACCTTGCCGAAGCCGCCGAACGCGCCGGTGATCAGGTAGCACCCATCGGGCTTCACCTCGAAGGGGGGCGTCAGTGGCTCGCCACGCCTCGCCACAAACGGCTCCGGAAACGACACGACCACTTTCCCGGTGTGCTTGCCCTGGGCCATCCAGCGGAAGGCCACGTCGGTGCGGCATGCCGGGAATGAGCGGAACGGCAGCGGATGCAGCACATGCCGTCCGACCAGGACGGTGATTTTCTCCAAGAGTCGGCGGGTCAGTTCCTCATCGCCGCCAAAGATCGCATCCATCGCGACGACATGGAACGACGCGTTCTTCCTCATCGGCCACAGGGGGATGCGGGAGTTCTGGTAGATGTCCCGCTTCCCGAGCTCGATGAACCGGCCGAACTGAGCCAGGCAGGAGAGGCCCATGGGGATGGCTTCGGCGGCGAGTGAGTTCAGCACCACATCCACGCCCCTGCCACCGGTGAGCTCCATGACGGCCTCCGCAAAGTCGGCCCGGCGCGAGTCCATGACATGCTGGACTCCCAGCGTTTCCAAGAGCGCGCGCTTGGCCGGGCTGCCGGCGCTGGCGATGACTTCCGCACCGAGATGATGCGCAATCTGGATCGCCGCCATGCCCACGCCGCCTGCCCCTGCATGAACGAGGATCTGCTCGCCCGCCTTCAGTTGCGCCACGGTTTTCAGCGCATGCCAGGAGGTCATGAACACGACGGGCAGGGTCGCCGCCTCTTCAAACGACAGTCCCCCCGGGATGACGCGCACATCGCCCGCCCGTGCCATCGCATGCGTTGCGAGCC
>JBAZUW010000418.1:0-1730 GCA_041661205.1 Phycisphaerales bacterium
GCGCGGAGCACGATGTGGCTCTGCAGGTTGACGACTTCCGGCAAGGCCACGTCCTGGGGACGATAGAGCACCAGTCCCAAGGCATCCGGCCCGCGCTGGGCCGCCGCCCAGAACGGCTGCAAGTGGAGCGCCTTCAAGTGCCGTGCACTGCTGGTCTCGTAGCGGACCTTGCCGTAGGGGTCTTCGCGGCCGTCGGGAATGAAATAGCAGCGCGGCAGCTTGCGATCGCCCGGCAGGTCGACCGTCAGGCGCGCGTCGTCCTGGCCCGATCCGGCCCCGGAGCAACTCAGCGTGATGTCGGCGGCCAGCCAATGCGTGCGCGACTCGGCCGGGTTGGTTCCCCAGTGCTGGCGAACGACGCGCGGCAGCCGGCCACTCAGCTCCCGAAGCGACGCCAGCGGAACGTAGCATGTCGGCCGGGTTTTCGGCGGAGTGCCGGGGGCGGGCAGCCAGCCCGCGTCCACGAGCTCATTGTCCAGGTGGCCCAAACCGGCCAGGTAGTCGTAGCTCCGGCTGTGGGCCCCGGCCAGCTTCTGGGCCGGCGGGTACCAGTTGGCCGCGATGTCGGTCCAGATCAGCTCCGCGACCCGCCGGGCCTGTTGCCGGGCGTGGTCCAGCCGGGCGTAGGTCTGGATAAAGCGAAGCCCTTCCAGGTCAGTGCCGTAATAGTTCGGGCTGCAAAACTCGCGAGTGCCGAACTGCCAGGTCCATAGATAGAACGCGTCGAGCCGGCCGGCCCCCTCGGCGGTCACTTCGGGCCGCTGGAGCACCTCGCCGAGCACGATCAAATTCGCCGCGTTGAGGATCGCGATGTTCGTGTAGCTGCTCGGCACGCGATGCCGCAGGCAGCCTTCAATCGCAAACTCCATCAGCTCGCGAAGTGCCTTTCGCGACCCCTCCGGCACCCACTGCCGGTGCTCGATCCACATCGCCAGGGCATCCTGCATGCAGAACTCCACCGCGTTCGCGTCGGTCACACCCGGGTCGCGCCACGTCCAGCGGAGATTTCCGAAGCCGCGGCTCTGGGGATTGCGGTCCTGGGCCCCGGCCGCCACCTGGAAAACCCGTTCCAGCCGTTCCGGATGCTCCCGGGCCTCGCAGAGGTTTCGCGCGTAACCGAACAGGCTCCGCGCCCCGAGCATGGCCGGCGGCTCGCCCTCGGCGATCGATCGCCAAAAACGGTCGCCGGCGGCCCCGGAGGCGGAAGCCGAGAGGAGGCAGCAGGCAAGAAGAGTACCGAGTACCGAGTACCGGGTACCGAGCGGGGCGCGTGGTTGTCGTTTCATTCCGCCAGGATACCGGCTGGGCGAGACTTGCTCAAGTTACGTGGTCGACCCCAGCCCCACCGGGGCTTTTTCCGGCAGCCGGTGCACGCCCCCGGTCGGCTCGAACAGGCCCGCCAGGCGCGGCAGCCAGGGGCGATTCGCCGCGGGGGTGAACTGCGGCGAGTTGAGCTCGACGTCGTTCATGGTCGGCACGTGGGCCGCAAACCACGCCGCGTGGATCATCGAGAGTCCCGGGTTGGTGAGATCCTGGAGCGAGAGGAGCATGTTGTTCTCGCGTGCCCAGGCGGCCGCCGTCAAGGCAAAGCTGTGCCCCTTGCACGTCTTGAGCGCAAAGCCGCTCCAGCCCTGCGACTGGGCCTCGTGCATCAGTTCCAGGCTGGTGAGCCCCTCGTCGAGCATCACCGGCTTCAACCGCGAAATTTCCCGCCAGTCGAACTTGTGCAC
>JBAZUW010000418.1:1740-2784 GCA_041661205.1 Phycisphaerales bacterium
GGCGTCGGCCGCTTTGAGCCGCTGGAAGTAGTCCAGCACGCTGACCGCGTCGGGATTGGCCTCGTTGGTGTCGACCGTGAGCTCGATCCGCTTGGCCCCCAGGCGTTTCGCCTCGCGATACACTTCCACGGTCCGGCCCACGTCGTAAGCGTTGTCCTTGCCGAGGATCTTGATCTTGAAGCAGTGGTAGCCGCGGTCCCGGATCCAGGGGCCCACGTTCTTCTCCATCGAATCCTTCTTTCCCACCAGGTACCACGCCCGCAGCTCCCGCTTCGGCGCCCGGATGATCCGCGCGATGGCCGCCGCGGCGCTCTTGCCGCGGAAATGCGGGTCGGCGCTGGGCAGCGCGACCGGCTGGCGATAGAAGTCGAATGCCGACCGGCCGGCGGCAATGCCCGCGGCGTCGTGGATCGCCGCGTCGAAGGGGCTGACGCACATCGCCCGCGCCAGGACCGGCGGCGACTTCTCCCGGCACACGCTCTCGTGCAGGCGGAGCCCCAGCTCCAGCGGATGGGCCGCCTCGCCTCCGCACATCGCGTCCAATCGCCCGGCCACCTCTTCACACAACGCCCGCAGGCGATTGTCGCGCTGTTGGTGAGCCAGCTCCGGATCGGGCCACGCCCACAGGTCGCTCAGGTAGATCGACCCCCGCCCGGTCGCTTCGCGCGAGCCCACCCGCACGGTCACTTCCGCCACCGCCTCGGTGATCTTGGTGATCGCCCCGGTGCTGATGATCAGCGGCCGCAGAAACGCCTGCTCCACGAAGCGAACCTTGGCGTCCAGGACGCGGGTCTCCAGAGGTCGGGCCTTGGCAAGTGCCGCGCAGGCGGGGCGCGCCGTGGCGGCAATCGCGGCGGCCGTGGTGCCGGCCAGGAACTGCCTTCGGCTCAAGTGGTGTCTCATCGGGTTGGCTCCTATCGTTCGGCGAGGGTCTCCCGACCCCGCCGTGGTTTGCACCCAAGATCTTCGGTGGCTCGGTCAGGAGACCGGCCACAACGTCAGTATGGCTGACAGGCCGGGCAAAAGAAAGTGGACCGCTGGGCT
>JBAZUW010000419.1:0-2772 GCA_041661205.1 Phycisphaerales bacterium
GCAGGGGCTCGCCTAGACGACGTCTGTGAAGCCGCGAGCCCGTGCGTGGCTTCGGTCTGCGCCGAAACGGACTATGCGAGATGCTGCGATCCTAAGTACGCGCCAGCGGGCTGCTTTGATCACTCGCCTTGTGACACTGGCGTCGGCCTGGTCGACGGTTGTGACGCCGTAGCTCCGGGCGCAGATTGCGTCGCTGGCATCTGTGACGACTATCCGGCTTGCTGCGAGCCGACGTTCCCTGGCTGTGTGCACTCGGCCTGCCAGGTTGTGGCGAACTCCCCGCTCACCGCGGGATGTGACCCGGACGGCTGCGTCGCAGCTATTTGTGCGCAGCGCCCCAGGTGCTGCACCGGGGCGCTGCCGCAAGTGGGCACCTGCGCTCATAGCTTGTGCGTGAACGGCGATGGGCTAGCGAACAATTGTGATACAGGGAGTGCTCTGACGTCATGCGTTGCAAAGGTCTGCGCGGATACTGCCAGTTGTTGTGTGCAGTCGAACAACAAATGGAACAACGCTTGCAGGGCACTTGTCGAAACGCAGTGCGCATCGCTCGGCATTACGTGCGCGCCCGACTGGACTGTCGAATGCACGGCTCTGGTCGCTACGACGCCGGCGTGCGGCGGCAAGACCTGCGACCCCACCTGGGATGCGACCTGCGCCGAGGCCGTGGTGGACGACTGTGGCCAGAGCTGCGGCGTCTGGGACTCGGCTTGTGTTCATGAGGCCGTGGACCAGTGCGGCCTAACCTGTACTTGGGACCAGACGTGCGTGGACATGGTCGCCACGGAGTGCGGCGTGGTCTGTTCTGGAACCGGCGACGGCGTCTGTCAGCAATTCTCGGTAGGACAGACCTGGCCCGAGGCAACGTGCCCCGGCATCGACTTGACGCTCGGCATGCCTTGCGAGAATACGATGCCAGTCTGTAATCGAGGCAACACGGCGGTCGAGTCCACGGCTGCGAATCCGATCATTGGCTATTCCTACCCGGGTCTCGAGCAAACCTATGGACTCTGTGACGCAGATACGACGATGGGGTCCAGCGTCAAGGCCGTTTGCACCTTGCCGGTCGGCACGGTCATCGAGCCTGGGTACTGCGTGAACATCATCGAGGACTACTGCGTTGGGAGCAACGACGCACTGGCGGGCAATACGACGATGATGATCAACCCGCCGATCCCGGGGGCCATCGCCGAGTGCTTCTGCGAGAACAACTGGTCAGACTACAAGGACGGCGAGTGCGAGCTGAACACCATTACGGAGTTCGTGCCAACGGTCATCGACGAGACGTACGAAGCGGACTGTCCGCTCGGCACCAGTGTGCAGTGGGGCCTGCTAACCTACAACACGGACATCCCGGACGATCCGGCTGCGAGCGTGGTGTTCCAGGTGCACACGGCAGAATCCGGGGCGACGCCTGGCGCCCCGCTCACTCGTGTCGCGACCGCTACATTCGCCGGAACGGTTGGCGGCGATCCCATGCCGCCCGTCTGCGAGCTATCGGCCTGCTGGGTCGACATCTACGATGCACTGCTCGCCAACGTGGGGGTTGGCGGGTTCACCAGTGAGCTGGACGCTCTCATCGCGGCGACGAGTCCGGTGTTGGAGCTCCTGATTACGCTCAACCCCACCGCGGCCAACGATGACGGACCAAGCATCAATGGCTGGGAGATCACCTACTCATGCGTCGAGGACGAGTAGCCGCTCGTTTCTGTGCCCGTGCGGCATGCAGCTGCCCCTTCCTGGCCGTCGGATGCCTCGGGCTGGGCGCATTGGGTGTGGGCGGCTGCTCTGGCGATGATTCGCCTGGGGGCGGGTTACCCCCTGTCACGACCACGAGTTCGGCTACGACGGGCACTGGCGGTTCTGGCGGCGACACGCCGGCTGGTGGCAGTGAGCCAGGGGGAGGCGGTCAGGGCGCAGCGGCCGGCGGGGGCGGCTCCGGCACGGCCGGCGGGGGCGGCTCCGGCACGGGAGGCGGCGGCGGCGCGGGGGGGCAGGCCAGCTCTGGATTCGGCGACGTGCCGCTGGTCGAAGAGCCCGATACTGCGTGCGAGGAAACGGCCGCGCAGCCCGCGTTGATCTATTCTGGCGCGGGGGTGGCACCGTCGATGGATCGGCTCGAGCCGGTGTCGGGGCGGTGGCTTGGCTACGACTCGGGCTACTCGACCGGGTTCGTCCTGTTCGACGCCGATGGCACCAACGCGTCGGGCGAGCCCATCACGCTCACGAACAGCTACAACCTCGCGGCGAGCGAGGGCACGAGCATCGGGCTCGCGGCCGATGATGCGGGCCAGGTGTTGTTTGCGCGCTACGATGCGAGCGGCGCGCCTGTGTTGGGGCCGCTCGTCGTCGCGAACGAGGAGCCCGAGGGGCTTGCGATCGCAGGCGGCAGCGGCGAATCCCTTGTGGTGTGGGGCGCTGGCACGAGCTTGCGCGCACGGGGGGTCGACGCCGCAGGAGCGTTTGCCGGTGAGGCCTTTGATGTCGCTCAGGATGTGGTGGACGGACCGTTTCTCGCGAGCGCCGCCTTCGCGGATCCGGGGTTTGCTGTGGCGTGGACTAGCCTGCTCGGTGGCGACTACGTCACATTCTTCGCCACCACTACGACGACTGCCGCGAGCAGCTCCGCCGTGACCATCGTGAGCACGCCCACGCCGCATTGGGTGGTCAAGATCGTGAGGCTCTCGGACTTTGCCTACGCCCTGCTGTTCGACGTGCAGCTGCCGACGACCCGTCCTGTCGTGCTCGTTGTCGACGACGAGGGGGCTCCGC
>JBAZUW010000420.1:0-2767 GCA_041661205.1 Phycisphaerales bacterium
CGACCTGTACAACCTCTACCTGTACGACAACGCCTTCATTTACCAAAAGTTCGGCTACGCCAGCGCCATGGCGTGGATTCAGCTCCTCGTCGTCCTCGCCCTCACCGGGCTCATGCTCCTGGCCAGCAAGCGCCTGGTCCACTACCGGGGGGCGGCGTGAGCCAGAACGGCGCTTCCAACAACTCCGCCGGGGCCAAGGTCGCGCTCTACGCCATGCTGCTCATGGCCGGGGTGCTGTTTTTGACGCCCCTGGTGTGGATGGCCGCGACATCGCTGAAGCCCGAAAAGCAGGCGGCCTCGCAGGAGATCAGGCTTTTGCCCGACCCTGCGAGCAGTGTCTTTCACCAAGCAAAGCAGAACTACACCGAGGTGTGGCACGACCCGTCGGTCATTTTCCCGGTGTATCTGCGCAACACGCTCATCGTGGCGGGGCTGGCGGTGGTGGGCATGACGCTGTCGAGCGCGATCGTGGCCTATGGGCTCAGCCGCATTCAGTGGCCGGGGCGTGGTGCGGTCTTCTTCACGGTGCTGCTGAGCATGATGATCCCGTTTCCGGTGATCATGGTGCCCCTGTTCCTGGTCTTTCGCGAGCTTGGCTGGACCGGCACGCTGATGCCCCTGTGGGTGCCGGCGTGGTTTGGCGGGGCGTTCAACATCTTCATGCTCCGACAGTTCTTCATGGGCATCCCCAAGGAACTCGACGAGGCGGCCCGCATCGACGGGTTTTCGCAGTGGGGCATCTTCTGGCGGGTGATCGTGCCGCTCAGCCGCCCGGCGCTGGCGGTGGTAGCGTTGTTCCACTTCATCTACGTGTGGAACGACTTCCTGGCCCCGCTGGTGTTTATCACGAGCCGCGACCAGTTCACGCTGGCGCTGGGGTTGCAGTTGTACCAGAGCAAGTCGGGGCTGACGCCCTGGAACCTGCTGATGGCCGCGAGCACGATGGTGGTGGCTCCCGTTCTCGTTCTGTTCGTGGTCGCCCAGGGGTCGCTGGTGCGCGGGGTGGCGGCCGCCGGACTGAAGGAATAGCCAGACCGGTAAAACCAACGGGGCTCGCGGGGCCCGCCTGGCACACACTCGGATGCATTCTTGACGATCCGTCAAGAGAAATTCAGGCAGAAAGTGCTTGACGAAACCCCGCCGGGAAGGTCAAATGAAAACGCTTTCGTAGTTGGCTTTCGCGGGTTGCCGGTGCGGCCTGCGCGTCGGGTTCGTGTCCCAGTTTTCGGAGGAGTTTCCATGAAAATCGCTCTTGCTCTCTTGGCCGGCTGCACGCTGGCGCTGCCCGCTCTGGCTCAGACCGCCACCTTGCAGAACGGGGGCTTTGAAAACCCCTGTCTGTTCTGCGGCGGGCCTTTCCCCGATGGTTGGTCGAGCCCCGGCGGCAACACCAACGCGAACCGCCGCACCGTGGGCGACGGCGCCATGCCGGCCCTCTTCCCGGTCGGCACCATGAACGCCCTGACCCCCCACTCCGGGAACTCGGTCGCCGAGATCCGCACCCCCGGCACCGGCGGGTTCATTGGTCTGACGACCGACAGCGTGAACTTCTGCTACTGCGACCAGACCTGCGGCACTCTCTGCTCCACCCCCTACCCCTTCTTCGACCCCATCTTCGACTACAACGGTGGTGATGTCGTCGTCACGGCGTGGTACATGATCCCCGCCAACCAGCCCCTCGTGGGTGATGCCTCCGGCATCAAGATCAACGTCAAGGTGCAGAACCAGGACGTGGCGACCATGGACCCATGGGCCCTGGGCACCGCCATCTCCGGCACCACCAACGGCGTGTGGATGCCTTACACCGTGGTCTTCACCCGCGCGGACATTCAGCAGCAGTACGAGTGCAACCGGGGCATTCAGCCCGGATGCGGGTGCAACTGCGTGCCCGCCAACCCACTCCCCAACCACGCCAAGCTCACCATCGGCCGCTTCGTCGGCGATGGCTCCCCCACCTCGGGAATCATCTACTGGGATGACGTCACCTACACCCAGCTGCCCGTCGCCACCCAGTGCGACCCCGACCTCAATCAGGACGGCAACGCCGACCAGGGCGACGTGGACTACCTCGTGAACGTCGTCGCGGGCGGCCCCAACGACACCGGCATCGACCCTGACTTCAACCAGGACGGCAACGTCGACCAAGGTGACATCGACGCCCTGATCAACGTCGTCGCCGGCGGCAACTGCCCGTAAGTGAGAGGCACTAGGGACTGGACGGCACGCACGGGTGCCGGCGTCCCCAGCCGAAAATCAATGAGACATACGAACCCCACGCGCGAGCGTGGGGTTTTTCGTTGCACTGGCAGATTGAAAGAGGAGGCGCGAGGAGATCACGAGGCGCGCCGGGACGTGTTGACTCCCAGAAAAAACCCCGCCTTGCAGCGGGGTTGGAGGGCGTTGAGATGAATGTCGTCGCCGGTTCGCGGCGAGGCTTTGACCTTTAGAGGCCCTGGATGACCTGATCCAGCAGCGAGCGGGCGTTCTGGCGGCCCAGGAAGAAGTCGCTGCGGGTGACCGAGTCGAAGTTGGTGGAGAGGAAGCGGTTGGCGTTGGAGAGGGAGTAGCTGCGGGCGGTGCCGGGGCGGATGGTGATGGAGTCGGCGGCCAAGGGGTCGAAGGACGTCGCACCGGTGCCGTTGATGCTGGTGATTCGCAGACCGACCAGTTCGCCCACGCGGCGGCCGACGGCGCCGGTGAGGGACTGCACGAACTGGGCCGCCCCGGAGGTGCCGCCCCCGTAGCCCTGCAGGGCCAGGGCGGGGAT
>JBAZUW010000421.1:0-1911 GCA_041661205.1 Phycisphaerales bacterium
GACATCGTGGGATTTCACCAGGTCGTCGTCTGCGGCGATTTCCAACGTAAGCTGCAGCTCTACGGCAAGCTGGTGGACATCAAGGTCGAACCCATCGTGTCCGGATCCGGCAGGCCGAAATCCCACGCCGCCGCCGCATGTTGTCGCTGCCAGTGTTGTGGCGGACACGTTTAGGCTTGCGCGGTGACCGCCGATCTGCGCCTGACGAACGGCGGGTGGTCGATCGGCGTGCCGGGGGGTATACTCTCCTCGAACCCTTTTTCCGGCTGAGGAGACAAACCATGGACCGCTACCAGGCCCGGCGTGATCGTTTGCGGCGGCTGGTGCGCCAAGCTGGGGCCGACGCCCTGCTGGTGACCAACTTCACCAACGTGACCTATCTGACCGGCTTCACCGGCGACGACAGCTACTTGTTGGTCCGCGCCCGGGGCGAGACACTGCTGAGCGATCCCCGCTACACCACCCAACTGGGCGAGGAGTGTCCAGGCCTGGACCTCTTCATCCGCCGGCCTGGGGTCAGCATGCCGGAGGCGATTGGCCGCGTAATCGGCCGGGCGAAGATCGGCCGCCTGGGTGCGGAGGCCGACTCCATGACCCTCGCCCTGCGCGACAAGATCGACAAAGAGCTGCCGCGGTTGGAGATCGTGCCCTTGTCGGGCTTGGTCGAGAAGCTCCGCGAGCGAAAGGATGCCGACGAAATCGCCCGGATCCGCGAGGCGATCTGGTATGCCGAAAAGGCCTTTGGGGTGCTGCGGGCGAGCCTGCGGCCGGAAAAGACCGAGAAACAGGTGGCCGACGAGCTCGATCAGCAACTGAGGCTCTTCGGGGCCCAAGGGTGCTCGTTTCCCTCGATCATCGCCGCGGGGCCCCGCGCTGCTTTGCCGCACGCCCGGGCGACCGCAAAGGCCATTGGCAATGTGGACTTTGTGTTGGTCGACTGGGGGGCGACCGGGAACCTGTACAAGAGCGACTTGACGCGAGTCCTGATCACCGGTAAAATCTCGCCGAAACTCGAACGTATATATAGAGTTGTGTTAAGGGCCCAAGAGGAGTCCATTGCGGCCGTCCGGCCCGGTGCCGTCGCCCAGGATGTCGATGGCGTGGCCCGCCGGGTGATTGAAGAGGCCGGATTTGGTCGATATTTCGGCCATGGATTGGGACACGGCCTCGGATTGGAGGTCCATGAGGCCCCTCGACTGGCGGCCAAGGTGCCCACTGTTTTGCAGGCGGGTATGGTGGTCACCGTTGAGCCGGGAATTTACCTCCCCGGGTGGGGTGGCGTGCGGATCGAAGACGATGTGCTGGTCACTGCTGCCGGGCACGAAGTCTTGACCAGCGTCCCCAAACGGCTGGAGGAGGTGATTCTCGGCTGAGAGGCTGTTGAGTTAACCAAGGCACCTCGCCTTGACCTTGATCTATCGAGTGCGAGAAATTTCATGGCGAGCGACAAGACACGCAAGAACGAACCGGAAGACGCCGGCGCGAAGCCGGGCTCTCCGGGCGGCCTCGGCCAGGATATTTATGATATCCGCAGAATTCGTCGGCTGGTCGAGCTCATGAAGGAGCACGATCTGAGCCAGATCGATCTGCGTCAGGGCGACACCCGGATTCAGCTCCAGCGGGGCGTTTATGTGCCGACCGACCAGGTCGCGCACCCTGGGCCGGGCGTGCTGGCCGCGGGCCCGACCTCGGTCGCTCCGGTTACGCCCGCGCCGCCCCCGCCACCATCGGAAGAGCATATCGTGCTCATCAAGAGCCCGATGGTGGGCACCTTCTACGCCGCCCCCGATCCGGATTCGCCCGCCTACGTGAAGGTCAACGATCACGTGGGCCCGGAGACCACGGTGTGCATCGTCGAGGCGATGAAGGTCTTCAACGAGATCCCGGCCGAGGTCGCCGGCAAGGTCATCA
>JBAZUW010000421.1:1921-2766 GCA_041661205.1 Phycisphaerales bacterium
CGAGAACGGGGAGCCGGTCGAGTTTGGGCAGCCGTTGTTCAAGGTCGATACGCGAGGTTGACGCACTCCACAATGTTCAAGCGTATTCTCATAGCCAACCGAGGCGAGATCGCCTTGCGAATCATCCGCGCCTGCCGCGAGATGGGGATCGAGACCGTGGCGATCTTCAGCGAGGCCGACCGCGGCTCAGCCTACCTGGAATTGGCCGACGAGGCCTACTGCGTGGGCACGCCCAAGGCCGCCGACAGCTATTTGAAGATCGATCGCGTGATCAGCGCGGCCGAGATCGGCAACGTGCAGGCGATCCACCCGGGCTATGGGTTTCTGGCCGAGAACGCCCACTTCGCGGAGATCTGCCGGAGTTGCAACATCGAGTTCATCGGCCCGTCGCACGAGGCCATGTCCAAGCTGGGCGACAAGAACAACGCCCGGCAGATCGCGAAATCGGCCAACGTCCCGACCGTGCCCGGCAGCGAGGGCCTCGTGCGCGACGAGGCCGAGGCGGTGACCCTGGCACGCAAGATCGGCTTCCCGGTGCTGATCAAGGCCACGGCCGGGGGGGGCGGCCGCGGGATGCGAGTGGCGATGAACGATCTGGCGCTCAAGTCGGCCCTCCAGCAGGCCCGCGCCGAGGCCGAGGCCGCTTTCGGCAACGGCGAGATTTACCTGGAAAAATACGTCGAGCACCCCCGGCACGTGGAAGTCCAGGTGCTGGCCGATCTGCACGGCAACGTCGTCCACCTATGGGAGCGCGACTGCACCATGCAGCGACGCCACCAGAAGCTGGTCGAGGAGAGCCCGGCGCCGACCCTGGCCGACGCCACGCGGCGGGCCATTTGCGAGGC
>JBAZUW010000422.1:0-2756 GCA_041661205.1 Phycisphaerales bacterium
TTGCTGGGGCTGTAATGCGAGCACAGGGACGACATCGCGGGTTCTCGCTGGTGGAAGCGGCGATCGCAAGCACGGTGCTGGCGGTGATCGTGGTGTCGGCGCTGAACGCGGCGGGGCGGCTGGCGCAAGCGAGGTATGACGAGGCGGATCGCGGGCGTGCGCGGGCGCTGGCGGATGCGCTGGTCGCGGAGATCCGCCCGAAGGCGTACACCGACCCGCAGGGAAGCACGACGGTGCTGGGGCCGGATGCGAATGAAGGGCCGACGCGGGTGAACTACGACGACGTGGATGATTACAACGGCGACAACGAGTCGCCACCGGTGGATGTCGATGGGGTGGCGGTCCCGAGCTTCGCGGGGTGGTCGCGGAGTGCGAGCGTTGAGTGGGTGCGGTATGTGGCGGGGGATGTCACGACGAGCGCTACCGATCGGGGCATTCTGCGCGTGACGGTGGTGGTGAAGCACGGGGACAAGGAAATGGCGCGGCGGGTGTTCTTGCGAACCAGTGCCATGGATTCTGCACGATGAAGGTCAACGTGAACAACATGGGGCGCGGGCGCCAGCACCACCGGGGGAGCGTGTATCTCCTGGTGATCGCGACGGGGGTGGCGCTGACATCGCTGGGGATTGCGGGGCTGATGCTGGTGCGGGCGCAGCGGGCGGCGACTGCGAGGTCGGATGGGGCGCAGCGGGCGAGAATCGCGTCGCAGTCGGCGCTGGAGGTGGGGGTGTCGGTGGTGGCGGCGGACTTGAGTGGTGCGAGCTGGCGGACTGGTTCGCCGTCGTCGGTGTTGTTTTCTGCGATGACGATCGGTGATGCGACGTGCAGTGCGACGGTGTCGAACCCGTCCGGGGGCAATCTTTCGGATTCGAATGCGGGGCCGTTTCGGGTCACGGCGACGGCGAATGTGGCGGGGGCGAGGCAGTCGGTGGCGGCGGAGTTTGTGCCGAGCGCGACGGCGTATCCGGTGATGCAGCGGGCGATATGGTCAGCCGGCACAATGAACCTGATGGGCACGCTCTATGCCGATGCCTCGGTTGGGAGTAATACCTCGGTCGTCGCCAGTGGAGCGACGGTGTACCCTGCGGTGGCGGGACCCAGCGTCACCGGCTCGACCTACAAAAGCACGACAACCATCATTGCGGCCCAGACGATGCCCGACCCGTCGGTGATCGACATGTGGGCCGCGAATGCCACGCCGATCGCGTATGCATCGCTTTCGAATGGCACCATGCAGGACATCGTGTTGTCCGGGGGCAACAACCCCTACAGCAGCAGCGTCAACTCCGCGGGGCTGTACGTCATCGATTGCGGGGGGCAGAAGATCACCATTCAGAACTGCCGCATCAATGCCACGCTCATCATCCTGAACCCCAAGTCGGACTCGCAGATCACCAAGAGCGTGCTGATGGAGCCGTATTACCGCAACTACCCGGTGCTGCTTGTCAAGGGCGTCATGACCATCGCGATGGATTCCACTGATCTATCGGAGAGCGCAGAACAAACCAACTTCAACCCCAGCACGGCGCCTTACCGCGGTGTCTCAGATTCCGATCAGACTGATACTTACCCTTCGCAGATCTACGGCCTGACATATGTCAGTGGCGATCTGACCATCCAGACCAACTCGACGTTCGAGGGTCTCGTGCTGGTTGGAGGTGCCGTCACGGCGCAGAATACCACGACCATCCGCAGCCACCCGCCCGACGTTCCGATCGCGGGCTTCAGCCAAGTTAACGGATTCAAGCTGCGCAGCTCGACATTTGCCCGTCAGGTGGACTGAGTGGTGATTGCTGGCGCGGGTGAGAGGCACACGGGCTGGAAGCCCGTGCCACAGGACGCCAGTGGTGCCGGTGGGGGCGTCAGGTCTTGATCACCTGAGAGATTTCGGCGGCGAAGGTCTGGGCGGCGGCTTGAACGCCGTCGGTCCAGTGTTGGCCTTCGACCGTGGGGGGGTAGATGACGCTGCGGCTGGCGGTGACGAGCACGCCCTTGCGGTCTTTGGTGAGCATGGCGCGAACGTCGTCGGCGGTGCCGCCCTGGGCGCCGTAGCCGGGAATGAGGAAGGTCTGCTGCGGCATGCGGAGGCGCAGGGAGCCGCCCTCGCCGGCTTTGGTGGCGCCGACGACGGCGCCGACGCTGCTTTGGCCGGCGGCACCGAGATAACGCTCGCCGAGTTCTCGGACCATGTCTGCTGTGAGCTCGGCGACGGTGCGGCCGTCGGCGAGGCGGCAGGCCTGCACGGTGTCGCTGTCGGGGTTGCTGGTGCGGACGAGGACAAAGACGCCGAGGCCCGCGGTGAGGAAGGGGGCGATGCCGCTGGGGCCGAGGTAGCCGTTGACGGTGATGGCGTGAGCGCCGGCCTGGGCGGCGGCGGCGGCGTAGTGCTCGCTGGAGACGCCGATGTCGCCCCGCTTGGCGTCGAGGATGATGCAGAGGCCGCGGGTGCGGGCGTGGGAGATGGAGGCTTCGAGGGCTTCGACGCCGGCGTGGCCGTAGCGCTCGTAGCAGGCGGACTGAAACTTGACGGCGGGGGCGATGCCGGCGACGGCGTCGATGACGCCTTTGGAGAAGATGAGGAGGGCGTCGGCGGGGACGGGGTGGTCGGCGGTGAGGGAGGCGGGCAGGCGATCGAGGACTGGGTCGAGGCCGACGCAGATCGGGGCGGGGTGCTGGGCGATGGCGGCGGCGAGGAAGTCGGCAAAGGGATTGATCGTGGTCATGAGGGATGGTTGGCGGGGAGGGCGAGGGGCGAG
>JBAZUW010000423.1:0-2756 GCA_041661205.1 Phycisphaerales bacterium
CTCCGACTCGAAACCGAAGAGCCCCGATTCGCCCAGCAGCCAGGGCTTGGGGCCGGCGGCCGTGTTGTTGTGCACCTCCATGGTCAGCCCGGAGTCGACATCGGGCCGCTCCGCATGAGTGTAGACGTGCGGCTGGTACACGTCGATGCTCGTGTTCTTCATCCACGCCAGCGGGTCGGCCGACTGCAGGCCCACCGCGATGCTGATCATCACCGGGGTCACCTCGTCGAGCTCCTTGATCAGGCGAACAAAGCGTTCGCTCCAGGCGAAGGTGTTGTCGTGCTGCTCGTTCATCAACTCGTAGGCCCAAACGTGGGGATTAAACATCAGCCGCGGCACGATCGCTCGCAAGAAGTCCTCCGCTTCGTGCATAACTTGGGCTCGCGACTTGCCCTCGGGCAGTCGGCGCCATGCGCCGTTGCCGCTCCCGCCGCCGATGAAGAGCCCGGCACAGGGGGCGATCGTCAGCGTGGAACCGATCCCGTACTGGCCGCCGATGGCCAGCGTGCGCTCGAGGGCCGCCACCACCGGCTCATTGATCTTCCCGCTCGCGTCCAGCCGGCTCATGTCCTGGTTGCCCGCCGCGCCCAAGGGAAAGATCGTGTTACAGGGTGGGGAAGGCATCCAGTACCCGCGCAGGCAATTCACGCCGTTGGCCTCGAGGTAGGCGTACCACGCCTGTTGCTCCGCGGGGCTGGCGCAGAGGATCGGCCGGGTGATTCGCTCGCGGGCCTCGCCCCCCTCGATCCTCCGCGACCACGACATCCAGAAACCGCCCAGGGGGATGATCCGCTGCCCGTCGGGTTTGACGAAAAACCCGTCGGAGCCGAGATGCACTTTGTGGAATTCCGGCGCCGTGACGAACTCGCCCCGGGCCGCAAGCGAGACGCCCGAATCCACCAACCGAGCGCTGATCACGGCCTGCTGGCCCACGCTGTTGGCCGGGTGAAATCGCGCCCGGGCTGTGCCTTCGGCGTCGGTGGTGAGCTGCAAGGAGTTGCGGGCCTGGTTTCCTGCGTGGTCGCCAAGGGGCGAGAGGCTGCCCGGGCCTTCCAGCGACAGCTCGACTTTCACCCCCTTGAGCCTGCAGCGATGCTCGTTGGCCACCACGACGACCAGCGGCTGCGTGCGGTTCATCGGCAGGTTCAGCTTCTGCGGATAGAGATCAAGCCGCCCGGGCGACGGGCTGCCCGTGAAGATTCGCGGATCCGCGTCGTCCGCGGAGCGTTCCAACGCGAGTTGGGCAACAGCAAAGGCATTTGTTTTTCCCGGCGTGGGCGGGATCATCAAACGGAGCCGCTCCATGCGCGCCAGGTCGAAGGTCCCTTTGCCCTTTCCGCCCGCGTTGTAGCCGGGATGGAGATCATCGAAACAGACAACCGCGCGGCGCCATTGCTTCGACGGCCCCACCGGAAAGGTGTAGTAATCGCCGCGATCCCGCTCCACGAAGACCACGACCACACGGTCGCCCTTGTGCCAGAAGGTGAGGCGAGTGAAGCCCTCGCCCGCGGTGGCTTTGCCGTCAAACGTGCGCATCAGCGCCATGTTGGGCGGGGTCGTTCCGGGGAACGCGTCGCAGACGAACGTGACCCGCGCCGCGCGCGAGCCTTCCGGCCCCGGCACCAGTTCGACCTTCGATTTGGCCCCTGCGCGGTCCAGCTTCCACGGCCGAAGCGCGCCAGGCTCGGCGAAATCGGAAACCGTGGCGCAGCCCTTCCCCGCGGTTGCGGTCCACGCACGGTTCGCGCTACCTCCGGCGAGGATCGCCAGGAGAAGAAGAGATACGCGACGGAGTTGACGATCCGATCGGCCCCTCATGGGCGCATCTCCCTTACTTCTCGATTCGTTGGTGTTCAAACCACGCCGTTTCTCTTCAGAATCTCCGCGTACCTGGCCACCTCGTGAGGCTTGGCCAGGAACAGTTTCTTGCTCTGGCCGCCTCCGATCGCGTACTCCATAGCCCCGAGCACCCCCTCCATAAAGCGGAGGTAGCCGGGCGCGAGACCGTAGAACGGCGAGTCGAACCCGAAGACGATCCAGCCGGCGCGCCCCGTCTGGGTGATCTTCGCCTCCCATTCTTTGATCCGGACCGTCGCGGTCTTGACAACGCTGCGTGGGTGCCAGTGCAGCGTTTGCTGGTTGATGGCGATAAGCTTGTCGCCGCGGTAGACGATCTGCGGAGCCGTGTTCTCGTGGAGGTAGGTGATACAGTATTTCACACCCGACGCCTCGACCGCGGCGAACTGGGGTTGCCCGGTCTGGTGCTTGTAGGCCGGGCAGGCGTCCTGGAACGGGTAGTAACCGATCGGAGCCAGCCGTGGGCCCACCTGGTCGGCGATCTGCTCGCGTGCCTGCTTGATCGAATCGGTCAGCGTCCGGGCATCCAGGTATCCCTCGGCCTCGGCCGCCACGCCCGTACCGGCGCTCACCAGGAGCGGCTCGACGTTGGGATACACGCCTCCCGCGTCGACGGGGACATAGAGCTGCTCGAGCAGCTCGGGCTGATAGTCATACCACGTGCTCGGGAAGGCCAGGCCGCACTTGGCGCCCTCGAGGAGCATGAGGTCGAGAATCCTGGTTAGCGTGGGCAGATGGCCGATGTCCGACGCGTAGAACAGGCAGCAAACCGGGATGCCTCCCTTCTCGGCCTGCTCTTCGAGAAACCGGTCGTCGTATTCCTCCTCCCAGGGAGGCCGGATCTCGGAGAGCCAATCCACCGGCAGCCGGTGGCGACACTGAACGGTCAGGCCGATGCG
>JBAZUW010000424.1:0-2754 GCA_041661205.1 Phycisphaerales bacterium
ACGGCATCCGCCGCTACCCCTACTCGATCGACCTCTCCAAGAGCCCGCTGCTGTACGGGGACATCAACCCCAACATCGGCCCCCGCAGCTACCCGGCCCCGCGCAACCCCGCCATCGGCAACTCCGCCAACGAAGTGCACAACGTCGGCGAAATCTGGTGCAACACCCTGCTCGAGTGCCGCTACCAGATGAGCCTCACCGATGGATTCGCGGCCAACCAGGTGATCATGCAGCTCGCGGTCGACGGCATGAAGATGGCCCCCGGCAGCCCCAGCTTCCTGCAGGAGCGCGATGCGATTCTGCAGGCCGACCTCGTCCGCTACGCCGGCGCGCACCAGTTCGCGCTTCTCACCGCCTTCGCCAAGCGCGGCCTGGGCAGCGGCGCCCAAAGCCCCGACAGCGGCGCGAACAACGTGGTCGAGAACTTCGACATCCCCCTCCGTGTCGACTACTCCTTCCCCAGCGGCACCCCGGAGCAGCTCTCCCCCACCACCTCCACTTCGTTCCTGGTGCACGCCGCCCCCTTCAACGTCACCATCACCCCCGGCTCGGGCCGCCTGATGTACTCGATCAACAACGGCGCCTTCGCCAGCACCACGCTTACCCCCTTGGGCAATGACGACTACACCGCCACCATCCCGGCCGCCGCCTGCTTCTCGAACTTCCGCTATTACCTCAGCTTCGACACCAGCGTCGGCCTTCGTACCAGCCCGACCACCGCGCCCGCCGCGACCTATGCGGCGCAGGTTTTCACCGAAGTCTCCGTCTTCGCCAGCGACGACATGGAGATCGACCGCGGCTGGACCGTCTCCGCGGGTACGCCCGCGGCCACGACGGGCATCTGGAACCGCGTCGCACCGTCGCTCATTTCTACCGCCAGCGGCCTACCCATTCAGCCCGGCGCCGACCACACCCCCGCCCCCGGCACCCGCTGCTGGGTGACCGACGGCAGCGCCGGTGGGTTGGGTGCCAACGACGTGGACAACGGCATCACCATCCTCACCAGCCCCAGCTACAACCTCGCCGCCGCCAACGAACCGATCTTCGAGTACTACCGCTGGTACGCCGATAACGGCAACGCCACCGCCGACGACACCTTCCTCATCCAGGCCTCCACCAATAACGGCGCCACCTGGCAGACGGCCGAGGCAATCACCGCTTCGTCCAACGCCTGGGTCAGGGCAACCTGGAAACTCAGCGACCTTGGCCTTTCGCCCACTGGCCAGGTCAAGATCCGCTTCAGCGCCTCGGACAACACCCCCGCCGGAAACGTCGGCTCGGTGATCGAGGCGGCTGTGGATGACCTCACCATCACCGACCGCCTGTGCGTTTCGGCCCCCGCCTGCGACCCGGACCTCAACCAGGACGGCAACGTGGATCAGGGCGACATCGACTACCTGATCAATGTCGTCGCCGGCGGCGCCAACCCCACAAACATCAACCCCGACTTCAACAGCGATGGCAACGCCGACCAGGGCGACATCGATTCCTTGCTGAACGTCGTCGCCGGTGGCGCCTGCCCGTGATGCGCTGCTGAGATTGCCTTTTCAACCCCCGCGCCGCCAGCCGCGGCCCGGGGGTCTTTCCGAAACTCGTCACGTTTCCTTTCCTTCCGTGCCGGTGTTCGCGCCGCGATCACCTGCCATTGGCGACCTAATCCATGCACATGCACACTCTCGCCGTCGTTTCCGCCGCCACCCTGGTCAGCATGACCGGTGCCGCCCTCGCGCAGGTTGTGGCCGCCCCCGCTGTAGACCCGGCGATTCTCCCCCGCGCCATGTGCGGCTGCGGCAAGTGCCAGACCCTTCTGGCCGAAGCCCAGGATGGCCTGGCCCCCGGCGGCGGGCAGTACGGCGCCCGCGAAGCCTCCGGCGACACCGACCTGCTCACCGTCGACCTCGACCTCAATGTCGATTTCACCGGCGGCACCATCAGCGGCTCCAACACCATGCAGGTGCGCTCGCTGGTCAACGGCCTTACCCAGTTCACCTTCGTGCTGCGCAGCAACTTCCTCGTGCAGCGCAATCTCAGCGGCAACGGGGCCGACACCAACCGCGTGACGCTGAATGGAGGCACCATCGCTACGGCCACCACGCCCGGCGCCAACAGCTACGCCCGCACCGTGACCCTCGATCGCCCGTACAACATCGGCGAAACCTTTACCGTGAAGATCGACTACAGCGGCGTGCCGGTGTCGCGCGGCTTTGGCTCCATCGATCTGGGGACTCAGAACGGCCAGCCGATCGGGGCTTCGCTCAGCGAGCCGTATTACGCCGCCACCTGGTGGCCGGTGAAAGACGGTGACTTTGCCCTCCCCGGCAACAACGCCGACAAGGCCATCGGCAGCATCGCCATCACCGTGCCCGACACGCTTAAGGGCGTCTCCAACGGGCTGCTCACCAGCGTGACGACGCCCGCCCCGGGCAGGACAAAGTACCGCTGGACCACCAATTACCAGACCGCGCCGTACCTCTTCATGTTTTCTGCGACCAACTACAACCAGTGGCAGGTGAACTACACCTACCCGCTGGCCGGGGGCGGCACCGGCACCATGCCCGTGCAGTTCAGCATCTACCCCACCGACGATACCCCGGCCAACCGGGCCGCGTGGCAACTCACGACCACCATGCTCGCCACCTACCGCAACTTCTATGGCGAATATCCGTTCGTCAACGAGAAGTACGGCATCTACGAGTTCCAGTTTGGGGGCGGCCAGGAGCACCAGACCTACACCGGCCAGGGCACTTTTGATGA
>JBAZUW010000425.1:0-2126 GCA_041661205.1 Phycisphaerales bacterium
AGCCCCTCCAGGTGCGACTGCGCCCCGCCGATCACCGACTCAATATTGCTCACCGCCTGGCTGTACGCGCTCTCCAGGCTCTTCGCCGCGCTCTGCCCGGATTTCAGGATCAGCGCATCCGCCTCCGCCAACCGGTCCGCCACCCCCATGTAAAAAGTGCTGTTGTCGGGCCCCGCCGGTATGCCCGGCTCCAGCAGCCCAAAGTGCTCGGTGGGCGCCTTCGGCACGCTCTCGCTCAGCAGCGCCTGCATACGCGCCGTCATAATGCCGAGCTTGGTCGCCGCCGTTATCGCCGCATCGCCGACCACCTGTATCTGGTGCGGCGCGTTCGCGCCCAGGGTGTTGATCTCCTTGCGCGCCGCGGCGATCAGTCCCTGCAGTTTGTTCCACTTGATCAGCAGATCCGGCTGATCAGGCCACAGCTTGATGTCCTTCTCCAGCCGCTTCGCCTGTGCCTCCAGATCGGCCAGTTTCTGCTGGGGATCGGTCAGCTTGTTCGCCAGCGCCGTCGTCGCCTCGCTGGCGGCCTTGGGGATGCCGCCCAGCGCGTAACCCAGCCCCACGACGATCAGCGACAGCCCGGCGATGGCCACCCCCACCGGGCCCAGGAACCCGAGCAACGACAGCGCCGCCTGCGCCAGCCCGCTGATCCCCTTGATAGCCGGCCCGGCCGCAATGGCGATCAGGCCCAGGTTGACGATCATCCCCTGCGTCGGCCCGTCCAGGTTGCCGAACGCCGTCGCCAGGTCGCTGACCTTGCCGATAGCCGTCGTGGCCATCGGGATCAGCTTCTCCCCCAGCGTCGCCGCCGCATCCTGGAGCTGCGCCTTGGCGATGCGCGTGCTGTTGGCCAGCCCGTCCGACGTGCGCGCAAAATCCCCCTGCGCGTTCTTGGTCTGCTGCACGATCAGGCTGTAGCGCGCGGTCACCAGCGCCACCTGGTCGAACGTCGCCCCCGATTTCTCGAACCCCAGCCGCAGCGCCTCCGCCTCGACCGCCGCCGCGTTGATGTTGACCCCCAGCGCGCGCAGCGGCTCCGCCTCGCCCACCAAACCCGAGCGCAGCTTGTCCAGGGCCTGGGCCGGATCGATGTTGTTGAAACTGGCCAGGTCCGCCGCCAGCGTCACCAGCTCCGTCGACATCTCCGCGGCCTTGCCCTGCCCCATACCCATCGACGTGAACAGGTTGCCGAACGTCCCCGTCGCCTCGTACGCGGCCTGCTTAGCCATGCCCAGGTCCCGCGCCGAGTCCTTGGCGAACTGGGTGATGATGCTCGACGACTGCCCGAAGACGACGTTGACCTTGTTCAAGCTCTCGCTGGTGTCCGAGGCCGCCTTAACCGCCACCCCGCCCAGGGCGAGCAGCGGCAGCGACACGCGCATGCTCAGCTTGTCGCCGACGTCATTCAGCTTGTCGATCGACGCCTGGATGGACCGGATACCCTTCTGCGCGGTCTTCCCGGCCTTATCCATGCCGCTCTCATAGTCGGCCGAATCAAGCCCCAGCTTAACCAACAACGTCGCCAGCGTCGTCACACCCCATCTCCGTCGCGTCCATTCGTTTATTCGTTCCCCAGAATTCGTTGACGGCCATCCGTTGCCCCGCCCCCCAGCGCCGCGTGCCACATCATCACAATCGCCTTCTGCTGCTCCCAAGGCATCGCCTCGCCGGTGGGCGCCTGCTCGCCCTCGCCGTCCCCTTCCGCGTCTCCCGCAGGGGCCAATTCCGCGTCTTCCGCCGATCCAAACGTCCCGTCCCCCAGCACGTCCCCCGGCTGCAGCGCCCGCTGCCCCTTTCCCCGCACCGCGTTGATCACCGTGCACACGATCATCGCCATCCGCCAATCCTCACGTTGGGGGCCAAAGGGCTCGAGCTCCGCATACGCCACCCACTCGCTCAGCTCCCGGCTGGAGATCTCCCCCAGGAGCTGCGCCACCGTCCGCCCCAGGGCCAGCGCTAGGCGGAAGTAGAGCCTCCGCTCTGGCCGCTCTCGGAGTTTTTTGCCAGCTCCTCCATGTCCTCAGCGCTCAGCCCGCTCAGCCGGCTCGCCGCGTCAAACACCCGCTCCAGCGCCGCCGCCGACCGCTGCCCCAGCGCCGCCACATCCTCATCGGTGAACAACCGGT
>JBAZUW010000425.1:2136-2753 GCA_041661205.1 Phycisphaerales bacterium
CCTCCCTGTTCTTCCCCCGCCCACGCATGATCGAGGCCTCGTACGCGTCCCGCTCCGTCCCCGACATCCCCCGCACCATCACGTCCCCGCCCCAGCCTTCGACGTGCACCTGCTCCGTCACAATATCCGCAGCCCGCAGGATCTCCTCCCGCGTCAACAACTTCCCCACGCGCATACCCCCTTTCGCGTCTTTCGCGTTTCGCGTCTTTCGCGCCGTTCCGCGTGTTTCGTGATCCAAACGGCTCCCCGCCCCCCGCTTAGGCGAGGGTGGGCGTCCCGCTCGGCCGGAAGGTACATTCCGCCGTCAGCCGCTCCGGATTCTGCGCGTCCGCCCCGCCCGGCGCGAACTCCTTCACCAGCGTCGGGAACGTCCACGTCACCGAATCCGGGAACACCAACTGGTAGTTCCGCAGCGTCCCCGCCACCACGTCCGCGATCAGCCCCGTCGCCGCGTTATGCGTCGCGGAAGTCGTCAGGTAGTTGATCGAGATCGTGAACTCCCCCAGCTCCTTCAGCCCGCCCGCGATGAATTCCTTCCAGCCCCCGTTCCCGTGGTACGTGACCCCCGACTCCGGGTTGGCGATGCTCGGCGGATTGATTTTCGTCACCTCGGCGAT
>JBAZUW010000426.1:0-2742 GCA_041661205.1 Phycisphaerales bacterium
CGATGGTCGCACCGCCACGGCCACCCGAACCGTGAACAAACCCATTGGTGGCGGCGGGCCTGCTGGCGCCCCCATCGTCACCATTACGACACCCATGGATGGTTTCGGCACGAACCTACGCTCGCTGACGGTGCAGGGCCTTGTGGACGATCCCGCCGCGACGCTGATGCTCTACGGGAAAGCCTTGCCCCTGGATGCCACAGGCGCCTTCCAATTGGCGATCACGTCGGACAAGGAAGGCATCGTCAGGATCGCTGCTGAAGCCACCAACGCCTATGGCAAGGGCGAGGCCGCAGTGTACGTCCACTTCGATTGGACCTTGCCCGTGCTCGCCTGGATCGCGCCAACGCCGCTAGACGGTGCAAGGTTGACCTCGCGCCAGATCACCGCTGCCGTGGGCGTCAACGAGCCCGTGCTCGCCTCCATCAACGGGCAAAGCGCACCGTTGGAACCCAGTGACGATCCGGCTTCGGCCACACCCTATTCCGTCCAGACGGAAATCGTCCTGCAGGAAGGCCATCTCGTCCTGCGAGCCGACGCCGTGGACCGCGCGGGCAATCGCGCCTCCATCACGCGCGCCCTGGACATCGGCCTCACCGCGCCGCAGATTGTTTTCGATGCGCCGATTTTCGATGGCGGCGGCAGCTTCCGCACAACCCAGGCGGGTCTCACCGTAACAGGTTCCGTCACGGCGCCGGAGGCCGTGAAGCCGCTGTCCTTCACGATCAACGGCATGCCCGTGATCCTCGATGCGGCCGGCCATTTCACCTGGCCCATGGCGGCCCTCGCAGCAGGTCCCAATCCCATCGCAGCCGTCGCCACCAATGCCTTCGGCCAGAGCGCCAGCGAAACCCGCACCGTCGTCCGCGTCCAGGACTTGGACGACACCGGACGTCCAAAAATCCAGATCGATGCCCCCATGGAGGACTTCTCCACCGGCGACGCCACCATCCTGGTGAAGGGCCGCGTCAACCAGAGCGGCCTCACGGTGCAACTGCAAGGCAACGCCGTGGCTGTGGATCCAGCCACCCTGAAATTCGAAGGCCCCGTGGCGCTTAAGCCTGGTCCCAACGCGATTCTCGCCACGGCCACGAACTCCAGCGGCCTCACCGTGACCGTCGTGGTCCACGGCATCCGCGTGATCTCCGGCACCTCCACCTACCGCTGGGATCTGCCCGCGAATGGCTTGCACACATCCACACGCACGGTTGCCATCACGGGCCGCGCGGACCTGCCAGGCATCGCCGCGGTGACGGTCAACGGCGTGCCCATGATGCTCAGTGGCGGCGGGACGAGTGGCCAGATCACGGGCGATGTCCATCTCGTGGACAAGGGCGTGAACGCCCTGCTCATGGAGGTCACCACGTTGGCGGGAGAGTATTTCACCGAACGCCGCGATGTTATTTTCGAGCCCACGATGCCGCGCATCCGCTTGGAAGCGCCCGCCCTCGCCCAACCCGGGGATACGGTGCAGTTGAAGGTCGCGCCGGAGGCGGGCACCACGCTCGCGAGCGCCGATCTGAGCTGGAACGGCCGCCTGCTCCAGCACCTCACCGCGCCCTTCGACGCGGTTCCGGCCCTCGTGCCCGGCGATGCGGTGGCGGGTTCCCGCATCGCCGTGGAAGCCATCGGGACCGATGCCAATGGCGAAACGGTCACCGCCCGCACCTACGTGGAAGTCCGCCCCGGCGGCGGGGCACTGCTCGTGGGCGCTTTTGATGATCGCACCGGCATGTTCCTGACGGGCGGCAGGGCCACGCTCGAAGGGGTTGATCCGCTCGACGCCAAGGATCTGGACGCCCACGGCCGCGCCTCCTTCGCCTCTAGCCAGCCCGCCAACTGGATCCGCGTGGACCAGACCGGCCACACCTCCGTCTGGCGCAGCGCCGCGCTCCAGGTGGGAACCGCCTCCGCCGTGGCGGACGCGCGGCCCACGCCTCTGGACCTAGGCCAAAGCGCCGGGGGCTCTGACTTCGACGGAACCTTCTCGGGCGGTGATGCTAAGGTGCATATTCCTGTCGCTAATCTCAGCGGCAGCGGAAAGCTCTCCCTCACGCCCCTGAGCACCCAGGGCCTGCCCGCGATGCTGCCCAGCGGCTGGAGCCCCGTGTCCGCCGCCTGGCTGCACCTGGATGGCTTGGGCCTTTCCGGCCCTGCCGCGCTGAACCTCACCGCGCCAGCCGCCGCGCCCGCGCTGAACCTTTCTTGGGCCCGCTGGGATAAGACCCAGCACCTTTGGATCGTCCTCGCGACGGGCCTTGCCAGGGATCAGCTCAACAATTTGCCCATGCCCAAGCCCGGCGGCTACGCCTTGCTTGCCGCAGATCCCGAACCCATTGCGCCGCCCGCCCCGGTACTGAATCAGCCCCTGCTGGGTTCCAGCGCCCCGGCCTGGCGGGAAGGCTTGAAGGCTACCGGTGCCGTGGATCCCAGCACCATGCCCACCGTGGAGGCCATCCGGGGCTTAAGGGCCTCGGCGCAACTGGCCCTGGGCTTTGATGGGGGAATCCCTGTGCCCAGCGGCGCGCTGCTGCAGGTGGATCTCACGGAAAGCTACGTATTGATTGATCAGAACCTGATCGAGCCGGAGCTGCGCAGCAGCGATGCGGTGGCCTGCCGCTTCGTGCTGGGCGTGGATGCGGCCGGAAAGCCTACCCTGCGTGCGGCCACGGATGGCCTGGCCCTGGAACTGCCCGTGCGCATGTCGCGGGCGTTTGCAGCAACCGAATTGGTGGAAGGCCT
>JBAZUW010000427.1:0-2741 GCA_041661205.1 Phycisphaerales bacterium
CAGATACCACGCTGCCCTGCCCCGGCTGTCAGCGGTTGCGGGAACTACTAGCAAGCATCCACAACGATCTATCTACGGTTACGAGGGAACATCTGGACACTGGGGGGATAGCCACCGCCATCGACTCCGCCCTCAGCGCACCTGTGCCGCCCTGCCCGGACTGTCAGCGGTTGCGGGAGGAGCTGGAGTCAATCCTGGAGCACTGCGACCCAGGGGGCATGTACGGCATGAGTGCCCGTGGTGCCCTTGGTGAGCGGGCGGGCACCACGCCAGTAAACTCCTGCCCGGACTGCCGGCGGCTGCGAGGGACACTGGAGGGCCTGCGCACCTATATCCTGGGCGGGAGTGGCACCCCGGACGACGCGTTGCGGAGTATCCGTGGTGCTCTCCAGGAGCCGGCAGCACCCTGCCCGGACTGTCAGCGGTTGCGGGCATCACTACGGCGTGCAACGAACTGGCTATCACGCACCGTTGCGGGGGAGCCACCCGATGAGGACCTAGAGGATCTCCTCCGGGGCATCTATGAGCCGGACGAGGTTGGCACCACGCCGCCAGGCACTAAGGAGGGGTGATGTTTAACCGTGAGCAACAGGAGCATATGGAGTACCTGGCGACAGTGCCACGTGAGTGGCGCTGTGCCTCGGGTTGGCACGTCGTCAGCGGGCCACACCCCGACCTAATCCCATGCGACTGTGGGCCGTACAAGCCACCAGCCACGCCGCCGGGCACCGGCGAGGTGGGGGAGGAGTAGGCGTATGCCATTGCTTTGTAGACTGTTCGGCCATCGGTTGAGCGGCTGGTACTTTGTGGTCGCTCAGGGGGACTGGTGCCGTGCCTGCGATCGTTGTGGGGGCGAACAGTGGCTCTACCGCGGGTTGGCCGATGCGCTACGCCGAACCTTTGGCACGCCGCCGGCCGGGGAGGACTGATGAGACTCCGTGACCTACGCGCCGAGTACCGGAAGCGGGCAACGGTGCAATCAGGGTTTACACTCTGCCACTTCTGCCGCTCTGCCCGCGTCATCGAGGGTGACGAGGGGTTGGAATGCACGCACCCGCTAACCGCTCGCTTCCCATGCTGGGACGTGGTCTTTCCTGGCGACGACTGCTGGGCGTTTCGACCAGGTCGGGACTACCCACTCGACCGCCTCGACGCCATCGTTGCCCAGATCATCGCCGGTTGGGAAGCCGGCGGGGATTGGCTAGGCGAATGATGCAGGCAACCTGTAAGGTCTGCGGCAAACCGGGGCAGCCAGGCAGACGGGGGCCGCGTGCCTACTGCGGCCAGGCCTGCTGGCTGGCCTGGGTACGCGAGCGCAACCACGAGCGTGCCCGGGTGCGGCAGGGGCACAACCCGGCAGCCGACCTCGGGGGCGAACACCCGCTGCCCGAACTGTGTGGGGCGGCATCGATCTGAACTGACGGGGGGGTACATGATGGCACTCGGGAGCATTGAGCGGGGGCAACGATTCAAGTGGTTGACGGGCCACGACCTGGACCCGGTGAAGGACCTCGCGCAGTACCTGCGGGGCGAGTTCCAGCTTGGCGCACCGATCCGGATCACGAACTGGCGGCCTGACGCGACCGGGCAGACCCTGACTGAGCGCGAGGTCTCGCGCCTGGAGGTGCTGCGCGCGATGGCCCTGACCCTGACGCTGCGCCAACGCCGGGTGCTCTGGCTGCTGTACGTCGATTGCCTCCCGTGGGACGAAGCCTGCGCCCGGTTGCATATCGCCAGCAGCACGCTCGCACGAGAGCGCGAAGGCGCGCTGACCGCAATGGTGCCGCTGATTTACGCCAAAGCCTAAAACCCGTGGGAGTCCTGGGAGTTTTGGTATTGACGGCAGCCAGCCTGCCGATCTATGATACACTCGGCAACATTAGCGGCCGGGCAAGCAACCCCGGCCGTTTCCTGTTTGTTGGCCCCCCGATGCTGGCCGGGCGTATCGTCGCTTCTCCTTCCGGCGGTACGTCCGGCTGTTTCAATGGACTGAGGTATGGCACGCCCCACAAAATACACGCCTGAGACGATCGCGAAACTCGAAGAGGCGATCGCGCTCGGCGCGACCTATGTCCTTGCCTGTGGCCATGCCGGCATCACGTTTGAGACGTTCTCGCAATGGCGGGAGCACAAGGTTGGGTTTTCTGATCGGATAAAGGCCGCTGAGGCTCGCGGCGCGCTCGGCTGGCTCGCCAAGATCGAGAAAGCCGCCAATGACGACAACTGGCAGGCGGCAGCGTGGAAGCTCGAACGCCGCTACCCGCACGACTACGGGCGCATTGTCCAGACGAAGGAAGTCAGCGGGCCAGACGGCAAGGAGATCGTGTTCCGCGTCGTCCATGAGTGAGTACCGCATCCGCCTCCCGACACCCCACGGCCGGCAGCGGGAGTTCCTGGACAGCCCGGCGAAGCGCAAAGTGGTCGTCGCCGGCCGGCGCGGGGGCAAGACGACGGGCATGGCGATGCTCAGCGTGGAGCGTGCCCTGGAGGGCCGGCGCATCCTCGAAGCCGCCCCGACACAGGACCAGACCGTTGCCTTTTGGGACGCCGTCAAGAAATACTGTGCCGAGCCGATCGGGGCTGGCGTCCTCACCAAGAACGAAACCAAGCGACTCCTTGAGTTCCCTGGCGGTGGGCGGATTCGGGCCAAGACAGCCTGGGACGCGGACAGCCTGCGCGGCGACTACGCCGACCTGCTGATTCTCGACGAGTACAGCATCATGGACCCGGGCGCCTGGGAC
>JBAZUW010000428.1:0-1508 GCA_041661205.1 Phycisphaerales bacterium
CGAACGTCGATGTGCAGCGCTCCCCCAAGGCAACTCGCGATCCCGAGATTCTTGCCAAGGCCACCGAGATCCCTCTCGATGACGGCGTGGCCGACGAGATCATGGCCATTCACCTCTTCGAACACTTCTACTACTGGGAGGCGCCGAAGGCCCTCGCCGAGTGGCGCCGGCTCCTCAAGCCGGGCGGCCTGCTCGTGCTGGAAATGCCCGACGTCAAGAAGTGCGCCAAAAACCTGGTGCGCCTCATCGAGACCGAAGACCTGAAGAACATCGACTCGTTGGCGATGCACGGCCTCTATGGTGACCCTCGCGAGGAGGATCCGTGGATGAGCCACAAGTGGGGGTGGACGCCCAAGACTCTTCGCAAGCTGCTGAGGGCCCATGGGTTCGGCTCCTTCACCGAGCCGGTCCCTCAGTGGCACGCAATCGGGCGAAAGCTTCGGGACTTCCGTCTCGAGGCACGGAAAGTCTGACCCGGCACAACTCGTTGGCGCCGATGCGCGCTGTACGATGAGGGATCATCTACTCCACGAGACCTGCGCCATGATCAACCTGTTCGGTGGCTACGACAGCCGTGAGGGCATCGGCTTCCACCTCTTCGTGCACAGCGTCCTGAAGCGTGCCAGCGCCCCGGTTGCGGTCAGCGCGCTCATGGAGGGCGGCGTCCCGGTCGGCACCAACGCGTTCACGTATTCGCGTTTCCTGGTGCCCTGGCTGATGGACTTCAAAGGCCATGCCATCTTCGCTGACGCCGCGGACATGGTGATGCTCGGCGACATCGCCGAGCTCGACGCGCTCTTCGACCCCAATTTCGCTGTGCAGGTCGTGCAGCACCCCAACTACAGCACCAAGAACCGGGTCAAGTACATCGGCACGTCGATGGAGTGCCCTAACCGCGACTACGCGCGCAAGAACTGGGCGAGTTTGATGATCTTCAACTGCGAGCACCCTTACTGGAGGCCAGTCACGCCGGAAGCTCTCGCCACCATCTCGGGATTGTCGTTGCTGCAATTCGGAGGCCTACGCCTCAGGGAAGAGAAGGGCATGCCCCCCGAAGTCGGCGTGCTCCCGCCGCAGTGGAACAGGCTCGCCGACGAGGGCCACCCGACCGACGACGCGAAGGTGCTGCACTGGACCGCAGGCATCCCGGGGTTCAAGCACTACGAGAACTCGCCGGCGGCCCAGGTGTGGCGCGACGAGTTCGCCGAGATGCTCCGGCTCGGCTGAGTGCCATGCGGGTTCGCTGCCTTCGGCCTGGCCTGCCGAGAACCATCTCGACGCACCCGAAGGCGCGAGGCATCAAGAGCGCCGCCGACATAACAATCCACGGGCGTCTAACGCTGAAGGTCGTGGTGTTTGAGAAGCAGCGCGATCTCGTCCACTTCTGGGCCGAGGTCTTGGGTAAACCCCACCTCGGTCGACGTACGCTTGGCGCGGTCAATGCACTATCGCACGAGATCATCACGATCACCCCCGGTAAGCCGGATCGCAGCACGATGTGGGTTGAC
>JBAZUW010000428.1:1518-2737 GCA_041661205.1 Phycisphaerales bacterium
TTCGCGATCATGGGTCTCGTGCATGGGCACCTCAACATGGAGATCGTGACCCACGAATCTGTGCACGCCGCGTTCTGCTACGCGAAACGGTGCAAGCGCACGCCGTGGGCGCATCACGCTGAGTTCGACGAAGAAGAGGTGGCGTACCCCGCCGGCCGCATCGCGCGGGCGCTCAACGCCTATCTGCACGACGAGGGGTTGTACGCTACGGCGCCGACGCGGCGGAAGGCCAAGCCTTCAGCAAGGCCCTGACGCCGGCCTCGCACTGCTCACCGTCTCCTGCACTTTCTTCACCAACGCGCAGTGCCTCGTCAAGTAGTGACCCGAGGGCTTGGGCTCGATCCCGGCAGGCGGCGACGGAATCTTCACCTGCTCGACCACTGCCGGCAGCGTAGGCGTTGATCTGGTCGCGCAGGCCGTTGCGCTCAGTGCGAGCACGATTGAGAGCAGCGACCACTTGAGTCGACGCAGCACGTTCCTTGAGCAAAGCATCTTGGGCCTCCTGAATCCTTGCGTTGAGCGTCTGCTCGAGCCGCCGGTAGGCGTCTGACGCGGCGGCGAACGCAGCGTTGTGATCGGAGATCGCGCGGTCCAGCACGACCTGCACCTCGGCTCGGCCTTGCTTGAGATAGACGCTGCGCGCCTTGAACCAGATGCCGGTGCCCGCGATGCCCAGCCCGAGGATCAGCAGCCCGCCCATGGCCAGCTGCGGGCCGCCGGGGATGAACTTGAGCAGCGCAGCGGGGATCACGCCAGCACCTGCAGGAAACGCTGGTACAGCGCCCGGCGCTCGTCGGCGCCGAGCATGGCCGGGCCGTTGATGCGCCGTGTGATCACGTCGATCTGGCCGACGTCGGCCATGGCGTTCAGGTTACCCACAGCCCAGTACCAGGCAGCCGTGAACGCCGCATCGGGCGGCTCGGCCACCAAGTCGGGGTTGGCCTTGTAGTCCGTGCCCAGCCCGTCGCCGGCTGCCATGTAGTTGGCCCGGCCGGTGAGTTGGAACAGCCCGCGGCCACGGTACTTCCACCCGTCCCCGCTGGCGGTGTCGCCGTTACCCAACCGGTTGGCGTACACGCGGTTGGCCAGCTTCTCTGGCTGCCGCAGGTACTGCGCCGCGTCGGCCAGTCCGGTGAACCGACCCTTGAAGACCTCCATCAGCCGCTCGGGCGTGCTGTAGGACAGGTTCTCCTGCAACCGCGTGAAGCCGATGCTCTCG
>JBAZUW010000429.1:0-2725 GCA_041661205.1 Phycisphaerales bacterium
GGTGGGCGTAAGGGCCATTGGAATGGCGACGAGGAAAGCCGGCCTCCGCGCCGCCGCGCACAGACGCTGGGATCCGACGCCGGCGGTCACGGTGACAGCCCGGGCGAGGGTGAGGGTGCCGCTGGCGTGGTCCCGGGCGTCGCCTCGAGCGACAATGATGTCCGCCGCAAGGCAGCTGCCGGCGGCAGTTCCGGTGGGCCGGCTTCATTCTCATCGGCGGGGCAGGGCCATGTACCACTGGCAGCCGGCGCTTCAGCACCAGCCCCTGCGCCCGCTGCACCCGCGGCCGCTACGCATGCGCGCGCGGCTGTGCAACGCTCCGTGTCTTGGGCCTCCGCGCGCAACGTGCACAGCCCGAGCAATCAGAGGGCCGGTGGGGCTGCTGCCCGCAGCGCTGCCTCCAGTGCGGCGCGCTCCCTCGTGGTGGACATGGGGAACAGCGACGAGCCCACCGTATTTATTTGAAGGAGCGACTCAGTTCAAGTGCGACTGGCCTAGCCGAGGGGACGTGTTCGTGTCCGGGGTTCTGGCACAGTCAGGGTTGTAGACTAGGACAGCCGCTGCTTAGGCCCCACCGACCTTGCCCGCGACCGCGCGGGCGTAGGCCATTGAGACCACCGCAGCGCCCGCCTGCAGTTTATTCCAAACGGAAGCGACCCTGACTCGGAGGAGAGTGAGGTAAGTGCCGTTCTCGGCGCTATGCCTGATCTTCCCGCAGCAGAGACGGAGGTCTTTGTAGTGCCAGCCTCCGAGGAGCCATCACAGCTCGCTCAGGCTTGTGAGCAGCGCGAGTGTGGTGGCAGCAGCAATTCGCAGGCCAGCGGTGCGGTGCGCGGCTCCACCGATTCCGAAGTCGCAGTCGCCGGTGGCAGCGGGTGGCAGGCACGGCGCGGCTGCTGGTGGTAGCAGCGCCGCTGCGGCTGCCCAACCGGCGTTTGCCGCGCGCCCCGGCGTGCCCCGTCCCCCCGCAAAATATGTGGGTGCAGCTCGACGCCGCTAGCAGGCGGGGCCATGGGTGGGGAGAGGGGCGGAGCCCGGCGGTGGCGGCGCCACGCTGGTGCCAGTGGTGCGGGAGTGTCGTGCAGTGGATACGACAGGAGGAGGGCGGCGTGGGGCGAGTGGACCGGGGTGGCCGCGTGGGTCCCGCTGCTCATGCATACAGTAGGGGTGTTAATAGGCTGGTTGCATCTGGCTGAGTGCTGGATCAAGCCGCCGGGCGAGCACACGTCCGTCTCAAATTCAATTTGAATGCATTCGTCCCTGACTCTCTGGCGCTCCCGACCAGCTCACGCCGCCGTCACTGCAACACACGTGGCCCGCCCCTGTCATCATTCTCCTCCCCTCGCGCAAAGACGGTACCCCTCTCCTCACCACGCAGGCTGGATGCCTACACCGCCCATTACCTCGGCTCTGCGCATCTTTCCCTTCTCGAGATCCGACAGCCCCACGCCCGGCTCCACAGCCCAAGCACCGACGGCGGCAGCCACCGCCTCTAGGTCGCGGCGGGCCATATGCGCGGCGTGGAAGAGGTGCAGATGAGCAAGAACCAGCAGGTCGTCATCCATAAGCTCGATCTTGGCGTCGCGGCACAAGCTATGGAGGATCATAGACACGCCGATGGCCAGCATGTGAGTCACAGGGCACTTGTACCGCCGGCGATCGAACAGGCCGTGGAAGCGCGCCGTTAGAATGCCCCACGCGTCCTCGATCATGACTCGCGTCTGCGAGAGACGCTTGTTGAACTGGTGGTGGTGCGGGCCCAGGTCCGGCTGCCCGGGTCCGGGCAGCTTGAACGGCGTGATGAGGTAGATGGAGAGCACGTATCCCTTGTCGCCCGCGAGCCAGTAGGGGAATGGGATGAGTGAGTGGCGCTTCAGCCACAGGTCACTCATCTGCAGCACAATGCTGTCATTGATCGTCCCGGGCTTGCCGATGGAGGCGGAGATGAAGCACTTGTTGGCGTCCGCCACGCCTTGCGTGTGTAGAGTGGTGGTGGTGGGTTGGGGTTGGGGTTGTGGGGACGTGAGAGGGAAGGGGGAGGGACGAGGAGGGAAAGAGAGAAGGATGCGGTGAGGGAAACGGGCGTAGCATTGCTTGAGAGAGAAGCACCGTGTGGTGCCCTGGGTCCGTCCCTCGCCCGGCCGCACACATCCTACCCTTCCCCAGCCCCGCCGTCAGCCACACCCGACCGGCGCACCTGCACGTTGAAAGAGGAGTAGCCGTCGCGGTTGCGGTACACCACGGGGTTGGCCTGGTCGCGATCCGGCGACCAGATGGGAACGTGGGTGCAGTCGATGGCACCAATGCAGCCCGTCAACGCGCCCTTTGCCTGCATCTGCGCCGCAGCGCTGGCCCGCTTCTCGCTCGTGTCCGGCCACCGCGCCTCGACCACCTGCTCCCACAGCTGCATGTAGATGGCGTACCAGATGCGCGGGCACCACTCAGACACGAATGCCAGACTGACGTCGAACTTGTAAGCGACGTGTTTGACAGGTTGCGTGTAGGCCAAGCGGTAGACGGCGATCTCGACGGCTGTGTGAAGCTCACTTGCCGCTCATTGCAGTCCTGCTGGAGCAGCGGCATGCCGGGGAAGCGCTCCGCGACGCTGTTGACGAGGATGGTCACGATGTCGAAGCTGACACGCATCTCCGTGATGCACTGCAGCGGCGTCGCGGCCCGCAGCGCCTCGTAGAAGTGGCCGCCGTCGCCGCCTAGGTACGAGTGG
>JBAZUW010000430.1:0-1799 GCA_041661205.1 Phycisphaerales bacterium
GATCGTGTGGTTTTCGCCCCACGAGCTGACCACCGGCCGCCGTGTGCTGGTTCGCCACACCTCGCGCGAGGTTCCGGCGATCGTCAAAGCCATCACCTACCGGCTCGACCTGGGCGACCTCACCCCCCGCCACGGCGTGACGCACCTGGAGATGAACGAGATCGGCCGGGTGTCGCTGAAGCTCGCCGGGCCTGTGGTGTGCGACGCCTACCGGCGGTGCCGCCCCACCGGCGCGTTCATCATGATCGACGAAGCGACCAACGCGACGCTCGGCGCGGGGCTCATCTCATGACGAGTTCATCTGACACGCCCAACCCTCTGAGCCCGCCCGACCCCAAGCTCGCGCCCACCGACGTCTACCCCCACGCCCCCATCCTCTCGCGTGCCGAGCGTGCCGTCCTCTTCCCTGCCTGCACCGGCCCTGTTCGCGGCTGTACGCTCTGGCTCACGGGCCTCAGCGGCTCGGGCAAAAGCACCATCGCCGCGGCTCTCGAAGCCGCCCTCCTCCGCCAACGCATCGCCGCCTACCGGCTGGATGGCGACACGCTGCGCACTGGCTTGAATTCCGGCCTGGGCTTCAGCCACGCCGACCGCACCGAGAACATCCGTCGCATCGGCGAAGTCGCGAGGCTCTTTGCCGACGCCGGGCTCATCGCCATCGCCAGCGCGATCTCTCCCTACCGGGCCGATCGCGATGCCGCCCGGCGTGCCCACGCCGAAACCTCGCTCGCCTTCTTCGAAGTCTTTGTCGACACGCCGCTGGAGGTGTGCGAAGCCCGCGACCCCAAGGGGCTGTACAAAAAAGCCCGCGCCGGAAACCTCCCCGGTTTTACAGGCTTGGACAGCCCTTACGAGCCGCCCGCGCGGCCCGAACTCACCTTGCACGCCGGGCGCGATAGTCTCGACACCTGCGTTACAGCCTGCATCGAGGTGCTCACACGCAGCGGCCTCTGCCGCTGAGCCTCGCGCTCCCGCCGACGCTGCTTACGCCTGCTTCGCCGTCACCTGCACAGGCTTGTAGGTCCCCTCAAGAATCACTTTGCTGTCGGCCTTTAACCACCCTTCGAGCACGCCCGCATACACGCTGCGGAAGTCCAGTTTGTACTTCAGGTCGCCCTCGTCGAGATCGCGCAGGCTCGGGTGCTCGCCGATCACGCCCTTTTTCACCATCGGCCCAGCGATAAACATCGGGGCGGCCGTGCCGTGGTCCGTCCCTTGGCTGCGATTCTGCGCCACTCGGCGGCCGAACTCCGAAAAGCTCATGGTCATCACGCGGCCATCGTTGCCTTGGGCCTTGAGCTCGGTGTAGAACGCCTTGACCGCCGCCGCGAACTGATTCAGCAACTGCCCGTGCCGTCCCTGTGCCCCACCCTGGGCGCTGTGCGTGTCAAAGCTGCCGTGGGCGACGTAGTACACGCGGGTCTTGAGCCCCGCGCGGATCATGCTGGCAACCATGCCCAGTTGCCGCCCGATGTCGCTGCCCGGGAACGCGGTCTGCGGCTTCTTCGCTACCGCCTTGCGAATCAGATCACTGCTCACCTGCGCATCCAGCGCCGTCCGCAGCAGGAACTCCGCGTTCGAGCCCTTGCGGGCCGCCGGGCCTTCGCCCTGCGTGCGATTGTTCAGCGCCTCGTACGGCTCGCGCAGCGTCTTATGAATGTCCGCCCCGCTCCACTTGAACAGCTCAGCGGACTCAAACGCCACCGGCTTGATCTTGCGCCCTTCCATCGCCAGCGGGGCGGTGCGCCCCACCGCGATCCCCGGAGGGCCAGCGGCTTCGGGCTTCTTCTCCCCCTCCG
>JBAZUW010000430.1:1809-2721 GCA_041661205.1 Phycisphaerales bacterium
GGCGTCCCGCTCTCTCCCTTGCCATAGCCGCAGCACTCGGCATCAAAGTACCGCCCCAGCCACCCGTCTCCTGTGGCCCCGATGTCCGCCGTCTGCCAGATGTCCATCGACTTGAAGTGCGAGCGGTTGGGGTTGGGGTATCCCACGCCCTGCACCACCGCCAGTTCGCCATTGTCGTACAAGTCATGCAGCGGCGCCAGTTGCGGGTGCAGGCCGATACCGTCGGCTCCCGAGAGCTTCAACGCGTCCTTTTCCTGAATGCCAATGCTCGGCCGGGCCTTGTAGTAGTCACCCATGCCGTATGGGATCACGGTGTTCAGCCCGTCATTGCCACCCGATAGCTGAATGACGACGAGAATGTGATCCTCGGGCACGCCGGGCAGGCTGCTCAGCCCGCCCATGGCGCGGCTCATGGCCAGGGCGCTGGAGTTGATGAACGTGGGAACGGTGGCCGCGGCTGAGGCGAGCACCAGCCCGCTCCTCAGAAACTCGCGACGTGTAAACGGGCTTGGCGTGTTCATGCGTGTTCCCTTTGATCCTCTCCCGGTAGGTGTCGGCTCTCCGAGCCGACACTTGCACCCTGGTACGTCGGCGCTCCGACCCGACATCTCCATCCCGGTACGTCGGCTCTCCGAGCCGACCTCCGGTTGCCTTCTCATCCGGCGCCATCGAGCCTGAATGTCGGCCCGAAGGGCCAACCTACCAAATCCTCTAGCACAACTGGTACTCCGGCATCGCCGTTACCAGCAACAACATACCCATCAAGACCCGATCGTCCAACTTTCCGCCGTTGGCCTTGGCGAACTCGATCAACGCATCCCGCCCGGCCTTGGGGTTCCAGCCGAGGGTCAGACGCAGAATCGCGTCGGCCACCGCGGGAACATCGCCCCTGGCGATCAGACTGTCGCCGTC
>JBAZUW010000431.1:0-2717 GCA_041661205.1 Phycisphaerales bacterium
CAGGCAGGAGCCTTGTCACGATTTGTGCGGCGGTCCACGGAACGGGGGCAACGGTGGGGATGCCAAGGCGCCTGTACACGTCCGCGCGACCAGAGTCCGCGATGCGCGCCACCACGTTTTCGACGCCGTAGGTCTCTCTGACGACGCGCGCGGCAAGGATGTTCGAGTTGTCGCCGTCAGAAACGGCGGCGAATGCGTAGGCATCCTCTACGCCCGCGGACGTGAGGGTGTCCCTGTCGAAGCCGAGACCGGTGATCTTCTGTCCCTTGAAGTCGGAAGGAAGGCGACGGAAGGCATCGGCCCTCACGTCGATGACGGACACCGAGTGGCCACGAGACTCAAACTCGCTAGCCAACGTGGCGCCCGTACGGCCACAACCCATGATCACCACGTGCACGCCCCCACGCTATACCGCGCGGAGCCTAGGATGGTGCGACGTGCAGCGAATTGCGGAACGGATCAAGCGGGTTGTCCTCGGGGCACCCGTCGCGACCGACGTTGCAAAGCCCCAAACGATGCGCACCAGGCTGGCCCTGCCGGTGTTCGGGGCGGGCATTCTCTCGGCGGTCGCCTATGGTCCCGATGCACTGATCGACGCGCTGCGCTCTGGCATGCAGCAGTCGTGGATCCCGTTCATGGCGGGTGGCACCGTCCTCATCCTCATGCTCCTTGGGCTCGCGTACAGCTCCCAAGTGAGGGCGTTTCCCCACGAGCGCGGCGACTACGGGGTGGTGCGAGACAGGCTCGGCCAGCGATTCGGCATGATTACCGGCGCCTCCCTGCTCATCGACTACCTGTTCACGGTGTCCATCTCCGTCGCGGCGATCGCGGAGGCGCTCATCTACCTCGTGCCCTCCTTGGCTGGATGGGCACCGTTGATCGCCGTCGTGGCCCTCGGGTTCATGACCTTGGTGAATCTGCGGGGAATCAGGGACAGGGGGCGGGTGCTCCTCGCCGTGTGGCACGGCTTCGTGCTGGTGCTCGTCATCCTCTTTGTCGTCGGATGGGCGCGGCACGACGGGACTCCCGCCGCCCCCCTCGACACCGGTTCCCCCGAGGTGTGGTCGATACTCGTGGCGTTCGCTGGCGCCGTAGCGTCGGGCGCCGTCATGGCGACCGGCATCGAGCACCTCGCCGCCTCGGGGCCGTATCACGCGGAGCCGCGCGGCAGGAGGGCCTCCCGAACGCTGCTCGTGGCGGTCATCGCGGGTGCGGGCGCCTTTTACGGTGTGGCATGGCTTGCGTGGGCCTACCGGCTGTCGGGCTGGGCGGATGGCCCGATGTTCCTCCAGGTCGCCGCACGAGTGTTTGGCAATGGCGTCGTGACGTGGATCGTAGGTGTGTCAGCGATCGCGCTTCTCTACGCGGCAGCGACCTCTGTGTTTCGGCGCTTCTCGCGCCTCACCGGCCTCTTGGCCTCGGACGGGGTGCTCCCGCGGCAAATGGCGATGAGGAACGACAGGCTGGTCCAGCGCGGCTCCGTGTTGATCGTCGCCGTGTTGGCCGTTGTCATTGTGATTGCCTCACGGGCGAGCGTCGAGCGACTGGTGCACATGTACATCGTGGGAGTCTTCACGGCGATCGTGCTGAGCCAGCGCGCCATGATCGAGTGGACGGGTGCGCGTCGCCAACTGGCAACGGAGCCACGGGAGCGCAGGGAACTCCTGAGCAGGAGAATTCTTCACGTCGTGGCGCTGGTCGGCGCAGGCGCGGTGTTGCTCATCACCGCCGTGTTCAACTTCGCGAATGGCGCGTGGATCGCCATCGTGCTGATCGTGCTCGTGGTGGTGCTCATGCACGCCATTCGTAGGCACTACACCGCCGTGCGCATCGACATCGCGTTGGACAAGGGCGCCAAGGCGCCCACCCTTCCCTCGGCCACACACGGTATTGTTCTGGTGGCCCAGATGCACCGTCCAGCCCTGCACGCCCTCGCTTACGCGAAGGCTGCCAGGCACACGACGCTCAAGGCCGTGACGGTGAAGATCGATCGTGGCGCGTCGCTCGCGCTCCAGAAGCGTTGGGCGCAGATGAACCTGGGTGCGCCGCTGGTGGTGCTCGACTCGCCCTACAGAGATTTGGTCAGTCCAGTGCTGGACTACGTCAAGAGCCTGCACAGGGCGTCGCCCCGTGAGGCAGTGTTTGTCTACGTGCCGGAGTACATCGTCGGCAGATGGTGGGAGCAGTTGCTTCACAATCGGAATACGGCGCGCTTGCGCGCCCAATTGCTCAACGTCCCGAACGTGGTGGTGAGCGCGGTGCCGTGGATGCTCGAATCCGCTCGCCGCGAGGGCCCCGTCGACGCGGTCGTCGACGCAGAAAGCCAAATCTCATGAGCGCGGACGACCTGATCACCGTCCGCATCGGAGCCCCCGCCCACGGCGGCCACTGCATCGCGCGCCACGAGGGCAGGGCCGTCTTTGTGCGGCACGCCCTCCCAGGTGAGCTTGTCGAGGCACGCGTGACCTCCGGCGAGCCGACCGCGCGGTTCTGGACGGCGGATGCTGTCAAGGTCCTCGAGGCCTCTGATGATCGCGTCGAGAGCCCGTGGCCCGAGGCGGGGCCAGGGGGAGTCGGAGGCGGCGAGCTTGGTCACGTGGCGCTCGCGGCCCAGCGAGAGTGGAAACTCGCCGTGGTGAAGGAGGCGTTCGATCGCTTTGCGAAGGTCGGCTTCGATGGGCAGGTGACGGCGGCGCCAGGCGATGATGAGCGCGGCG
>JBAZUW010000432.1:0-2713 GCA_041661205.1 Phycisphaerales bacterium
GGCGATGCCCGTGGTGGAGGCTAACAGCCAACTCTGCTGCTACGTGGGCGACCTGTCCTTGGCGGCGGCGTTTGGCGACCGGCGCGACGTGAGTATCGCGGTCTCCGACCAGTACGTCTTCAACAAGGACCAACTCGCCATTCGAGGCACCGAGCGGTTCGATGTGAACGTCCACGACATCGGCGATTACAACGCGACGGCGGCCAGCCGGACCCCCGGCCCGCTGTCGGTGCTGTTGACCGCCTCTGCCTAATCGACCGGCTCAGTTGGGGCAGGTCGGTTAGTCCTCTCTGAGTATCCCCTGCCCCTGGGAGATACGAACATGTCCGTTCCGAACCAGAATGATAGGGTGGTGTGGCTGTGCGTGCCCACCTCCGCCACGAACGCGGAGGTCATCACCACCAGCTCTGTTGACACCAACGGCTATGAGGATGTGGCGCTCGACTTCTTCGCCAACACCGTAGGCACGAGCTTCACGGCCGCCATTGCCGTTCAAGAGTCCGACGACAACACCACGTTCGCGAGCATCGCGGCCCTGACGGGGGGCAGCGCGACAAGCTCGACCGTGGGGGTGCTTCTGGCGGCTTCGCTGAGCGCTGCGAGCACCAAGTCCTGCTACCGCGCCACGATTGCCAAGCGGGGCAACCGAAAGCGCTACCTGAAATGCACGATTACTCCGACCACGACCCAGACCTGGGTGGCCGTGGCGACGTTGTCCGGGAGGACGGCGAACCAGGCTCCGAACAGCCTGGCCGAGCGCAACGTTCAGCAGTTCGCGAACGTGTGACGCGCGCGGGCGCCGGTGGGAATGCAAGTTCTCCCGGCGCCCGCGTTTCAAGGGGGCTACAAGTTTCCACCTGTGCCGGGGGCGGCGGTCGCGGCGGTCGGATCGGCCTATCTGTCACGCAGCGCCGTTTAGGGGATTGCCCTCGCCCCGTGCCCCCGGCACTTCATCCGCTAAGAGGGCACCGGAGGGCCGATGGACGAGCAGCGCATGAGGGCGGCGCTTGAGGCGTACCGCCAGTACAAGGACACGAAGGAACCAGAGCAGGCTGAACCAGCGGGGCAATGCGTGCGGGTGAACCTGTTGGGTGAACTGCCGGGCTACAAAGTGGAGCCGACGGCGTACCCCTTACGGTTATCCGATGGAAGCGTGGACGAGTTGCGGGCGTGTGGGTGCTTGCAGCGGTATTCGCACACGCAGACGGGGATGGTTCTGCACGACTGGGCACGAGTGCTAAAGCCGGGCGGCGTGCTGAAAGTGAGCGTGCCGGACTTCGGGCACGCGGCGCAGGCGTTTCTTGATCAGGCCCCCGGAGTGGACGTGCAGTCGGAAGTCATGGGTCGGCAGTGGGACGAACTGGACTTCCACCGGTCCATCTGGTCTGACGGAACCCTCGAAGAGGCGCTGAAAGGTTCCGGTCTGATAGACGTGAAGCCTTGGCTACCCGGCGTAGTGGACGACGCCGCGGCCCCTGGCAGGCTGAACCTACAGGGCACAAAACCACACCTGGTAGCCACGCAGCAGGCAGATGCGGAGACAGAACCGGATGCGGTCTTTGAGCCGGTCGTCGTGGGCGGGCGCGTATCCCCCGCGGGCGGGTTCGAGCGCGTTCGGGAGCAGTTGGCGGCGGCAGGCGTCGAGAAGGCGCAGCCGCAGGTGGACCTGACGCCCTGGCGCGAGCGGTGCAGGAGCATCAAGGCGATCATGACCGCGCCGCGCCTGGGGTTCCTCGACAACATCTTCTGCATCTATCAGGGATTGGTGCCGCTCGGAATTGACGTATACAAGAACCACGGTGTCTTCTGGGGGCAGTGCTTGACGAAGCTCTTCGAGACCGTCCTGCGCGACGCCGAGTATATTCTGACGCTGGACTATGATACCGTGTTCCGATGCGCGGACATCATGGAGTTGATCCGGCTCATGGATGCCCACCCGGAGGCCGACGCTATTGTTCCGATGGAGGTAAAGCGGGAGAACATGACCGGGTTGTTCACCGTGTTGGAGGACCCGGCGGATCCCGCGAGCCTGCCGCGCGCGAACATCACCCTGGGCGAGCTTCAGCCGGAGCTTCTGAGGGTGGCATCGGCGCACTTCGGCTGCACGTTGTTCCGGGCTGCGGCGCTTCGGAAGATGGAACGGCCGTGGTTCCTACCGCAGCCGGACCCCCAGGGGCGTTGGGAAGCCGGGCACGTGGACGAAGATATATGGTTCTGGAAACAACTTGCCAAGACGGGCGGAAGATGTTACTTGGCAACCAGGATGGCGGTCGGGCACATGCAGCTCATGGTGACATGGCCCAACAAGTTGCTCAACGGCGTGCTGCACCAGCACATCAGCCGGTGGGAACAAGACGGCAAGCCACACGACGCCTGGGCGGGCGTGGCGATAAACCAGGAAGAGAAGAAGGCGGCTTAGGTGGAACCTTACTTCTCTGGGAACGGGGTCACAATCTACTGCGCGGATGTGCGCGAGTGGGCGCGGGAGTACGACGGGCCGCTCCTCCACTCGCTGCTGTCGGATCCCCCATACGAGTTGTCGTTCATGGGTGCAAAATGGGATGGTACCGGCATTGCATTCCAGCCCGACACATGGGCGGCGCTGGCGAAGGTGGCGCCCACGAAGCCGAACGGCAAGGGACAGAACCTATTCGAGAACGCGACAGCTTAGACAGGTGGTGCGCCCACGCCAGGGGGCGCAGGTACTCCCCCC
>JBAZUW010000433.1:0-2712 GCA_041661205.1 Phycisphaerales bacterium
GACCTGCCGTTGCTGGAAAGCAGCAACGCCGCAGTGCTTTTGGCGGGGCTCGGCCTCGATCCCGAGCTCGAGGTCGACGAGCGGCTCGGCGGGGCGCCGGCCACGCTGGACGCGGTCAGCTCGGCCCGGGCGCGCACGCTGGTCATCGGTACGGATCTGGATCCCGCCGGGGCAGCGGCGATCCTGACCGCGGACAGCGGACTGCAGGTGCGCACCGCCGCGCGGGTCGCGCGCAGTCTTCCGGTGCGCACCCGCAATTCCAGCGGGGTGTTGCACGACTACGGTGACCCGCGGCTGCTTCACGAACGCGGCCTGGTCGCCTCGCTGGCGGCCGCCTGGCTCGACACGCCCGTCGCTCTCGCCGGTGTCGACCATGACCGCTCGGTGGAACTGTGCGGCGGTGACCCGCCCACATTGCCGACGTCGGGGGCCAGCGCCGGGCTGTTCGCGTTGGCAGCACTCGCCGAGTCGCGCACCAACGGCCCCTTGGTGGCCGTCGAACAGGCCAGTCTGTCCGGGGTGACCGTGGTGGGCGGCGATGCCACCGTCCACCGGCGCGAACCGGCGGCGCGCCCGCGTCCCCACCCCAACGTCGGCCCGGGCCGCGAGATCCCGCTCTCACGCGCGGCGTACCAACGGGCCTTCGAAGCCAAGGTGCGCTGGGAGGCCGGCCGGCACAGTGGCAGCGACGAATTGGACTTCCCGCCCCGCTACCGCCTCGATGAGGACGGCCGGCTGACCACCGACTATGAGTTGGTGCCGTTGCCCCGGGCGGGGACGGTCTACACCGAGGTCACCGTGCATATTCCGGTGCCGGGCTTGCGCACTCCCTACTCGCTGGCGATCGTCGAGCTCGATGATGTCAATGTCCGCGCGTTGGTGAAGGTCACCGGCGTCGAGGCCGGAACGGTGCGGATCGGCGATCGCGGACGGCTCACGCTGCGCCGGGTCGCGATGAGATCCGGTGTGCCCGACTACGGATACTCGTTCGAGCCGTATCAGCCGGCGACTCCCCGGGAGACGTCGGTCCGGTCGTGGGGTGCGGCATGAGGCGCGTCGCGGTCGTGGGAGCCGGCATGACGGCGTTCGGCGAACATTTCGCCCTCGGGATGAAGGACCTGCTTCCGATGGCGTTCGCCGAGTGCGCCGCCCGGGTTGACAAGGGCGTCAAAAAGTCTGAGATCGATGCAGCGTGGTTCGGCGCGATGGGAACCCCCGACGGATTCCCGGCGGGCATCCTCGCCGATTCGCTTGGCCTGCCCGACCTCCCGGTCACCCGGATCGAGAACTCCTGTGCCACCGGCAATGACGCGGTCCGCAATGCCCTCTACGGCGTCGCGTCCGGGGCGGCCGACGTCGCGCTGGTGATGGGTGCGGACAAACTGCGCGAGACCGCGTCCAAGCAATTGCTGTGGGAGTGGGAGGCGATGGCCCGCGATATGGCATGGGATTACCCGTTGGGGTTGGTCTCGCCGGCGGGATTCGCCCTTCATGTTGCGCGTTATTTGCACGAAACCCCGGCCACCCGTGAACACATGGCGATGGTCGCGGTGAAGAACCATCGGCACGGCCTGTCCAACCCGAAGGCGCGGCTGCGTTTCGAGGTCACCCTCGAAGAAGTTCTTGCGGCGCCGACGGTGGTGACGCCGTTCGGGGTGTACGACTGTGCGCCCCAAAGTGACGGCGCTGCAGCACTTTTACTGGCAGCCGAAGATGTGGTGGACCGCTTCACCGACCGGCCGGTGTGGATTCGGGGCGTGGGTCTTGGCCTGGATTCGGTGATGCATCAGCACAAGGCCGACCTGACGACATTTCCCGCGACCGTTCGCGCGGCCAAAAGAGCGTTGAGTATGGCAGGTTTAACGTCTGCCGATATCGATGTGGCTGAAGTTCACGATTTCTTCACCGGCATCGAACTGATCAGTTATGAAGATCTCGGCTTCGCCGAACCTGCGGAGGCCTACAAATTGATGGAGGCCGAGGTGACTTGTGTTGGCGGAGCGTTGCCAGTGAATCCCAGCGGCGGCCTGAAAGCCAAGGGGCACCCGCCCGGTGCCACCGGAGTTGCCCAGTGCGTAGAGCTTTTCGAACAACTCCGCGGTGAGGCCAATAGCCAGGTGGACGGTGCCCGAATCGGGCTGGCCCACAACATCGGCGGGCCGACGGCGGTATCCGCGGTGACGATTCTGGAAGGACCTGGGACCGATGGCAGGTAAGGGACCGGATCGTTGGTCGCCGGGGGTTGCGCTGCGGGGTGCGTCGGGTCCGATGCAGGCTATTGGTGGTTTGTTTGCGATGTCGGCTGATGCGGTGCGGTTTGTGTTTCGTAAGCCGTTTCAGTGGCGGGAGTTTTTGGAGCAGTCGTGGTTTGTGGCGCGGGTGTCGTTGGCGCCGACGTTGTTGGTGGCGATTCCGTTCACGGTGTTGGTGAGTTTCACGCTCAATATTTTGTTGCGGGAGTTGGGTGCTGCTGATTTGTCGGGGGCGGGTGCTGCTTTTGGTGCGGTGACGCAGGTGGGTCCGTTGGTGACGGTGTTGATTGTGGCTGGTGCGGGGGCGACGGCGATGTGTGCGGATTTGGGGTCGCGCACGATCCGTGAAGAGATTGATGCGATGGAAGTGTTGGGGATTAATCCGGTGCAGCGGTTGGTGACTCCGCGGATGTTGGCGTCGGGTTTGGTGGCGTTGTTGTTGAACTCGTTGGTGGTGATC
>JBAZUW010000434.1:0-2696 GCA_041661205.1 Phycisphaerales bacterium
ACCGCTCTTTCACGTTGGCCGTCAGCGCGTCGCCGCCATAGGCCGGCGCAAAGCCCGTATTGGCCTCAGCCAGCGCCGCCATCACCTCGGGCGTCGCCCCGGCCCAGTTGTCCGATGCAAAGTTCACTTTTGAAACCTCGTAAAAACGCGTGGAGGTTCTAGCCCGCTCGGCTCTTGTGGCCAAGCCGCCCGCCAGTATGATGCGCCGCCAAACGAGGGAGTTACCTAAAAATGCGCGCCATCCAATGCACGGCCCCGGAAAAGCTCGCGCTGGTCGATGCGCCGCGCCCGGCGCTGAAGCCCGGCTGGGTCCGCATCGCGGTCAAGCACATCGGCATCTGCGGCACCGACTACCACATCTTCGAAGGCAATTTCCCGTTCTTCGATTACCCGCGCATCATCGGCCACGAGCTGAGCGGCACCGTGCTCGATCCCAACGGCAACCCCGGCTTCACCGCCGGCCAGCCGGTCGTGGTCAACCCCTACCTCAATTGCGGCAACTGCCCCGCCTGCCGCGAGGGCAAGGCCAATGCCTGCGAAACCCTGAAGGTCGTCGGCGTCCACGCCGATGGCGGCATGGCCGATGAGCTGGTGATGCCGGCGCAGAACCTCTATCCCGCCGACGGTATTTCGCTGCGCGACGCGGCGATGGTCGAGTTCCTCGCCATCGGCGCCCACGCCGTTCGCCGCACCGAACTCCACGCCCCAAGCCGTGTGCTGGTGGTCGGCTCCGGCCCGATCGGGCTCGGCGTCGCCTATTTCGCCCGCATCGCCGGCGCCGACGTCACCGTGCTCGATGCCGCGCCCGACAAGATCGAGGCCACCCGCGCCCTCGGCTTTCCCACCTTCAGCCCGGCCGAAGTCGAAGGCCGCGAGTTCGCCGCCATCAAGGAGACCGGTTTCGACGCCGTGTTCGACGCCACCGGCTCGATCAAGGCGATGAACGCTTCGATCTTCCACACCCGAAATGGCGGCGCCTACACCCTCGTCGGCGTCATCAAGGGCGACCTGGTATTCCCCGACAGCGAAGTGCACCGTCGCGAACTCACCATCCGCGCCTCGCGCAACGCCACCAAGGTGGATTTCGAGCACGTCATGGCCGCCATCCGCTCCGGCGCCGTTCCGACGGCGAAGCTCGCCACCCATTCCACCAAACTCGAAAACGTCCCCAGGGACATGCCCCACTGGGCCCACGACCGCACCGGCCTGATCAAGGCCATCGTCACGGTCTGACCGGGGCGGGCAGGGCGTTCCAACATCACCTTCTCCCCCTGTGGGAGAAGGTGGCGGCAGCCGGATGAGGGGTGGTTTCAAGCATCGCCACCGTATCGCCGTGCTGCAGTTGCCCACCCCTCATCCGCCCTTCGGGCACCTTCTCCCACAGGGGGAGAAGGCGATGTAGCGAGGCCGGCGTTACTCCTTCACCCACCCCACCGCGCGCGGGGTCACATCGAGCGAAATCTCTTCCATCCCGAGCAGCCGGGCCACCACGTCGGGTGCATCCTTCACCACGAACGTCGCCGACACCGTCTCCACCTTGGTGTCGCGCAGCCCCTTTGCCACCGCCACCACGTGCTCGGGGTTGATGTAGATCGTCCCATCGGGTGTATCGAGTTTAACCAGGCGCATCGTGTCACTCCGTACCGGCAACGGGCATACCCCATGCAGCCGGACAGGTGACAATCTGTGCTCTCCATGGGAAAGGAACCATGAAGCAAGCGAGAGTGTGATGCATACACCGGCCGCCGTCCTCACATTCTGGTTCGTCACCCACAACGAGGCCGACTGGTTTGGCGCCAAGCCCGAGTTCGATGCCGAACTCGCGCGCAATTTCACCGCCACGCACGCCTGGGTCGCCGCCGGCAACGCCGCTGCCTGGCGCACCTCGCCGAGCGGCCGCCTCGCCGAAATCATCGTCCTCGACCAGTTCTCCCGCCAGCTCTTCCGCAAGCGCCCCGAGGCCTTCGCCGCCGATCCGCTGGCCCTGGGCCTCGCCCGCGAACTGGTCGCCACCGGCGGCGACATGACCCTCGAGCCCCGCCGCCGCATGTTCGCCTACCTGCCTTTCATGCACTCCGAGGATCTGAAGGTGCACGAGGAAGCCGCGCCGCTGTTCGAGCGTTTCGGCGACGAGAAATTCTCAGAGTTCGAGCATCGCCACATCGAAACGCTCAGGCGTTTCGGCCGCTACCCCTACCGCAACGAGGCGCTCGGCCGTCCTTCCACCCCCGATGAGCTCGACTACATCAAGTCGGGCAACGGCATGTTCTAGGGAGCGTTTTCGGTTCGAAGGCGCGACGAGCCAAAGCCGCTCACTGCGTTTTGAGGGTGGGCACGCAACCAGTTTTGTGCTCACCTCGTTCCAGCCGTGACCAACTCGGAGACTTCGCCCGATGCAATCCCTGCCGTTCGATACCCTCTTCGCCCTCGCCGCCGGCGCCCTCATCCTGTCGCTGACCGTCGCCGCCAGCATGGGCCACCGCAACGAACGCCGCATCCCCGCCCGCATCCGCCGCCGCCAAGACTGAGTTGGACGAGGCGATCCTCCGAGGTCGCCGGTGATCCTCCACTGTGGCGGGGGAGGGGCTTCGAGCCGTGCCGAAAGGCAAAATCGCTCCAGTGGAGCGATTTTAGGTGAGAAGGCCTTGAGAGCTATGCTCGAAAGGCCCAGACGAAGTCTGGTGGAGGGGGCGTCA
>JBAZUW010000435.1:0-2679 GCA_041661205.1 Phycisphaerales bacterium
CTTCCTGCCCGTCGGTGAAGCCCACGGCCGGGTTCGCCGCGCTGGTGGTCACGTCCGAACCGGCGGAGCCGTTATCGGCGACGGGATAGCTCATGGCCCAGGCATGTTTGCCGGAACCCGTCACCCGATGCGGTGAGCGCAGGGTGATTTCATCGGTATAAGCGACCTCCATGCCGCCCGTGCCGAAGCCCCCGTCCCGAGCCGAAGCGTCCAGCAGGCGGTAATAAATGCCCCCACCCCACTGGATCAGGGTGGGATCAGCCGGCAACCCGCCGCCATTTGTGAAATACCTCCCGTTGAACACCGGACCCGCTCCAGTCGTCGGCCCCAGGGTGATGTTAGTCCCCGGTTCCATCTGCAGAACGTTGTGATAGTCGGCGTGCGTTTCGTCCCACAATTCCCACGCCATGGACGGGCGGGTATACCGCAAAGCCAGTTTGGCGCACTCGGCCGCCGTGAAGGTGCGATTGGCTTCCAAACTGAGGCTCGCCTGTCCGCCGTCGTAATCGTTGGCCAATTCGTAAGTGCCAAATGCGTCGTGAGCGTAGGACCGGGTCACCGGGTCCCAGCCCGGTTGCCCCCACTTGAGCGTGAAGATCCGGGCCTGCCCGGCGGGGATGCCTCCGGCATCGGGCGTGAGCCGGAACTTCACCTTCTGCGTAAGATAGGTAAACAAACCGGTATTGGGCATGCCCGCTGGCGTAAACACCTTCTCTCCGTTGTCCGCCACCGCCGGGAATAAATAAATCGAGGGAAACCCGCTCGTGAGATCGACTTTGAAAAAATAATCCCCTTTCAGATCCACGTCATACGGGTTGGCCAGCACGACCGAAAGGCGCGTGTGCAGGTAGACTTTAAATGTGCCATCAAGCTCCGGAGCCCCGCGTCGCAGGCCGTAAAACAGGCGGACGCTCGTCACGACGGGGAACACGCCGTGTTCCTTCTCCGTCTGCGCCCGCGCGTTGATGGCGCCCGCGCCCGAGCCCGTCACGAGGTCTCCCATCTGGTAAAACGAGCGCAGTTGCTCCCAAGTGGGAGTCCCGCGTTTCCATAGGTCGAAAGTGTTCGGCACCGACACGCCGAGCTGGGCCAAGGGGTGGGCGTTGTCGTAAGCGGCCACCGCGGAGGGCGTCGCGCCGATGTCGCTCCAGAGCGTGTCCAGCGCGGTGTTGAACTGCGCGCCCGCCGGGCGCGAGAGCACCCAGGTGAGGTCGCGGCGCAGGCCGCCGTTGCGCGTGTCGGTCAACACGCCGCGCGCGTCCACTCCGAGGTCGTGGAAACGGCGTTTCCACTCGACCGCGGGCACCGTGGGCACCGCCAGAGGCAGTTGCTTGCTCCCCACCACTTTCTCCAGAGGCGCCAGGTCGGCGGCGGTCGCGGGGAAGGTGGCCATGCCGGCGCTCATGCGTGAGATGCCTTCGCGTTGGGCGGACATCACGCGCTTGCGGTCGGCGTCGGCCCCGGTGGTCTGCGGGTCGATCAGGTCCGCGCGCGCCTTGGTCCCTTCGTCGCCGACCCACCAGGCGTAGTGCCCGATGGTCTGTTCGCCGCTCAGCCCGGGCACCGTGGCCTTGAGCGCACTTTTGCTGAGTTTGATGCGGGGGTCGGGGTTGGTTGGCGACGCCGGGGGGGTGAACTCCACCGACTTGGAGCCGACCAGCCACACCGTGGGCGATTCCGGCACCGCCGTCGGGTCGGGTAGCAGGGCCACATCCGTGGGTTTCACCAGCAGCGATTGTTCGTTACCGTTGACGAGCCAGGTGAGCAGTTCCGGCGAATACGTGTCCTGCGCCACCGTGGGCGAGCCGGGAGGGGTGTGTTTCCATACGCCCGTCAAAAAGGGTTGGGTGTCGGAGCGGCCGGGCACCGACGTCGCGGTTCCGGTGTTGGACGGCGCGGTCACGCGCTGGTCGGGCCCGGCGTATTTTTGGAGCTGGCCGAGCGCGAGGTTCAGGCCGAGCAGCGCGTTTTGGCGCGCGTGCGCGAGCGTTTGGTTGTTGCTCGCGACCTGGGTTTCGACGCGCGTCAGCGAGGCGAGCGAGACCAGCAGGAGCACGAGGAACGCGAGCAGCGTGATCGTGATCAGGAGCGCAAAGCCGCCGCGCGACTTGGCGGGTCGGAAGCTGGGCGCGAGGGGGCCGGTCGTTCTCGTGGGGGGTAACATGGGGCGTTTAAAACCTAACGGTGACGGTGGTGCTTCTCAACCACCCGGGAATAAAAAATAAAAAAAGCGCCGACCGTGTTTTGCCGGCGGGCGCCTTGTTTTCCAGCGGTGTCCCGCTCACGGGCCCGCAACGATGGCGTTGCGAGCCCGCGAACGGGCGGGGTGCTCAGGCGCGACGGGTGCGCCGGCGGGCGACCGCCACGACGAGCAGCCCGCTGCCGATCAGCAGCGCGGTGGTGGAGGGCTCGGGGATGGCCGTGACGGAAAGGTCGCCGGACAGCTGGTCGAAGGAGAACGTCTGGCCACCTGCGTCGGCAGTCCAGATGTCGCCGGTTCTGCTGAAGGTTCCCGCATAAACGCCGCCAGCGAAGGAGACGGAGTCAAGGTTGCCGGTAGCCCCGCCGCTTAGCGCGAAGAGGTCATAAACGCCGCCGGCAACCGGAGCGGTAATGTTGAAGGTCAGATCACCATTGTAGGTGAGCAGGCCGGCCACGTTCACCGCATCATAGGCGATG
>JBAZUW010000436.1:0-2672 GCA_041661205.1 Phycisphaerales bacterium
CCCGCCTGCAGATCCAGTATTCGCTGCATCTGCCCGAGGCCGTGGCCCGGCATCATGTGCGGCGCCTGGCCGATCAGACGATTCTGAGCGATGCTGGGGCCTGGACGGCGGCGACGCGCACGCTCACCGATGCGGGCTCGTTCACCGAGCTGACCACGAGCACGCGCACGTGGCTCTACCTGCACGATGCAGGGAGCGGGACCGTCATTCCCGGGTGGTATCGCGTGGTCAGCCGAACCAACGACAACAGCGTCGTCTTGGATCGCGAGATCCGGACGCCCCCGGCCGTGGCGCTCGCCGCGGTGGTGATCGACGTGCGGATCGTGCGCGGGGCACTGGCCGACATGGCGGGCGCCCACATCCGCGACCGGCAGAACCTCAGCCAGGAAGTGCGGCGATTGCTGCCCGTGCTGCCGCTGCCCGTCTACCCGGCGGTCGCGAACGTGTGGCACGGGACGGCGACCTACGGCCCGGATGGCGACGACTTCACCCCAACCAAGGTCGCCAGCTCGATCGCCAACTGCGAGCCGGCGAACATCCTCAACGGCGTCGTGATTGACGACGTGACCGGTACGCACGTCTAGTCACGCCGCTGGAAAACCAAGCAAAGGACACTGACCCATGTACAACGAGACTCCACTGGCCCAGGAGGCCAAGGCCCTGATTAAACAGCATCTGCACGTGCCTGACGGCGTGGCGCAGGGACACGTCGACGGACTCACCGATGTGCAGCTGGCGAACCTGGTCGCGTCGCGGGATTACCCGCCGCACGATCGCCAGGCCGTGATCCGCAGCGTGCTCAACTCGGCCGTGGCCGTGCCTCCGCCGGCCGTGCCGCACCAGGCTGCGACGCCGGATCCGCCGGCCCCGGCCGAGCCAGTTCACGAAGAATCAGCTCCCAAGAAACCGCGTCGCACGCGGCCCGATTGAAAGGGCGGTGACGCATGACGTTTCGCACCCTCAAGGCGGACGTGATCCGCCGGAACATCCTGAGCACGGACTTCTTCGCGGAAGCCGTCACGCTCACGGATGGAGCGGGTGCCACTTCCGCGGCCACAGCCAAGCCGGGCGCGGAAATCACGGAGCGGCGGCAAACCGAATACGGCTTTGAGGACGTCGTCACGCGTGATTTCTTCCTCGAACTGACGGGCGCAGTCCCGGTCCTGGTGACCTTTGGGACGCTGCAGTACGCCGTGGAAAACTTCACCACATCCAGCGAGTTCACCACGCTCAAGACCAAGCGACTGGCGCCCGTGGAGGCGTCGCGCGAAAGCTATCGCAGGCGCAGTCCATGACAGCCGCAACCGCTAGGGGCGGGGAGTAACCTTTGACCACTTACTACGCGAAAACACCCGGTTCGCTATTTGCCGCCAACGCGTGGAACACGTTGGCTAATGGCACGGGTACGGATGCAACTTTCGCGGACGGGCACGCCGAAGGTCATGTGCTCGATCTGAACGGCAAAGCGATGACGGCCCCCAACGAGTCGTCACTGTGGTGCGACACGTTCCAGGGCACAACTGGCACGATCACGCCCGCCGGGACCCTCGGAATCGTCGCGCCGGTAGGCGGTGTCTACTACAACGGCACGTCGACCAGCGGCATGGTCATCAATGGCAACGGGACTGCGGTGGCTATCATCGGCGGCGGCCCTGGCACGACGGCGGTAACTGCGGCGGCGGCGGGATACACGATCGTCACGAGCGGCAGCGGCACGTACGTGGTCAGCAATAGCGGCGGGACATCGCTGCTCAATTCCTCGTCGGGTCGCGCGATCAGCAGCGGTACGGGGACGTGCGATGTGACCGGGGCGGTTAGTGATACTGGCACTGGATACTGTTTGTATCACGTCACCAACGCCGGGATCGACACCATCACCGGAAGCGTATCGGCTACTAATACCAACCCGGCGATTTTCGTGACTATCGGCACATTGAACATCAACGGCAAAATCACTTCCAGTCGTCTCAATATCCAAGCCTCAGCAGTGGTGACGGGATCGTCCTGCACACTGAATTGGATTGGCACCCACACCTACACCGTGGGAGAATACTGTTCCATTGAAACGGCTGGTGCGGTAAATCTCGGGACGGGTGTCGCTCCGAATAATTTGGCTATCACGAATGCCGGCGCTGTGATCTGCATCTTGTCGCGTCTCGGCACCGTCGCCACCGACTACTTCACGCACCACAGAACACTTGCGTCATCGCAGTTCTCCTTCGTCGCCAACGAGCCGTTTGAGGACACCGGCCCCACGCTCCCCGCAGCTGCGAACGTACAGTCGGGCGCACCGCAGTTTGGGTACGCGGGGGATTTGCAGACGGCTGGTTATCCGACGACGGCTGCGACCAACGCCGCACACCAAGCGGCGGACCTGGCGTTCCTCAACGCCAACAAAGACGAGATGATCGCCGCGAACGACAGTATCCGCGCGCAGTACGGCTGCGACGCAGGGACAGCCGTGTTCGGTGCCCCGCACTGGCCCGCCGCCGCGCCGCTACTGATCGCTGGCACCAGTGGAGGTGCGCCATGATCACTGTCACCAGCCCCGACGTGAATATCGGCGACCTACTGCTGTTGGTCGTGGCGACCGAGGGCGCAGCCGACAACATCACACCGCCCGACGGGTGGACGGCGGTCGTGGCGGAAATCACCCAGGACGCGAAGATCAA
>JBAZUW010000437.1:0-2301 GCA_041661205.1 Phycisphaerales bacterium
TTGATGACCTGTTGTGTGATCAGAACGACGAAGATGCAATCAGCGCCCCAGGGCGCAAGAGGTGAGACCGTGAAGGCAAAGCTCGTAATAGTGGGACTTGTGATTGGTGTACTCGCGGGCCTGGCGTGGCCGTTCGTCGCGCCCGCACGGGCACAGCTCGTGATGGATACGCAGAAGTTGATGTTCCGGTTGGTAGGCGATGAGCCTATCGCCACCGGGGACGGACGGCAAGCGATCCAAGGCTGGCGGGCCGTGATGTTGCGCGACATGCATACCGATCAGTGCTACATCGCCTTTATCATGGGCGGGGCGATGTCCACGACCGGGCCGGTGACGTGCCCGGCTCCGACGCGATGAGCGATGGGCCTCTGGAAACAGGTCCGTTCTCCCTACTGGTGGATGCGTCTGCCACGGCGCCACGGTGAACGCGCGCGCTGCGAGTCGACGAAGATCCCGCACTCGCCTGCCTCGGCTGCCCAGCGCAAGATCAACCGCGAGCTGGCCGAGGACGCCTACCACGCCCGACTCGGGGATCTGGCTCGAGCCCACTACGATCTGCCTCCCCGCGAGCCCGATGCCGCGCCCACCGATACGCTGGCCTCGTGGCTCGACTGGTACGCACAGCATGTGACGCCCACGCACAGGGGGCACGAGCGCGAGATGGAGATTGTGCGGCGGTGGCACACCGACCTCGGCACGGTCAAGCTGGGCGCGTTGACACGCGAGCGGATCGTGGAGTGGATGACGACGCGAGCGGCGAAGGTCTCGGGCTCGACGATCAACCGTGAACTTGACGTACTGAAAGCGGTCCTGCGCCGCGCCGTCGAACACGGCAAGCTGACCGCCTCACCCATCGTCGGGCTGCGTCGGATGCGCGTGGTGACGCCACAGCGCCGGCTCATGACGTGGGACGAGGAGACGCGCATCCTCGCCGCGATGAAGCACGCCGACGACAGGGCCCTGCTCATCATGGCGCTCGACACGCTCTGCCGGCTTGGGGATTGTCTCGACCTGCGGCGCGCGGATGATCGAGGCGAGTGGCTGTGGATTCCAGACCCGAAGGCGAACGGCGGCTACCAAGTGCCGGTGACGGCCCGGCTCCGCGCCGCACTGGACGCGATCCCCGGGAAGGCCTTGTACTACTTCACACGCCGCCGCATGGACACCGACCGGCTCTCGCGCAAGGGTGTGGCCCAGATGTTCGCCGCGGCGTGCAAGGCGGCAGGAGTCGACTACGGCCGCGCCGCCGGTGGGCTGACTTGGCACTGGGCAACCAGGCGCACGACCGCGACCCGGCTGATTCAGGCGGGCGTCGACCTGGCCACCGTCCAGCGTGCCGGGCATTGGCGGCGGCCGGCGGTCGTGCTCGGGATCTACGCCGGGACGGACGATGATCGCGTGCGGGCCGCACTGGCTGATCTGCGAGACCCGGCTATACAGAGCGTGAGCGCCCAGCCAGAACACGCTAAATCAGGCGGGAATACATAAAAATATGGCCGCGTCTGCTCACGCGGGAAGCGCAAGCGAAGAACAGGCGGAATCTTGAAAATTCACACCGGAACGTATCGTGTTGTGCGCGGCTGGTTGGCGTCGGTTGGCGTTCGATTTGGCCCGCTATGGAGCTTTCGACTATACCCCGGCGATACTGGCCCCGTAGTCGCCACAGCCACTGCCCCGCTGGCTGGCCTGACGCAGGCTGAGCGAACGCGGCCCGGGACGGGCGTGACTACCCCCTCGGGAGGTCGGGGCTCTACAGGGGCGCTGGTAGCTTTCGGTTGGCCTGGTATACAATAGACTCCAGACATGGACATCGTCGCCGCGCTGATTGTGCTCGAACATTGCGACTGGTTGAAAATCACGCAACGCCACGTCAGCGCGTCCAAGTGGAAGTCTCGCGCCGAAATGTCGTTTGTGCGTGGCGACCCATCAATCAATCCTTATCCCCTCAAGAGCGCCGAGGTATCTATCCGGCGCAAGAAGAGCGAGACGTTCGAATCGCTGTTGATCCGCGCGGCCTCGCTCGTAGAAGCGGGCCACGTTCCGGTGGTGCGCGTGCCTCCTCAGACCAGCGCCGATCGGTGCCAGTGCGGAACGACATCACACGATCTAATCTGGAATGACCAACTGCACCAGCGCGTCTGCCGGCGATGTTACGCCGCATGGGCAAGCGCCGCCAATACGAACGACATCGGGCCAACCACTACCACCGTCCAGTAGTTCCACCAGCCTCCGCTTGTCAAGCGCATATTGCGCCGGAATTCCGGCAATGCTACAATCGTCTCAGGTTAACCGCGCCGGCAG
>JBAZUW010000437.1:2311-2670 GCA_041661205.1 Phycisphaerales bacterium
ATGCTGGCCTCGGGGCGCCGAGCCTGAACCTTGGCGCCCCCAGCATTCATTCCTAGTCCGCTCGCACCGGCAACGCCTCCCGGCGCTTCGTCGCATGATACCGCGCGGCCAGTTCGGCGATCTGGGCCTCCGTCATCGCGTTGATCACCCGGCGTGACATGTAGTCCACCTTTGTCTCGGCCCACCGTCCCTTGAGCGTGTGGATCAGTTCGTGGACCAGCGTGCCAGCGAGCGTGCTGCACTCGTCCACCCAGACCTGATCGCCGCCTGGTTCGGCTAGCCCGTAGATCGTCACCCCGGACAGTTTACGGATCGGGGCCGACACCAGGTCCACCTCGTCGGCTTGGTCGAGGACTTGC
>JBAZUW010000438.1:0-2668 GCA_041661205.1 Phycisphaerales bacterium
CCCCAGATCGCACGCAACCCTTCGCCCACGGAACGCCCCCGAGCGTTCCGAAGCCGGCGGCCGGCGTCGCGTAGTGGGTGGCTTCGTTCCGCAGCAGCACCGGGGCGTTGGTGCCTAGCGCGAGGGCCGACAGCCCGCACAGGCAGGCGTCAGTGAAGAACAAGTTGGTCCGGTCCAGCACCGTCTGGTCCGGGGCGGCAGTGGCCATGAAGTCGATGGCGTACTGGGTAAGGCCGATGGCCTGGTTGGTATCGGCGGCGAGAGTCACGTGGGGCATGTTCGTTGGCTCCAAAATGGGAGACAAGCGTAGGGACCGGGGATCGGGGGCTGGATGCCGGGAAACGTCAGCACGCCCGGGATGAGCCCAAAGGGCTGACCCCGACATGGGTGCGGCTTGTGCCGCGAGTTCATTGGCCGTAGCATCCGCCCTCTATGGATTCCTGGCGCCGTCGGCGCGTGCTCAATCTGGGGATGCTCATCGCGTGCGCGGGCTCGTGCCTGGGGCTGGTGCGCCAGGGCCTTGCCCAGCAGGTCCTCTCGGTCGTGGCGACTGCGCCGCTGGATTTCGCGGCGGTGCCCTTCACGCAGGCGGCGATCACAGGCGAGTTTTCCCTTTCGGGCTTGCGGGTGAATGTGTGGAACGAGGGCGAAACCCGCCGGATGTTCGTGAGTGGCGATGTGCACGCCACGCTGGGTGAGTACACCTTTCGGGCGGATCGGGCCGTGGCGTGGGTGGTGAAGGTTCCTCGCGCGGGCGGGGCGGTGCAGCAGGTGTTTGTATATCTCGACGGGGTGCGGGCCTCGGCCGCGTCGGCGGGCGGGTCTGAGTTTGGGGGCGAGGTGCTGCCGGTGCGGGCGGTGCTGACGCTGGACTCGACGGTGCAGATGAGCGGGGCGCTCGTCACTTCAACCGCGCCGGCCGACCTGCTGGAGGCGGAGAGCGCCACGCTGGCTGCCGCCAACGCGGCGCTGGCGAAATCGCAGCAGCGGGAACTGAACGTGGGCAAGCCGGTGGTGCCGCCCCCGGTGCCGGTCTTCGTGGCCGATGCGGGGCTGGTGGCGGCGGCGTTTGATCAGTGGAAGGCGAGGGGCATTGCCCCGCCCGAAGCACCGGGTGGAATCGTGGCTCCGATCGAGCGCCTGGCGAACGGGCCGCTGCCGGGGATGAAGCCCAACCCGGTCGAGGCGCCGAAGACCGGTGCGCGGGGTGCGGAGGGCGTCGGCCCGGGCGTGCTTCCGGGCGGAACTGCGCCGGGCGGTGCTGTGGAGCCGGAGCCCGCGCAGGTGGTGTCCAAGCCCGCAATTCCGGCCCGCCAGGCGGGGGACCCGATTTTCGCCAAGGAAGGCATTCTGGTCATCGCGCCGGGTGATGTGACGCTGGTGCGAGGCGAAGAGGACAACGCGATCATCGCATCGGGCGGCGTGACGGTGCAGTACACGGAGATCGCGACGGGCAAGCTGCTGCAGCTTTCGGCCCAGCGCGCGGTGGTCTTCACCGAACCCGGGCCGATTCAGAACATGCTGCAGCTGAGCGCCGAGAAGGTGCGCGGGATCTTTCTCGAAGGGGACGCGATCGCGACCGACGGGAAGTACACCATGCGCGGGCCGCAGGTGTACTACGACGTGCAGGCCAACAAGGCGGTGGTGCTGGACGCGGTCTTCTGGACGTACGACGAGCTGGAAAAGCTGACGCTGTATGTGCGGGCCAAAACGCTGCGGCAGACGGCGGCGACCACCTTCACGGGCGAAGATGCGGAGCTGACCAACACCGGCTTTGCAGACGGCGAACTGAGCATCGGGCTGTCGAAAGTCACGATCTCCAAGAAGGTCGCGCCGGATCAGCGGACCAGCGCCTTGGATGGGTCCAGGCCCCCCGAGATGGTGACGTGGGTGGAGGCGGAGGGCGTGACGCCCGAGTTCGAGGGGATGCCGTTTTTTTACTTCCCCAGTTTCGCTGGCGATCCGAATGACAAGACGCTGAAGGACTTTGTGATTCGCAATCGCTCCGGCTCGGGGGCCGAGATTTTGGTGTCGTGGGATACGTACGCCCTGCTGGGCCTCGAAAAGCCCAGCCACACCAAGCTGGATCTCTTGACGGACCTGTACATCGAGCGTGGGCCCGCCATCGGGCTCAAGGGGCGTTGGAAGGAGGACGCCCAGCAGGGTGAGTTCTTCGCGTACACCCTGCCCATCGATCGCGGCTGGGATACCACCCAGTCCGGCACCAAGATCAACCACGACGAGGATTTTCGCGGGATCGTCTACGGCGAAGAGCGCTGGCGCGTGGACGACCAGTGGACGATTTTCGCCGAGGTCGCGTACCAGAGCGACCCGACGTTTGTGCCGGCCTTCTTCTCGGTGCTGGGTGAGACGCGACGCGAGTTCACCAACGCGATCAGCGCCCGGCGCCTGGAAGACAACTCTTATCTGTCTCTGGAAGTGCGCGGCAACCTCAACAACTTCCTGACCAACGAATACCTCGAAGAGAGCCAGGGGTACAGCGTCACCAAGACGCCCCAGATCACCTACGCGCGCCTCGCCGACGATCTGCTGAGCGGGCTCGCCCCGGGCTTCCTCACCTACACAAGCGAATACAGCGCCACGCGGATGCAACTGAACTTTGACACAGCGACCGGCAACGAGCACGGGCTGCGATTCAACAGCACGT
>JBAZUW010000439.1:0-2668 GCA_041661205.1 Phycisphaerales bacterium
CGCGAGAGCACGCGCAAGGCCTATTGGGCGACGACATTTCGAGCGCTCGGTGACTCGGTTCACCTGCTCCAGGACATGGCGCAACCGCAGCACACGCGAAATGACTGGCATTCGGGCCTCGGCTGCGTGCCGGGCGTCGCTTGTGCATTGGGGCACGCGAGCTTCTTCGAAAACTACCTCCAGGCTCGAACCCTGCGGGAGCCCTTCTTCGAGCTTAAGGAGGGATTCACTCGCCCACCGGACGCCGCGCCCCCTATCAAAACCCAGGCCCAGCCATTGGAGTATTCCGGTTATGGAGCCCCCGCTGTATTCAACAGCTATGCCGAGTTCTTTGCGACATCGACCGGAACGGACAACAGCACGGGCAAGGGGTTGGCCAACTATAGCAACCGAGGCTTCTACAGCTTCGGAACCAATATCGGCTCCGTTCGCGGGAGCTCCTACCCCTCGCCGAATCCCACGGGATCGGGGCTCAATACGGAAATCATCACCTACCCGGATCTCAAGGACATTGCCGGGAATCAGGTGAACGGATATGTGAAGCTGAAGACCGGAACAGTTCTCGATGCCGCGACGGGCTTGTCCGATGACAACGTCCGGTTGGCGACTGTGGGTCCGTGGGACCAATTCCTGCAACAGAGGAACGCGAGCTGGACCCACTCAACGCTCAATCACTACAACTACGACGATCAGGCGCGCCTGCTGGTGCCGAGGGCTGTCGCCTACTCTGCCGGCTTCATCGACTACTTTTTCCGCGGCACGATGCAGATCAGCCTGCCCGATGATGGCGTGTACGCGGTTGCGGACCAGTCCCAGTTCACGCCGGTGAATTCATCGAGCGGCTTCACGAAGGTGAAGCTCAAGCTCGCCAACACGACACCGCCCATCGGCAGCGGTCAGGGTTCGGCGCAGGACATGACCGGCGGGCGCTTGGTCGCTGTGGCAAAGTTCCGGCGAGCGAAAACGACCTACTCCACGGACCTGAGCGGGGATTGCGGAGCGCCGAACCATTCCTTCCCGGACTGTCGCGGAGACGCGGAGGACATCATCGTGTCTTCGGCCGTCACGCTGCCGGACGGCACGCCCGTGACGTCGGCGACCCTCGCGGCCGGAGCCGCCCCGCAGGAGTACCACTTCACGTTCTCGGAGGCCATCCCCCTCAACGTGACGGACCTGTACCTGCAGGTGGTCTATCGCGGGGCGCTCGGCAGCGAGGCCGACGCGGTGGTGGTGACCACGACGAACATCCCGGAGCCGACGTTCCTGTCGATCTTCAACCTCACCGATTCCGTGGCCTGCTACAAGGGCAACTGGATCAAGCTCAATGCCGACGGCTCGGTGCCCGCGGGGATTGCAGCCACGATCGTTGCCGATGGCTACAGTCTTGCGAGCCTCGCCCCTCAGGCTTTCTTGCGTTCGAGCCTGACGTTCAAGGGGCCCTTCACCTACCCGCTGTCGGCCAATGTGCCGCTCGCCACGGTGAACGACATCCCGCCGGGCTCGCTCTACCGGCTGGCCGTCCTGACCGACGACCAGAAGGTGTTCGACTTCGACATCGAGAACTACCAGTTCTACTCCGAAAGGCCCCTCACGACGGCGGCGAATTCGATCGACTACGACGCCGGTTCGGCGAACACCCTGAGTAGCTATCTCACCAAGGTCCGAGATGCGAACACCTTCGTCTATCGATTCGGGTACCGCTTCCTGGGGGGCGATTGCGCGAACACGCCCAGTCCGCCGCTGGACGCCACCACGGCCGACGGCGGGACCTTCGCGACGCCGACCCTGGTCCCGATCAACACGCTGGCGTTCTAGGAAGGCGACGAACTTCGAGCGGGGCGACGAGATCTTCCAGGCGGCGGGCGCCCGCGGGATCGGTCGGGTTCCGAGCGCCACATCCTCCACCGCGGTGACGCTCACCTCGCCCTTCGACAGCGCGAGCTACGTCTCGCCCGAGACGATCGCGCTCGCCGCCGACGCCACGCCCGCCTCGGGCAGGACGATCGCGAGCGTCACCTACTACGGCAACGGCAACCTGCGGGCGCTGGGCGGCACGAGCCCCTTCGGCGCCTCGTGGTCCAGCCCGGAGCCCGGCAGCTACTCGGTGCGCGCGGTGGCCAAGGACGATGCCGGCGGCATGGCCTTCTCGCCGCCCGTCACGGTGACGGTGGGCCCGGCCCAGCCGCCCACGGTGGCGATCACCATGCCGGGAAGCGGCGCCACGTACACCGCCCCGGCCACGGTGGCCATCACCGCGAGCGCCACGGCGGTCGCGGGCGCCACCATCACGCAGGTGGAGTTCCTGCGGGGCACCACGGTGGTGGGCACCGCCACCTCGAGCCCCTTCACCTTCAACTGGAACAACGTGGCCGCCGGCAGCTACACGCTCACCGCCCGCGCCACCGACAGCCGCACGAGCAAGGCGACCTCCAGCCCGGTGACGATCACGGTGGGGGCGGCGCCCTCGCTGTCGATAGCCGCCGCCGCGGGCCTGGCCGGCTCGACGGTGAACGAGACGACGATGCTGGTGAACGGGTCCATTGTCGCCCCGCCCAACTCGGGGGTGACGGTCAACGGCATCCTGGCGGTGGTCGGGGCGGGCGGGGAGTTTGCCGCCAACGACGTGCCGCTCGTGGCGGGGGCCAACACGATCACGCTCGCGGTGACC
>JBAZUW010000440.1:0-2660 GCA_041661205.1 Phycisphaerales bacterium
TCGAGCCACTGGATGTGCCAACTCGGCTGGATATGGTGGTAGTTCATGCCCATGTTGAAGAAGCCGGCCGTGCGCGCCGAGGTGTTGCCGGCGCAGAGGTGGCCCAACGACATGCCGTAAAACTGGATCACGCCGATGTCGGCAAAGCGGTTCTCAACCAACAGGTAGTCGCCTTGGTACATGGTGATGGTCACTTGGGAGTCGGCGCCGGGCACGACGTCCCAGGGGCGGTCGATCTCGATCTTGCGCCCCTCGGTGCGCACGACCCGCCGGCATTGCCCGACGCCGCGACCGCCGATCACCAGCACCGCAGCCCCGCGCCAATCGCGTTTGCCCCACTTGGGCTCGTCGGCCGTGGTGAGCCGGGTTCCCTCGGCGGCCGCCAGACGGCCGTAATACGCCCCGCCCGAGCCGTCGGTGGTCATCTCGTTGTCGCCGCCGAACCACTGGGCGCAGGTGTTGCGCGCGAAGTAGACGTGCTGCGAGACGCTCGACCCGTCGAGGCAGTTGATCCCGCCGCCCCAGGTCGACAGGTCCTGCCCCAGGCACTGGTTGTTCTCGAAGACCACGCCGTCAGAGCCCGAGAGCCAGAACCAACCGAAACGGCCCATGCGAAAGACGTTGTTCTCGATGCGGGCACCGCGGGCCCTCGTCAGGAACAAGGCGCACCCGGAGCTCAGAAGATCGCAGTCGCTGACCTCGACATTCTGGCCGCCCAACGCCAGCAGCTTGCCGCCATGCACGCCGAAGCGTGTGAAGCGGTCGCTCATCTCCTTGGGGTCCTGATACATGTGTCCGCGATAGCGGTTGGCCACCACGCGCAACCGGCGCAGGTGCACGTCGCCGATCTCCGGGCTTTTCAAATCCACCGTAAGGAAGTTGCCGTAGTTGGCCGAGTAGAATGACAGATCCTCGATGCCGAAGCTGCGGGTTGCGATCATCATGTCCGCAAGCGGCTCCTTCCGGTCCGGCCAGCAGATCGCGCAAAGCTCCCGCTTTTCGCCGCGGAGTACCGTTCGCTCGGGAATGTTGAGTGTCTCTGAGACCAGGTACCTGCCGCGGGGGAAGTAGAGCACGCCGCCGCCGGCACCCTTCAGCCGGGCCAGGGCCTCCGCGATCGACGGCGTGTCGTCGGCCAGCCCGCGACCGTCGGCCCCGAAGTCCATCACGTTGAGCGTCAGCGTCGGCCAGCTCGCGGGCGCAACAACCTTGATCGCCAGGGGCCGGCTCCAGGCGCACGGCCCGCCCCGCCCATTGTGGACCCTCAGTTGATATTCCCCCAACGGCAACTCCGGGGGAAGGTCGACCGTTAGACTGTAGCAATCGCCGCGCGCGGCAAGGGTGACGCTCCGCGGACCACCGAGCGCGACGGTTGCCGCCGGCAAACCCGCCGCCGCACCACTCGTGCCACCACTCCAGCACAGGTTCTTGCCAAGAAACCGCACCGTGCCGCCGGGTGTTGCGGCCGCTCCCACGTTTCCCTGACACCACCACGGGTCAGGAAGGTTCAGCAGCATTGTCTTCGAAAGGGCCTTGCCGCTGCGCACCCGGAACGCGACGACGCCGGGCCCAAAGTCCTCGGGCAGAATGAACTTCAACGACTGCCCTCGCGGCTGAAGCACATCCGGCTTGACAACGTTCTCGGGCCATTGGACCGTGTGCGGCTCCGCGCCCGAGGGTCCATCGGCCAGGCGAAACAGCTCCACGGCGCAGTCCGCAGTCAGTCCGTCACCGGTCACCAGGACGGCTTCGCCGGGGCGCACCGGGTCAGAAGCCCAAAACACCGTTGGGGGACTTCCGATGGCAGCCTCGGCGGCAGACGCCGCTGGGGCCGCGAGCGACCATGCCAGCCCCAGCGCCGCGCACGCCTGAAATCCACGTCGAGTCATCAGCGGCTTTCTGCGGGAAATTGCGATCATGGAAGCACCTGTGAGTTGGTGAAAGGGCGATTGGCTTGCTCAGGGCAGCGGCCGTTGGAACCGCTCAAACGCATCTTGGCGCGGTGTGGTCCCCGCGCCCGGCCGCTGCGGCAGGACGTACGCGCCGTCGACAACCGTCACCGGCTCCTCGAAGGCCGTGCGGATCCAAGGAATATACTCGAGGATTCGGCACGCGGGATGGGCGTAGGCGGTGTGTACGTGGACCTGGCCCATGTCGCCCACGTGGGCCGCCACCGGCAGACGATATCCGTGGGCCATGTCGGCCACTTGCAGCCATTCCGTCACACCGCCCAAACGCGTCACGTCGGGCTGCACGTAGTGCACCGCGCCCTGGTGGAGGAAATCCCGGAACGCGTGGCGGCTGTAGAGTTGCTCGCCCAGCGCAATGGGAGTCGCGATGGCGCGGGCCAACTGCGCGTGGCCCCAAGGATCGTCGTACCAGAGCGGCTCCTCGATCCACAGCACGTCGTAATCGGCCAGCCGCCGCCCGACGCGCACGGCGGTGGGCAGGTCCCAGATGCCGTTGGCATCGACCGCGAGCTTGACGTTGGGGCCAATTGCCGCACGCACGGCCTCCACGCGATCCAAGTCGGCCCCGGGGGAGTTGGAGCCGATCTTGATCTTCACGCCGCGGAAGCCCTCTTCGAGCACAAAGCGGCGGCAGTTGTCGACCACCTGTTGCGTCGAGAGGCTCAGCCATCCGCCGTCGGTGTTGTAGGC
>JBAZUW010000441.1:0-474 GCA_041661205.1 Phycisphaerales bacterium
CTGGGGTGAGGCTGGAGAGGCGGTTGCAGAAACCCTTCTAATTCCGTCATTGTCGTCGGCAGGGCGTGCACTGTAGGTGTCTATCTTTGGAGGAGCGGCTCCCGCCTGAAAGCTCAGTGTCAGCGTTTACGCCCACTCCCTGCGTGATCAACCCAAGGAATTGTGGGAAACCCTTGCGGATCATAGCGCCGCCGTAGGTGCGCTTGCGGCTGAGTTTGCCGCGCCTTTGGGCTGTATGGAGCTTCTGCGCCTTGCGGGACAGTTGCACGACATCGGCAAGGCTTCGCGCGAATTCCAGGGCTATATTTGTGGTGATCTCCTCTCGGGTGGCGATCACTCCTCCGCCGGGGCGCGGATCGCGCTGGATCGCTACGGGAAGACTCTCGGCACGATCCTCGCCGCCATTATCGCGGCCCATCATGCGGGACTGGCGGATGGCGCTGACCTGAACCGGCGCATGGAGGCCGCTGCGCG
>JBAZUW010000441.1:484-2649 GCA_041661205.1 Phycisphaerales bacterium
AAAGGCTTTATGCAGAGCTTTCTTGTCCGGATGCTGTTCTCCTGCCTCGTCGATGCCGATTTCATCGCCACCGAGGATTTTTACGCGCGGGCGACCGGCAACAAGGCGGAGCGCGGCAGACACACGGACCTTGCCGCGCTGCGCGACCGGCTGCGCGCCCATATGTCCGCGATGACGGCGGCGAGCGCGGACGCGCCGCCGACGCCGCTCAACGCGTTGCGTGCCGCCATTCTCGACCATGCTGTGGCCAAGGCGTCGCTCCCGCCAGGACTTTTCAGCCTCACCGTACCCACCGGCGGCGGCAAGACGCTCGCTTCTCTTTCCTTCGCGCTGGACCATGCAGTGCACCACGGCCTGTGCCGGGTCATCTACGTCATCCCCTACACAGGGGCGTGGATCGAAACACGGAGAGCCTGGATGGATTGCGGACTGCCGTGGTCGCCCCTCGCGCAGGGGCGTGGATCGAAACACCATCACGGCGGAAGCGACGGGCGAAAACATCTGGTCGCCCCTCGCGCAGGGGCGTGGATCGAAACTCCCGCGCGCGGCGGGCGGCACAGCGGACGGCACAGTCGCCCCTCGCGCAGGGGCGTGGATCGAAACGCGGACACCCGCACGCTCTCCGCGTCCGGCACCGAGGTCGCCCCTCGCGCAGGGGCGTGGATCGAAACCCCGTGCGCTCCGCGATCACGCGGAACCCGTCGAGTCGCCCCTCGCGCAGGGGCGTGGATCGAAACATCAGCGACAAGGACCGCCGCGTCCAACGCGATGAGTCGCCCCTCGCGCAGGGGCGTGGATCGAAACCAGAACCGCGTCGGAATGTCGGACTCTTCCGTGACGGTCGCCCCTCGCGCAGGGGCGTGGATCGAAACTTCGCGGGCGATATTGCGGTTCAGGGCGCCAATCGTCGCCCCTCACGCAGGGGCGTGGATCGAGACTCGTTCAGAGAGGGGCGACCCGCCGTGCATCCGCGGCCACTCCGGACAACCGAGAACGACGAACTCAGCGGTTAAGCCGCCAAAATAACTTGCCGGGGCCCGCTCACCACCGGACCCGCAGGGCGGCGCTTGCGCCGATGGTGGAATAGCTCGCGGCCAGTTGCGCATCGAGGCCGGCGGAGAGCGAGACGTTCGGGCCGGCAGCGAACTGAATGCCGGCGTGGATATCCACCGCATCGCTGACCGTCGGGATGGCGCTGGCCGAGAAGCTGAAATTCGGAAGCTCCGCAAAGCTGCGTGGCACGTCGCGGTTCGGGCTGAAGTCGTGCATCCAGGCGGCCCGCAGGAATGGCGCGTAGCTCGTGCCGTTGCCCGCGGCCCACACGGCATCGAGCTGGACGCCGAGATAGATCGGCAAAGCGGTGATGGTGGTGCTGTCATAGCTGAAGCCCGGGCCCAGCAAGCCGAAGCGCTCCGAGCCCGAGCCGAGCCGCAGACCCATGGGCTGGAACGCTGCGAACGGCGTCAGTCTGGTGCCGATTGCGTCCAGCGGCACGCTGTAGCCCGCCTCGATCCGCCCGCCGAACACGGTGCCGTCGAAACCCGAGCTGGTGGCGAGGTTGAGGCCGAGACCGTGCAGGTTGCGGTCGAAGTTGGACGAGCCATAGCCCAGCGTGGCGATGGCCGAGACATAGGCCGGGCCCATCCGATAGAGGCCGTAGAGGCTGACGCCTCCGTAGCCCGTGGTGGTGGTGGCGCCATAAGCGTTGGCGGAGAGGTCGGTTTCGGAATAATTCACGGCGCCGCCGAGCAGGAGCGGCAGGCTCGCGAGCTCGCCGTCGATGCCGATGGACCCGCCGAAGCTGGAACCGGAGAGCCCCCCGCCGGTGGTGGCGTTGCCCATGGGCGCCGCCCACAGGGCGCGCGAGAGCGAGCCGCCGGCGCCGGCCTCGGCGGAGGGCGCCGGCGCCGTGGCGGGACCGGCGATCCGCGTGCCGGTGCGCCAGCGGTCGAGCTGGCTGGCGATGCTGGCGAGCGAGCCCGAGGCCGCGCCCATCAGCGCCTGCGGCACCAGCGACACCGCCCCGCCACCCACCGTGTCATAGGCCTGAGACAGGCCGGAGACCGAACCGACCGCCAGGAGCTGCGGCACGATGGCCTCGAACAAGGGGGAGGAGCCCTGCGTCTGGATTTCGCCGATCAGGGTGCCAAGCAACAGCCCACGCG
>JBAZUW010000442.1:0-2644 GCA_041661205.1 Phycisphaerales bacterium
GATCTGGGAGCAATTTAGCCCGTCTCCGTGTTGAAAGGAGGAACCCTTGCTCGTGCATTGACTTATGAGAATGTGAGTTTATCATGTCTTCGGAGGTGCCCCGGTGACCATGAATGACGCCCCCACTGTGTCCGAAGCCCCTGTCCGCCATGCCTGGCGACCGCTCCGACGCCTGCCCGAAGGATCGCTCGACTTTGTCGGCGACATTCACGGCGAGATTGATGCCCTGCGGCTCTTGCTGCATCGCCTTGGATATGACGACCTCGGGCACCACCCGCGTGGTAGGCGGCTGGTGTTCCTGGGCGATTTAATCGACCGTGGGACGGACAGTCTGGCGGTAGTCCGCACCGTCGCCACCATGATCGATCGGGGCAACGCGATGGCGCTGATGGGCAACCACGACCTCAACGCGGTGGCGGGCTCGCGCAAGGCGGAGAACACTTGGCTTTTCGGCCACGGACCGGTTCATCAGTGGGAGCGCCGAGCCACCAACGATGCGGAGCGGCGGGAGGTGCTGGACTTCCTGCGAGGCCTGCCGCTGGCCCTTGAGCGGCACGACATTCGCGCGGTGCACGCATGCTGGGACGACGTGTGCCTCGCGGCGCTGGATGGCGAGCCTGGGCCCGCCGAGGCCCTGCAAACGCACCGCGCGAAGATCGAGGCGAGTCTGCCCGCGGGAGCCGGCTCCGTCGAGCGGAGTCTGGCGCTGCAGAATCGCAATCCGGTCAAGCTGATCACCTCCGGCCCCGAAAAAGCCGCGCCGGCACCGTACACCGCCGGCGGGAAGGTGCGGGATGAGATGCGGCTGCCGTGGTGGAACTCCTACCGCGATCCTCGCTGGATGATCTTTGGGCACTACTGGCGGATTCCCGTCGCGGGCATCCGCGAAGACGATGGCGTGCTGTCCAAACCGTCCCTGAATCGCACGCTTGGCCCTGGGCCCGCGATGTGCATCGACTATTCGGTTGGGGGCCGCTGGTACGACCGCAGCCAGGGACGGCTGCACGGGCCATTCACCGGGCGCCTGGCCGCGTTGCGGTGGCCGGAGAAGACGTTGGTGTTTGACGACGGCGAGGAAATGCCCGTGATTCATCAACCCGCGGGCGTCTAGGCATGGCCAAGCGACCTGCTCCATCCACGTGGATTGACCGAGATCGACCGGTGTCGGATTCGCCGGCCGCGCGATACCTGCTGAGCCTGGGCAAGGGCTCGAAGCGCACCGTTCAGGAATCACTTGTGCGGCTGGCATTTATGGTCACCGGTGTCGATGGGGCTGATCCCTTCAAACTGCGTTGGGAGCGGCTACGCCGCCCCGACACCGTGCGGCTGCGTGCGGAGCTCAAGGGCGACTTGGCTCCCGCAACGGCGAACAAGATTCTTTCGGTGATCCGCGGCGTGCTGAGGGCCTGCCGCGATATGGGGCTGATGAGTGAGGGAGACTTCCAAGCCGCGGCTAGCCTGGAGATGGTCAAGGCCAAGCTGATTGCCAAGGCTGTTCCCGTAAGCGCGGCGATGATTACGAGCTTGTTCGATGCATGCGAGAAGGACGCGACCGCTGCCGGCCGCCGAGATGCGGCCCTGCTCGCGATCTTCCTGTCCTCGGGACTACGCCGAGCCGAAGCCGCGGGGATCGATGTGGGCGATTATGAGGCGTTAACGGGTCGCCTGCACATCCGAGGCGACCGGCCGGAGTATGACCGGTTTGTCACGTTGCCCAAGGCTTCACGCCGCCTGATCGCTGAGTGGCTGGCGGTGCGCACGAGCGAGCCGGGGCCGCTGCTGCTGCCGGTGGATCGGGGCGGCTTGATCCGCTTCCGAAGAATGACGGATCAGGCGATCTACGACATCTTCGGTCGGCTGGCCGCGCGGGCCGGGTGCCCGGAGGTCACGCTGCGCGACCTTCGCAGGGAATACGTGGTGAGGCTAATCCGGGCGGGCAAAACGGTGGAGGAAGTCCAGTATCTCGCGGGGCATGCGAGCTGGGTGACGAGGGCGAGGTACAGGGAGTTGGCGGAGTGTGCCTCGCGGGTTTCGAAATAGCCACAATCGGTGATTGGCTTGACCCTCGGGGCTCGACCAGATTGGCCGTCTATTTATCGACGAGCGAGGGGGAGAGCCCTTTTGGAAGCTCACCAACTTTGATGGGTTTCTGAAAGCTTGACGGCATCGGAGATACTGCAAGGTGGTGACGGATACGTTCGGCATCCGTCGGACGGCCTCTTCCACATCCGCCCCACTGCACCGCAAATCCATTTCAGCAGTGCTTAGATGGATGCGGAGGCAATTTTCCGGAGCACCACTCGGCCGGGTACACTTCCCGTTATCCATGGTACAAATGGAGTTGTCCAATCGCCCAAGGCGCCCGAAAACTCGTCTTCTGCTGGATCGGAGACGCCGACCTGTTCGCCTGGTCGGGTGCAGTTAGCGAAGTCGCCCTGGAAGCTGTGAAGCGACTCCTCGGGAAGCAAGCTCGGCACATCGAAGGGTCAGGCCCGATCAAGACCCTGACGGATCAGGTCGAGTTCGATGAGGTTCACCTGCTGAGCGATAAGGAGCCGGAACTCGCCAACCAGTTCGCCGCCTGGATCGGCTCAAAGGCCCGTGTCCACACCGTCCCACTTACAAGTCCGGTCGACTATTCCGC
>JBAZUW010000443.1:0-2639 GCA_041661205.1 Phycisphaerales bacterium
CCCCTGCGGCCCGACCACCGGGGCCGGCGCTGGACGCAGCACCGGCGCGGGGCGATCCTGCGCCCCCGGGGCGGCGGCCCGCGGCGCAGGGGCCGCACCCAGTCGCTGCTCCAGCGGCGTTGTCAATCCTTCAATGATGAGCCCCGCCTCCAGCGCCAGGCGGTCTACGCGGCGACGAAAGATCGAATAAAACGCCGTGCACGGAATCGCCACCGCCAAGCCCTCGGCGGTGTTCACCAGCGCCAGCGACATGAAGTCCGCCAGTTCCTTGGATCGGGCGGCACCTTCCACCTGCGACAGCGTTCCGAACGCGCCGATCAGGCCGATCACGGTGCCCAGCAGCCCAAGCATCGGGCCCAGGGCCGCGATCAGCGCGATGCTCTCCAGCGAGCGATAGCGACGCTCCACTTCCTGCCCGCCGGCCTCTTCTAGGGCCGAACGAAGTTCCAGAAAACCGAGCGACGATCGCGAGCAACGCAGGATGGCGTTGCCGATCACGTTGGCCACGAAGTTGTCGTTTTCAGGCGAGGCGCAGTAGCGCTTCACACTTTCGATGTCGCCGTCGCGCAGCATCCGTCCGAGGAGCTCCACCGAGGCCGGCGGGGCCCACGCCTCCATCCGGTTCTTGATCACGTTGATGATCACCAGCGCCACCGCGGTGATCGACAGCGCGATCAGCACGTAGCTGAGGAACCCCCCTGACTGGATGTACTCCAGCAGCGTGCGCCCGTGCGGCGCAGGCGCGGGCGCTGCGGTCGTATCTTGAAACCCCAGCACGGCTGCGGCCACCTGAGCCGCGAATGACACTGTCACGGTGTACCTCCCTGGTCCTTGGTCACGGGTGCTGCCGGAGCACTCACCCGCAGAATCGCATCCCAGCCCAGCGCCGGGTGCGACGGAAACGTCTCACTCAACTCCGACTTCAATCGCGACGCCCCGTCGGCATCGCCTAGATTCGCTAACTGGACCGCCGCTTCCGCGAGCGCCAGCCCTGTCAAATACGGATGTTCACGCGGATATCTCGCTTCAGGCTCCAGCAAATCCGCCACGCCGATCAGCTTTTGGTCTCGGTCGCTCTCCCGCACCAGCGAGCGGCCGATCGCCACCTTGCACCAGATCTCCTGCCACAGGGGCTGGGCGCTCCTCAGTCGTTCCCGCAGCCGCGCCCGGCTCACATTGCGGTCTGCCGTCTCGCCAAATCGTGCTGCGACAATGTCCCACACCAGTGCCAATCCCTCGTCGCCCCTGGGTCGCTCCGGCAGGTTGGCGGGCTCGTCCGGCCTGGCTTCCAGCGTGGCGGCCAGCCGATACAAGTTCGCCAACTGCTCCGCCCTCGACCCCGCCGGCGCCACCTTCGCCCAATCCTCGTTGGCCAAGACGCGCGTCGCGGGCAGGTTCAGAAACATCGGCGGGATCGCGGGGCTGAGCCCGAGCGTCTGGTCAAAGAAGAGGGGATCTCCGAGGTCAATGTCGCGAATCTCGTCTCGCTTGGGCGTCGGCCGAGGCCACCAGTTCTCGCTGCCTTGGCCCGTGGCGTACACATACGCCAGCATGGGGCGCACGGCCGATGCCCAGGCGCCCCGCCAGAGCGCACAGCGCATGAGCCCGGCCGCCGCCAGTGCTGAAGTGGGCCCCTGCTGCTCCGCGAGTTCCTGAGCGTGCGCCTCAAAGAGCGGCTCAGCCCCGGGGATATCTCCACGCTCCAGCCGCGTCCGGGCCCGCCACAAATCCGTGGAGAGCACGCTGAAGGCCGCGGCCTTGGCGCTCTCTGGACCGCTCACCGCCTCCACCCGGTCCCACGCCAGCCACTTTGGGGGTTCCTCCCCTTCGCTCGCCAGCACGCCCTGCACCGTGGCGTCGTGCACATGCAGGCCCGGTTCGCCCTGCCCGGATCGAAGCGTGGCGACGCTCGATGGGGCCAACGACGGGGTGGCTTCCTTCAGCGTCGGGGCAGGCCCTTGCGCCAGCGCGGCACTTAAGCCAAAGCTCGCACCCCCGCACACAAGCCCGCACACAAGATGGACAGACAGTGTCTTCAACGCAAGTCTTCTCAGTTCTTCGGTGGGACGTAGGTGTACGTGCCGCGTGAGACTTTGGCGATCTGCTTCATGCGGAGCTCGCCCTCCTGGCTCTCCAGACAAATACAGTGAATGGGGATCTTCAGTTGCCGATTCAGCGTTGTGATTTTCTCGGCGATGTCATCGGGGAACTCGCCGTCGGTCAGGAAGTAGATCGCATCGGGCCGTGGCCTCATCCGAAAGATGATCTCAAAGGCTGGGAGCGGATTGGTCGAACCATTCGCCACCATCAGGCCGATGCGGGCGTGCGCCGAGCGTTTGCCCGCCGGCGACGCCTGATTCCAGCTGTCCTTCTCGGTGACCACCTGCGAGTCCGTCGAGTACTGCACCACTTGGAACTCGCTGGTCTCCAGCAATCCATCGATCGACCGATCAAGCTCGCGCTGCAGCGACTGGATGCGGCCCCCCTCCATAGACGACGACACGTCAACGATGTATGCGAAGCGGTTTCCCTGTGCTTCTCGCCCGAAAAAGCTCGCTCCGCCCCCGCCGCCACCAGAGCCGCCCAACCCCAGCCCCTCGCCGCCCCCCACATCCCCCCCCCCCGCCAGTGGGCCCACA
>JBAZUW010000444.1:0-2629 GCA_041661205.1 Phycisphaerales bacterium
GCATCGCCGCCGCCGGGCTCCGGCGTGAGGTTGATGGCGTCGCGACCGGGGTAGAGGAGCACGGGGAAGTTGGCGGGATCGCGGATCAGTTCCTGGACGGCTTCGTTGCGATCGAACTCGATGCCGCACACGATGCGGCTGTGGGCGAGGCAAAGGTGCGTGAGCCGCCCGGTTGCGGCCTTCTCCTGCTTGAATTCCTTGGGGTGCATCAGGAACACGAACTGCGTTCGCGTCTCCATCGGCGTGATCGATTTGCACCAGCAAAGCGGTTCGGGCCAGAAGCAGCGATAGCAGGTCAGGCGACTCATGCGGGAGAGCGGGAGGCGACCCGGGCGAAGCCGGCGGGCAGAAGGTCGAGGCGAAGCGGCGGCATGCTGGGGGTTATTTGGTGGCGCTGCCCGCGGCCCAGGGCAACGGGATATCTGTCGGGCAAAGACGGGCCTGCCGCTGGTTCGCGCTTGGTTTCGGTGGGGCGCTCCCTACGTTTTTCCCATGAGAAGCCCTCGCTTGTTTTCAAGGATGGCCGCCGGCCTGGCGCTGGCGGGCGGCGCCGGGCGGGACGATTCTCCCCGGGGTGCAGCGCGACGGATCGGTGCTGCTGCCCAATCAGTGGTCGCTGCGCCCGGTGGGCCGGCAGGTGAACGTCGGGGATTTCCCGGCCAACGTCGCGCTGCATCCGGCGGGGACGTGGGCGGCCGTGCTGCATTGCGGCTGGGGCCAGCACGAAGTGCGTATCCTGGAAGTGAAGACGGCCAGGTTGGTGGCGCAGGTGGCGCTGCCGGAGGCCTTCTACGGTCTGGCCTGGTCGCCGGACGGAGGGGCGCTCTATGTGAGCGGTGCGGGGACGGAGGCGGTGCATGCGTTCGAATTCAAGGACGGCTATCTTTCGGCGCGGCGGGAATTGCGGCTGCGCGCCGGCCGGGAGCGCGGGGTGCCGGCGGGGGTCGCGGTGTCGGCCGACGGCCGGGCGCTGTTTGTCGCGGAGGTGTGGGGCCAGCGGGTGATGCAGGTGGCCACGCCGGACGGCGTGATCGGCTGGGAGCGCGCGTTTGCGGCGCCGCAGGGCGCGCGGCAGATGGCACCGGAGGACAATCGCGTCGGGGCGGACTCGAGCGCGAGCGCGCCCTTTCCCTTTGCCTGCGTGGCCGATGAAGAACGCGGACGGCTCTACGTGAGCTTGTGGGCGCAGGCGGCGGTGCTGGTGCTCGATGCGCAGACGGGAGCAGACGTCGCCCGCTGGCCGGTCGGCCCGCATCCGAACGAGATGGTGCTGGCGGCGGATGGGCGTTTGTTTGTCGCGGAGGCCAATCACAACACGGTGAGCGTGATCGACGCCGCGAGCGGCCGGGTGATCGAGCGGCTGACGGCGTCGTTGTTTCCCGGCGCGCCGCCCGGTTCGATGCCCAACAGTCTCGCGTTGACGCCGGAGGGGGATCTGTTGTTCGCCGCCAATGCCACGAACAACAACGTGGCGGTTTTCGACGTGGCAGAGCGCGGCCGGGCGCGATCGCTGGGATTCATTCCCGTGGGCTGGTTCCCCACGAGCGTGCGGGTCTCGCGCGATGGCCGGACGCTCCTGATCGCCAACGGCAAAGGCTCGGCTTCAGCACCGAACCCCCGCGGTCCGTCGCCCGGCGTACCGGTTCCGAGCGATCTGCGGGAGTACATCGGCGGCTTGATGCGCGGCACGGTCTCGCTGATCGACCTGCCGGCGAAGCGGAACCGCGCCGCGCAATTTGGGGCCTGGTCGAAGGTCGCGTTTGCGTGCTCGCCCCTGGCGGCGGACGCCGCGCCGCGGGGCGCGCGCCCGCCGGGCAGCCCGATCCCGGCCCGGGTGGGCGATCCGTCGCCGATCAAACATGTGATCTATGTCGTGCGCGAAAACCGCACCTACGATCAGGTCTTGGGCGATCTCGAAACGGGCAACGGCGACCCGCGGCTGTGCCTGTTTCCCGAGGGAGTGACACCCAATGCGCACGCACTGGCCCGCGAGTTCGTGCTGTTCGACAATCTCTACGCCGACGGCGAAGTGAGCGCGGACGGACACGAGTGGACGATGGGGGCGTTCGCGACCGACTTCGTCGAAAAGTCCTGGCCGTTGAGCTATGGCCACAACGCGGGCAAGAAGTACGATTATCCGTCCGAAGGGAGTTACCCGATCGCGACGCCCGCCAACGGCTATCTCTGGAACCGCGCCGCCGAGGCGGGCGTGAGTTACCGGAGTTACGGAGAGTTCTGTTTCACGCCGAAGGAACCTTCCACCGTGCAGTCGATCGCGTCGCTGCCCGTGCTGGTGGGGCACATCGACGCACAGTATCGCGCCTGGGACCTGGATTATCCGGACGTGAAACGGGCGGAGCGGTTCATCGCGGAGCTGCGGCGCTTCGAGCGCGACGGGGGCATGCCGCGCCTGCAGGTGGTGCGACTGGGCAACGACCACACGCAGGGTACGCGGGCCGGAAAGTCGACCCCGACCGCGATGGTGGCGGACAACGACCTCGCGTTCGGGCGGGTCGTTGAGGCCGTGAGCCGGTCGAGATTCTGGGCCGACACTGCGATCTTCGTCCTGGAGGATGACGCCCAGAACGGGCCCGATCACGTGGATGCGCATCGCATGCCCGGCTTCGTG
>JBAZUW010000445.1:0-2628 GCA_041661205.1 Phycisphaerales bacterium
TGTGGGGAAGAGTGCCCAGTTCCCGCTGCACACGTGGCTGGTCGATGCGATGGAAGGACCGACGCCGGTCTCCGCGCTGGTTCACTCGGCGACGATGGTGGCGGCGGGGGTCTATCTCGCGGCGCGGGTGGTGCCGGTGCTGCTCCCTGAAGCCTTGCTGGTGCTGGCGTATGTGGGGATCGCGACGCTGCTGTTGGGGGCGAGCATGGCCCTGGTGGCCCGCGACCTGAAGCAAGTGCTGGCCCATTCCACGATCAGCCAGTTGGGGATGATGCTGCTGGGCATCGGTGTGGGGGCGTGGGAGGCGGCGCTGTTTCATCTGGTGACGCATGCGTTCTTCAAATCGCTCCTCTTCCTGGGGGCGGGAAGTGTCATTCACGCGGTGCATCACGAGCAAGATCTCGACCGTCTGGGAGGGTTGAGACCCCGGCTGCCGCTCACCGCATTCACCATGCTGATCGGAGTACTGGCGCTGTCGGGGTTGGCGGTGCCGTATGTGACGATCTTCGGTGAGAGCCTGGGCTTTTCGGGCTTTCACTCGAAGGATGCGATCGTGTCGGGGACGATGGCCTTTGTGCTGAAGAATCCGCAGCACCTGCTCCTGCTGATGGCCGTGATCCTAGGGGCGTGTCTGACGGCGGCGTACAGTCTGCGGCTCTGGCTGAGGCTGTTCGCCAGCGAGACACCCGCACACCTGTCGATGCTCAAGATCCATGAAGGGCCGTGGCCCATCACGTTGCCGCTGGTGGTGCTGGCGGTCCTCGCGGCGTTCTCGGCGCTGGGTGGCGAGGGAGGCTGGCTTTCGAGCCTCGTGCAACAGAGTGGGAGCCTGATGCCGGGCTTCGGCAGCGGGACGGCGGGGCGGACGTTCGTGGTGCAATGGGCGGATCCCGAGGCGCGACACGCGATTCACGGGACAGCCGGTGCGATCACATTGACGGCGGCGTGGCTGGGCGCCCTGATCGCCTGGGCGGTCTACGGGCAGCGGATCATCTCCGCGGCCGATCTGTCGCGTCAGTTCGGGGCGATCACGCATCTCGCGACGGCGCGGTGGTACTTCGACCGGCTCTACCGGATGTTCCTCGTGCAGCCGGTGCTGGTGCTGGCGGGGCATGTGGGGCGGATGGACGAATGGATCCTCGACCCTCTGATCGATGCCGGAGCGGCGTTCTCGGTGCGTGTTTCGGCGTGGAGCCGCTGGTGCGACGAAGGGATCATCGACAAACTGGTCGACGGTTTCGGGCGGGGCGTCTGGAATTCGGGCCTCTCCTTGAGGCAGGCGCAGACGGGCCACATCCGGCAATACGTGCTGCTGGCGGCGGCGGCGGTGGTGGTGCTGTTCCTGCTGCTCTTCGCCTGGATGCCCGGCGGCAAGTAAACGATCCCTCGAGAGTTCTCCATCCGTTGAAACAGGTGTTCTTCCTCTTCTGAAATGTCTGCCGACCTGATGCTTGCCGACCCGCAATTCCTGATGAGCTGTGCCGTCTTCCTGCCCGTGTTGTGGGGCCTGGGACTGTTCGGCTTTCCCGCACGGGCGGTGGCCGCCATGCGCTGGTACGCCTTGGCGGGAGTCACCGCCGAGCTTTGCATCACGTGCCAATTGGCCGGTGTGGCGCTGGGCTATATCGCCGAGGCACCGGGTTCAACGGATGTCGCCTCGAGGCGGTTCGACATTCTGCTGGGGATGTCGCTGCCGTGGATCCCGACGTGGAACGTGAATTACTCGATTGGTGTGGATGGCTTCAGCCTGCCGCTGATATTGCTGACGGCGTTAATTTTCGTGCTGGCACTGGTTGCCTCGTGGAAGATCGAAACGCATGTGCGGGGCTTCCTGTTCCTGATGTTGCTCCTGGAAACGGGCGTGATGGGAGTCTTCTTCGCCCTCGACTTCTTCCTCTTCTTCGTGATGTGGGAAGTGATGCTCTTGCCGATGTACTTCCTGATCGGCCTGTGGGGCGGGCCGCGGAAGGAATATGCGGCCATCAAGTTCTTCCTCTACACCCTCGCGGGGGGGATCTGCCTCTTGATCGCGATGTTGATGCTCTACGCCGGCTCGAACGGCTCGTTCGATCTACTCGAACTGGCGCGGCTGGGTCAGGGGCAGGCCGATGCGGTCCGGAACATCGCGCCAGCGGCTGAACCCTTGGCCATCTGGAATGAGAGCCTGCAGTTCACGGCGTTCGTGCTGCTGTTCATCGCCTTCGCGATCAAGCTGCCGGTGGTTCCGTTGCACACCTGGCTGCCGGATGCCCACGTCGAAGCACCGACGCCCGTCAGCATGATCCTGGCGGGCATTCTCCTAAAGCTGGGGGGCTATGGCCTCATCCGCGTGGCGATCCCCATCTGTCCGCTGGGCTTCGCGGAGTGCGCGTGGTTCATCGTGGCGCTGGGGGTCTTCTGCGTGCTGTACGGGGCGTTGGCGGCCCTCGCCCAGACCGATTTCAAGCGGCTGGTGGCGTACAGCTCGGTGAGCCACATGGGTTATGTCCTCATGGGCCTGGGCGCCTTCCGATTCCATGAGTTGACGGGAGTTGTCCAGAAGCCCGATTTCGCGGCGATGGGGCTGTCGGCGGGGATGTTCCAGATGGTCTCGCACGGGATCGTTTCGGCGGGGATGTTCTTCATCGT
>JBAZUW010000446.1:0-2622 GCA_041661205.1 Phycisphaerales bacterium
AGACAAGATTGCGTCTCAACGTCGTTCGCGCTACAACGCTAACCCTGAAATTGATAGAGCCAGATGGCGGCGCAGTGAAAAAACGCAAAGAGTTAAAACGCCAGTCAACGTTTTAAGGGCTCGTCGCGCCGTGCGAGCAGCCGTGGATGCCGGGTGGCTGATAAGGCCTACGATCTGTAGTAATTGTGGGCGCTTTGGTCGCATAGAGGGCCACCATGATGACTATTCAAAGCCATTAGATGTGCTTTGGTTATGTCGGCACTGCCATATCGTAGCTGACAACAAGCGCCGCGCCCTGCCGCTGACCCCCGAGGAAGTGAGCCGTGGCTAGCGCCCAAATCCCCGCGAAAACCGTCTACACCTGCGACAGGTGCGGTGTAACGGGAGAGGCGACGTTTGACAGCGGGGGGAGCCCGGTGTTTGACCAAGGACCGGTCGAAATATCGCGGCGCGTAGGCCACCCCGGCCCGACCGAACATCTGTGTCGCCTGTGCGAAACGGCGCTGGTTGACTGGATCAAGGCAGGCGTAACCCCTAACGTGATCGGTCTTTTGGCCGGTGCCTGCCAGAACATCGTTCAGCGGAGCAAGACAAGCGCGTGCGTGTCCCTGCGGAAGTTCGACGTGAAACTCTGCCGTGATGCCTTGACGGCAATGGAGGTGAGCCGTGGCTAGACTGCTGACCCCCGAGGAAGTGGCGGCGCTGCAAGATGAGCATATCTGGATGTTCGACCCCAAGCGCATGATCATTCCGCACGCGCTCAATGGGCGGGAGTCGGATGTTATCGCATCCCTGCTCTTGGCCGCCGCCCTGCTGCCCGAGCTGGTGACGGCGCTGGTGATGGCACTGGAGGCAACACGAGATCCCGTCAGCTCCGCGTGGATCGTCCGGGCCGAGCGTTTCCTCGCCCGCGTCCGTGCTCTCACCGCCCCCGAGGAGGCCCGCAATGCAAAGTAGTCCTTTCACCCAAGCGGGACGCGACATCCATGACCTTGCGTCCCAGATCAGACAAAAGGCGGACAGTCATGAAGTGTCTTCGCTCCGTAGCCATGTGGACCGTTTGGAACATTCCTTGCGGGAGTCTCGCTCCGAGGTTGATGGCCTTCGCGATCGGATGCAGAGCATGGAAGCGCGTCTCGAAGGACTAGAACGCCGGGCCGAGGAGTCCCAACTATGACGACACCCGAGCGACGCAAACGCCTACCGGACACGCTGATCGACCACGGCCCGACCGTGCGCGACGAGTACCCGCGACTCTGGGTTGCCTACGAGGCCCAAGCCGCCGAGATCGCCCGGCTCACGGAAGGGCACAGCGTGTTGAACATGGACCACTCCAGGATGGCCGCCATGCTCACCAATGCCCGCGCCGAGATCGCCCGGCTCACCAAAGAGCGGGACGCCCTCACCTGTTCCCGCGCCTTGCTGATCGCCGAGAGCATCGCCATCGAGGCCGCCCTTGCCCCGCACGCCCTCGCGCTGGAAACCCCCGTCGAGACCATCGCCCGGCTCACGGCCGCCGCCCAAGGACTGGAGGATGCTCTGGGGAACTTCCGAATCCTCGCCCAAGAGTTTGACGACGGGGCGCTACCTGAGGGCGTCGTGGCCACGGACAAGGGGCGCTGGAACCTCGCGCAGGCCATCCGCCAATTGATACCCACCGCCGCCCTGGCTGCCTGGGAGGCCCGCTGATGCCGTTACCTCGCTCAAAGGCCGAGTTTGAGGCCATGATTGCGTCCCTGCGTGTCTTGGCGATGGCGCATCACGAGTCAACTTTTAGCGACTTCGAGACCGCGGCGTTTTGTGCGTGCGGCGCGGCATCGGGAGGTCCGGCCGGAACCGATGCGTGCCGGGCCATTGCCGACCTTGACGCGCTAGCCGCCGCTCTCAAGTTTACGACTCACAAGACGCGCCGCAAGCACCAGTGGGATCAGATCGGCGAATCGCTGTGGGAGTGCCGGGTCTGCAAATTCGAGGGCGCTGGCTATGGTCCCGGCGCCTCGGAATGGGCCGATGGCCATTGCCCAGGAAAAGAGGAGCGCTAATGTCGCAAGAGACGTCGGTACCCCTTGCCACGATTCGCCGTGAGCAGATCGCCTCCTATGTCGAGGATGTCTGCCGCGTCGATGGCTGGCCTCCGAGCATTCGCGAGATCTGCGCCGCCGTGGGCCTTCAAAGCACAAGCACGGTGGTCTATCACTTGGAAAATTTGGTGGCGGCTGGCCGCCTCAAGAAGGTCGGCAGTGTTCGCAGCCACGTCCGCTACGTTCCGACTCGCGATGGATCCTGCTGGGCGTGCGGCTTTACCTGCCCTGCCTGCTACAAGGATTCCGGAGATGTTGATCGTTGAAGCGATCAGCGTTTCGCCCGAAGGAGTTTGACGCCGACGGCAACCGCCGTTGGTCGACGTTCAAGCCGCGGTCCGCGCCGATCAAGCGCCCAAGTAGGGCAACTTTCGCCAGCCCTGTTCCGGCGCCCAAGACAACGCCCAGGCCGCGATCGGTTCCATTGCGCTCGACGTTCAGCGACCCGATCCCCGAGGCGACCAAGGCGATCGTCCGCGCTCGAGCGGTGGGCCTGTGCGAGCGCTGCCGGCGGAACATCCCCGAACACCTCCACCACATC
>JBAZUW010000447.1:0-2610 GCA_041661205.1 Phycisphaerales bacterium
GACATTCAGGGCTGACCACCTCCCTGGCGCCGCGCCCCCCGCACCGCGCGCGTCCATGCCAGTTATTCACAATCCGCGCGCTCGTCCACGCCCCCGGAACCGCCGTTATCGCGGCCCTCCCGGCACAATTCTTCCCGATTCCCGGGCTTTTACGAAGCCGCCGCGAGTCGTCGCACGCTCATGCCGATAAGCACTCGCATCGGAGCAAGAGCGAACTATGAACGAACTCGCAGCCGACACTCTGGTCATTGTCCTTCCTGGCGGGGTCTCCCTTCGCGCCTGGTCACACAGTGGCCTGCTGGCGCGTGAGTGGGCGCTCTACGAGGGGTTGCACGAGCACTACGAACGCATCATCATCGTCAGCTATGGCGACGCCGACGACGCCGCCGCCCTCGCCCAGCTCCCTTCCCCCGCCGCCGCCCAGAAAATCACCGTCATCGCCAACGCCCACGGCCTGGGCACCAACGACGTCACCGCCTCGATCTCCATGCGCGTCGCCGACGCCTGCGAGGGTTCCCGCGCCGCCGTCATCAAGACCCACCAGATGGTCCGCAGCGATGTCGCCGTCTCCATCGCCGATTCACTCCGCGCCCGGGGCATCATCACCGGCCTCGTCGCCCGGGGTAGCTACCTTTGGACCCGCTTCGTGGCCTTCGAGCACGGCACCGAGTCTCCCCAGGCGATCGCCGCCGCCGTGCAGGAGAGCAACCTCTGCCGCGGCGCGGATGTCGTGGTTGGCAGCACCCGCGAAATGATTGAAGATCTGGCGTGGCGATATGGCCTTGAGTCCTCGCGATGCAGCGTCGTCCCCAGCTTCGTGCTCACCCCAAATGACTCACTCGACACCGCCGAACGCGAACCCGGGCTGCTGGTCTTCAGCGGCAAACTCGTGGCCCGCAAACGCGTGAGCATTCTCATCGAGGCCATCTCCCAGCTCCCCGACGAAACCCGCGCGAAGGTCACCCTCCGCATCGTCGGCGACGGACCCGAGCGCGAAAACCTCGAAGCCCTCGCGAAATCCCTTTCAGCGCCGGTCGAGTTCGTCCCGCGCCTGCCCCACCCCGAGCTCCTCCAGCTCCTCGCCAGGTGCACCATGTTCCTGCAGTCCTCCGAGCTGGAGGGCCACCCCATCACCGTGTTGGAAGCCATGGCCAGTGGTGCCCCGGTGCTCGTCGCCAACAGCCAGGGCCTGGGCAGCGTCGTCACCCACGGCATGAACGGCCTGCGAATCGAAGGCTCTCCCGAGGCCTTCGCGACCGCCATCGACGAACTGCTGCGCGACGCTGATTGGCGCGAGGTGATCGGCACCGCCGCCGCCAACACCACCCGCGCCGAGTTCGGGCTCCCCATCGTCCTGCCGCAGGAACTCCGTGTGCACCAGCGTGCCCTGACGCTCGGTGCGGCCAAGACCCACTGCAAACTCAAGGCCAGCGCCTAGAAAGGTCTCGCCGTACCACACCGCAATGTGTTCGCGCCTGCGTGGTTGGAGGATTGAAGGAGATGCCCACGCCGTCGATCAAGCTATTCATGGCGCCCCCCGGCGTGCAGCCCCCAAGCGGCTGGATGCCGGTGGACGCCGCTGACCTGCGCAGCCTGCACTTCGCAAGCGGCGCGGTCGACGCCGCCTACATCGAAGACCTCCCCAGCACCATGCGCGAGACCGACCTTGTCCTCCTCTTGGAAGAACTCCACCGCATCGTCCGCCCCGGAGGCTGGCGCGACAGCGCCGACGGCACCAACATGTTCAAAGGCGGCCTCATCCGCATCGCCACCCCCGACATCGCCACCGCCACCCGCGCCTACGTCGACAGCGATATGCCCTACTTCGCCATCTCCCTGGGCCGCGCCGCCGCCGACGCCAGCCCCGGCGCCGCCCTCGCCATGTGGCTCAGCCGCTTCGCCCCCGTGCGCGCCTACGACCACGGCGCCATGATGGCCGCCATCCGCCAGGCCGGCCTCTCCGGCGTCTACCGTAGTGCCCGGCACAAAAGCCTCACCCCCATGCTCCGCGGCCCGGAGTTTGACGGCGAGGGTGAACATCGGCTCTACTTTGAGTGTTGGCGAGAAGCACAAGGCGAACGAGAAGCAGCATGAAAAAGACCACGCGACGGGCAACAGGGAAGAAGACCACCACCCTCACCCCCGCCGCGGCCCGCCCGCGCCTCGCCAAGCTCGCCCTCGTCGTCTTCGACTTTGATGGCGTCATGACCGACAACCGCGTGCTGGTGCTCCAAACCGGTCACGAAGGCGTCATGTGCAACCGCAGCGATGGCCTGGGCATCGGCATGCTCAAGGACGCCGGCATCCCCATGCTCGTGCTGAGCAAGGAACAGAACCCCGTCGTCGCCGCCCGCTGCGGCAAGCTCAAGCTCGAGTGCATCCAGGGCATCGACGACAAGCCCGCCCGCCTCGCCTCCCTCCTCCGCTCCCGCCGCATCGATCCCGCCAACGTCGCCTACGTCGGCAACGACCTCAACGACGTCGGCTGCATGGAGATGGTCGGCCTGCCCATCGCCGTGGCCGACGCCTACGAGCCGGCACTCAAGGCCGCCAAAATGGTCACCACCCGCCCCGGCGGCTACGGCGCCGTGCGCGAAGTCTGCGACTGGA
>JBAZUW010000448.1:0-2609 GCA_041661205.1 Phycisphaerales bacterium
GGAAGCCGGGCGCCGGGCCAAAACCACGCGGGCGCACCGACGGGTGGGCTGTCGTCACGCCGTGGGAAAATGGTGAGCGCGCCGGGGTTGGTCGGGCCGGCGACTCGGTTCGCAGGCCCAAGTCAGGGCCCGAGGACGGCCGCAATAAGCGGACGCGCGCGGCAAAGGTCGCGCTGAGTCTCAGCGGCGCGGGTGGCGCCAGGGATCCAGACGAAAAGCAAAAGGCAAGGCGTGAGGGACGACTTCAGAAACTTTCCCGGGCGGGTTCAACCACGGATTGGAATGACGCTCCGCTGCGCTCCGGTCATTTCAATCCTTTGGCGATTGGACCCAGCCGCTTTGCGGCGGACCTGGCGGTCGTTCCAAGTGCCATTCGAGTTCATGGTTCTGGCTGATCCGTAGTTTTTTGGAACTGGCGGCGAGCGTGCGTCCGCATCCACGGGCACACTCGCCGCCCTATGATAACTACTACCGTTCCGAAGAACGTTCCCACGTCTCCATCTCTCACAAAGTTCGCGGACTTTGTCCAACTCAAAGATTATCGGCAGCCCACCAAGGACGAGTACGTCCGCTATGTGCGCAAGCTGGGCGAACATTACGCGTGCGATCCGGCCACGCTGACCGAGGATCAACTCCGCGCCTACTTCCTGTTCCTGCGGCAGGAGAAGAAGTTCGGGGGCTCGGCGATGAAGCTGGCGCGCTGTTCCCTGCGCAGCTTCTTCCGCGACTGTCTGCACGTGCCTGACTGGACGGTCTTCGAGGAGGTGCGCATTGCGCCACCGCAGACCCTGCCGCTGGTGTTGAGTCGGGAGCAGGTGGCGGCGTTGCTCCGGGCGGTGCAGCACCCGCGGTATCGCGCGGTGCTGGGGTTGATTTATCACACCGGTCTGCGCGTGGGCGAGGCGGTGCGGATTGAAAGGCGCGATTTCCGCGACACGGCCACCGAGCATCCGCGCTTGCATGTCCGGTGTGGGAAGGGCGGGAAGGATCGCTTCGTGCCACTGGCCCCGGTGATGGTGCAGGTCCTGCGCGAGTGGTGGAAAACGCACCGGCATCCGAGCTTCCTCTTTCCCGGGCCAAGTTGCGGCTGGCGCGAGCGTGGCCAGCCCGCCGACGCGGCGCAACGCGCGGCCACGCATCTCAGTGTGAGTGCCGTGCAGAACACGTTTCGTTTGGCCCGCGCGACGGCGGGCCTGCCGGTCGAAGCCACGGTGCATACGTTGCGCCATTGCTACGCGACGCACCTGCTGGAGGAGGGCGTGAGCTTGCGGCTCATCTCGCAATATCTCGGGCACGCGTCGCTGGAGACGACGTTGATCTACACGCACCTGACGCCGCTCAACGAGGCGCGCACGCGGGCGGCACTGGCGGTGTTGCAGCGGGCGGTGGCGTGAGGCCGCGCCGATGCTGGCGGACATTTTAGCGGCGCACTGGCCGGCGTACCGCGCGCGGTTCGGGAAGCTCATCCCGGCGGAGCAACCCGCGGCGGTGCGGGCGATCCGGCGGTGCCGGACTTCGGCGCTGGGTGGGCAACTCTACCGCTGCGGCTGCGGGCGGGAGCACTACGCCTATCATTCGTGCAACCATCGCGCCTGTCCGCGCTGCGGGGACGACGACGCGACGGCCTGGCTGGAAGCCCAACGCACGCGCCTGCTGCCGGTGCCGTACTTCCTGGTCACGCTCACGGTGCCCGCCGAACTGCGCGAACCGATCCGTGCGGCCAGGACGTTGTGGTATGGGGCGCTGCTCAAGGAAGGGGCGGGCGCATTGCAGGACCTCGCGGCCCAGCCCAAACATCTCGGGGCCGAACTCGGGCTCACCGCGGTGTTGCAAACCTGGACGCGGGATCTGCGCTATCATCCGCACGTGCATCTGCTCGTGCCCGGCGGCGGACTCACGGCGGATCAACTGCGCTGGGTGCGCGTGAAGGATCGGGAGTTCCTCGTACCGCAGGTCAAGCTGGCGGCGCGGTTCAAGGGGCGATTGAAAGCGTGGTTGCAGGCGGAGCAACCGGAGTTGTTCCAAGCCGTGCCGGCCAGAGTGTGGTGGGTGAAGTGGGTGGCGGATGTGCAACCCGTCGGCTCGGGCGAAGCCGCGCTGAAATATCTGGCGGCGTATCTGTGCCGCCCGCCGTTGCACGAAAGCCAGCTTGAAACGTGGAACGCGCAGCGCGTGACGTTCCGTTACCGTGAGAACGGCGGGACGCCGAAGCGCGGCACGGTGAGCGGGAGCGAGTTTGTGCGGCGGGTGTTGCAGCACGTGTTGCCCAAGGGTTTTCAACGCGTGCGGCACTACGGGTGGTTGGGCGCGGCGGCCAAAGCCCGGCGGGAACGCATCGCCGCGCTGCTGGACTGGCGGGCGCCCGCACTGGTAACGCCGTTACCGCTGCCGCCACCCAAGTGTCCGGGGTGCGGGCGGGTGATGCGCCTCATCGGGAGCGTCGCGCGCAAGCCGCCGTAAAGTTCGCAGCGGCAGTCTCAACCGTGACGGGGAAGCCGGGCGCCGGGCCAAAACCACGCGGGCGCACCGACGGGTGGGCTGTCGTCACGCCGTGGGAAAATGGTGAGCGCGCCGGGGTTGGTCGGGCCGGCGACTCGGTTCGCAGGCCC
>JBAZUW010000449.1:0-633 GCA_041661205.1 Phycisphaerales bacterium
GCCGATTCCTGCGGTGGATCGCGATCCACCTGGCTGGTCCACAAGTGGATCGCGATCCACCGTCACACGGACTGGAGACACCCGTGGCCCAGAGCGGCGTGCTGCGCCCCCGCTCAGCGACCAGCCATGCGCCGGCCGTCCCACTGCCGCCGACCGCCCACGATGGGAGTGTAGACCGATCGCCTCACGCGGTTTCCGCCGCAATCACGCGCGTCGTGGCGATCGGCGACACGGACGCGCCCATGCTCGACCAGATCATCGCCAGCATGCCGAGACTGGCGAGCGCAGCCCAGCGTGGGATGGCCGCGGGGCGCCACCGTAGCAGCCCGAGTCCCGTGCCAAGCTCGATGAGCCCGAGCGCGGCCGCCAGTGCAAGGACGAGCGGCTCGTCAGCGAGCACCTGAGCAAGCAAGTCCTGGTTGGCGCCGAAGCGCGTGGCGAGCACGTGGCCGAGTAGCTGCAGAATCAGAAGGGGACCGACCACGAGCAGCGTGGCCACGACGTGACGACGCCGAAGTCGCCGTGAGATGGCGCGCCGCCGTGCAGGCGTCTTCGGGCGCGAACTGCAGCATGCACGCCGTCCCTAGTTCTCCACCGCGCTTCGCGCCACCCGCGACGCATGAAACGCGGCGC
>JBAZUW010000449.1:643-2609 GCA_041661205.1 Phycisphaerales bacterium
GCGAGTCAACGCGGCCGCGAGTCGGGTGGCCAGAACGTCGACCTTCGCCGCGAAGGTGCCCGTATTGGCCACCTGCCGCCGCCGGCGCCCCCAAAATCTACCGAGGACGCCCCGGAAGAACCTCACGCTGCCGGCTGCCGCGACGCGCGGGGCCCAGCCCGCGCGTCTGCCTGGGGCGGCTGCGCCGCGGGGGCGTTTCTACCTATACTCCCCCTCGAAGCCACTCCACCCGGGGCCGAGCCGAGCCTTCAACACAACGCCAGGCTCAGCGCGAGCATCGTCGCGGCGAGGGACAGGCGCGCCAGTCGGGTCGACCCACTGGTCCCCTCCGCCGACGACGGTGAGCGCGATGCTGGGCCCGAGCAAGCCCTGCTATCGGCCGACAGCGCGCAAGTGAACAGCTGGCCACCTACGCCGCGCTCTAGGGCACCTGAACCGCGCACTGCCCCTGCACGCAGATCCCCTCGCTCGCCGGGCAATTGCACGCTGGCGGCGGCACCCCGGCTGACTTGATCTGCGCCTCCGCGTCGTATCGCACCTTGTCGGCGACGTTGATGGCCGCGGACAGCGGGCACCAGCAGTTGGTGCAGAAGCTGCCGAAGAAGACCGGAACGCAGTCCGACGCCACCGTGCAGCCCACGTTGTAATCCGTGATCTCGATGGTATGGCTGGCCGCGTCGCATCCGCCGCCGCCACCGCCACCGCCCGTTGTAGACGAAGTGCTGCTCCGGCCCCCCGTGCCGCCAGCCCCGCGGGCTCCGTCGATCACGGCCTTGCCGCCGCATGCCGCAAGCAGGCCGGCGACCAGGATCCCCGCCCAACCAATCCCTCGACTTCGCTCGTGCCCCTGCATGAGCTGATCATCGCACGTTGAGCGGAACTCGTGGCGGAGAGCAACCCGACCTAGACGATGGAGATGGCGAACGAGCGGCACCCAGCCGAGCACGTCTTGTCCGCTTTTCCAGATGTCCGCCTGGACGCCCTCGTTCGGGTTCAAGGGCTCGGGCGCCGCTCGGGGCGACGGCGTCGGTTGTGGTGATCCAGGACCGGCTAGCCCGTGGCATTGACCTCGACGGGCCGTCTTCGTCTACATGCCGGGGTGCGGCGGGCGGAGCGTCAACCTCGCTGATGTGGCCATCGCCGTGGGTGCCATCCTTGCCACGGTCCTTCTGGCGATTCTGCTGGTGGGCTGGATCAAAGCACGGCTGAGGACCACCCGGGCGTAGCGTCGGGTCGGGCTCCATTCCACGCATCCGACAGCGGAGCCAGATGCTCAGTAGCGGACTCCTCAGAACGACGCACGGGGGCGCGGGTGCCGAGCCAACCGCCGGAAGTGATCGGTCAGTGCGGCAAGGGCGAGCACGTAGAGCACCCCGCCGATCATGACGCCGAGGCTCAGGGCCTTGGAGTGGATCAACATGCCGACCACGCCAACGATGCTGGCGACGCCGCTGAGCGCAAGCAGTACCCCGCCAAGCTTTGCGGGCTTGTCGTGCTTGGTCAGGGCCAGCCCGAAGATGATCGAGGGGATCCCGAGCAGCCCGTAAGCGAGCGCGTTGAAGAAGGCCACGGCTGACGACGGCCACTGGTGGATCATCATGCGGAGCAGGGCATCCGCCAGCGCCTGCTGGCCGTCCGCCCGCCGCAGCTCCACCAGCATCGGCACGACCGTGATCTGCGACAGGTAGCAGACGAGGTTGAGCGCTCCGTAGATCGGAATGAAGGCGGCGCCGAGCTCGACCGCCGAGTCCGACACCGACCTGCAGCGGCGGCCCAGCGCGGTCATGAAGAGGATCGCGGGGATGGTCACGAGGAAGGCCGCGTTGACGTACGCAGCGTAGAAGAGCGCATCGAGCCGAGACACGTACGCCACAACCTGATCGAAGGTGTCGAGGGGCCCCGCGCTCGCCATCCCGGCGATCATCAACGCGAGCCAGAGCAAGGCCCCAACCAAGCTGGCGAGCGC
>JBAZUW010000450.1:0-2607 GCA_041661205.1 Phycisphaerales bacterium
CGGTGATGCTGGGGACGCACTCCCAGACAGCCGGAGCGATGGAACGGGTGACGACCGAGTATCGCTCGGGGGATGCGCTGCTGCTGCTGGTGGAGTTGCCACCGGGCCGCGCCGCGGATGACGGGGGGCGTGCGGAGCTGGTTGCGTTCGGCACAAAGTTGCAGGCGGCCCTCAAGGCCGACCCGGCGGCTTCGCGGCTGATCGAGTGGGTGAGGTTCCGCGAGGACCCCGAGTTTCTGCGGTTTGCACGCGAGGTGATGCTGCCCAACGGGGCCTTCTACTTGAGCAACGCCGGGGCGGCGGAGCTGGCGCGGCGGGTTGAGCCCGGGCCGATTCAGGAGCAGATCGCGCGAAATGAGGCCATGGTGGGTGCGCCCGGCCCGGCGGGCGTGGCGCTCAGCAGCGGCATCCTGCGTGATCCTCTGCGGCTCTTGGAACTGATTCCCCCAGAAATGAAGGCCAGCGGGGGTGATGTGGCGGGCGGCGCGGGGGCAGGCGGAGCGGCCAGCGCGCCGGGCGAGGCCAGGCCGGAGTTTTCAGAGGATGGGCGGGCCCTGCTGGTGCACATCGGCGCTGCGGACGTGGGGAACAACTTTCAGGCCGCCAGTCGCCTGGTGGATGTCGTCGTCAAGCTTGCGACGCAAGTGAACACCGGGGGCCTGCGCATCGAGCCCGCGGGTTTCGCGGCGATCGCGAGGGACTCATCGCGCGTCATCCGTCGCGATTCGGTGATCAGCTCGCTGGTGTCGATCGGCCTGCTGTACGGGCTCTTCTCGATGTTCTATCGGCGGTGGTCGGCAGGGCTGCTCATCGGCAGCGTGGCGTCCATCGGCATGCTGGCGGGCATCGGGGCGTTGGCGCTGGTAATGCGGGAGGTATCGCCCCTGGCGGCGATGATTGCCGCGTTGCTGGCCGGGCTGGGCACTGACTACGGCATTCACTTTCTTTCGCACTACGACGGCTATCGCGAGCATGGGCTGGGGACGGTGGAGGCCTCTGTCGAAACCTCGCGGCACATGGCGGTGCCGATCATCACGAACTGTTTTACGAGCATCTTCGGGTTCATCTCGTTGTGGCCGTCCAAGATCCAGATGCTGAGCGATTTCGCGGTGATGGGAGCCGCCGGCCTGATCGGGGCACTCATCGCGGTCTTTGTGATGATGCCCGCGGCCTTGGCGCTGACGGACCGAAAGGCAGCGTTGCAGGGAGCCGAACGCGCGGTGTTCGGGCGGCTGGCGGATGTCATCGCGGCCCGGCCGAACTTGTGCATGCGGTCGTCGCTGGCTGCGCTGGGGGTGGTGGTGATCGCGGCAGCGCTCCAGGGCTTTGAGCTGCGGTTTGAGCCTGATCTGACGGTGATGCACCCGCGCCCGGCCCGCGCTCTTGACGCCACCAGCGAAATCATCCGCCGATTTTCTAGTCAGGGGGAACTGGTGCCGGTCGAAGTGCGAGCATCGTCGCCTGTGGAACTGGTGGAGAAAGCGCACGACGCGGCGGTGGCCTTGAGTTCGCAGGCGTGCCGCGATGTGGGCGTCACCAGCGTCATAGGGCTCCAGACACTGCTCCCCGACCCACGCACGGTGCCCCAGCGGCTCAAACTGCTCGAGACAATCGACCCCGCGCGAGCAATCGCGTCGTTTGATGGCGCGATCGACCAGAGCAGCTTCGCACCGGGGGCCTACGCGGGGTATCGGCGATTCCTGCGGACGCTGCTTTCGTCGCGGCACCCGCCCACGGTGGACGACCTGCTGAAGTACCCGTCGCTGGCGGAGCGGCTCTTCCCCACGGCGAGCCTGAATGGAGGTACCGGGCCCACCGGCACGGTGTTGATCGCGCGGCTGTCAACTCCCCTCCACGATCGCGAGCAGCGACGGGCGGCGGTGAACGTGCTGAATGCCGCGGCTGCCTCGGTGCCGGGCGTGACGGTGGCGGGGATCGCCGCGGTTTCGGAAGAGATGGAGGAGTCGGCGCGCGACGGCTTGCCCCAGTCGGTGGCGATTTCGTTTCTGCTGGTGCTGGGGTGGTTGATGATCGTGTTTCGGCGGCCGCTGGATGTGCTGCTGGCGTTGCTGCCCCTGGTCTTCGCGGCGGGCACCACGGTGCTGTTCATCATCGCAACGGGGCAGAAGTTCAACCCGATCAACAGTGTGGCGATTCCGCTGCTGGACGGCATCGCGGTGGACGCGGGGGTGTTTCTGGTGTCGGTGTACCGGGCCCACGGGGCGACGCGCGGCGAGTTGCAGGTGAATCTGCGATCGACCACGCACGCGGTGTTGCTGTCGGTGGGGACCACGGTGACGGCGTTTACGGCGATCTGCTTTACGCACACGCCAGCGATTCGCTCACTGGGGTTTGTGTCGGCGGTGGGCATCGTGGCGTCGGGCGTGGGGGCGCTGCTGCTATTGATGCCTCTGCTGCTCCGCCGGGCGCCGGAGCATGCGAAGCGCTAGCGGCGGGCGTCCATGGCCTCGCTGAGCTGCGCGTGCAGCGCAACGAAGGCGTCGACGAGCGTTGATTCGATGTGTAGGGGATCGAGCAACGGGTCGATGGGTGGGCCGTAGATCAGGCCGTAGCGTGTGCGGCGCAAGGGCATCCAGCTTGAAACGC
>JBAZUW010000451.1:0-965 GCA_041661205.1 Phycisphaerales bacterium
GTGATCGTCGCGTGGTAGGGCAGATCTGAGTACTCGGCGAACGTGGCCGCATCCGTGCCCAGGACAAACGAGTCATCGTTCGTGTTGCGGTACCAGCGATCCGCATAAACGCCGGCGAGCACGTAAAACACCACGCCCACCACGTCCAGACTCGACGCCGCCCAGCTCACCCGCTGGGGCACGCCCGCTTCGTTGAGCGCCCAGACGCCGTTCTGGACCGGATCGGTCTGGCCCAGGAGCGCGACGGCCACCCCAGGCTCGATCTCGACGCCCTGGATCGTCCCCACCGTTGCCAGATCCGTATTGGTGGCCGCGCACACCGCCACCTCGCGCCGAGCGGCCCTGGATGTCACCGTGATGGTACCGTTGCCATCCGGGATTATTTCCATGTCCAAATGATCGTTCGGGGCCGTGTACAGGTAATAGTTGGCCTCGCGCCACGGTTCCCAGGCGGCGCGCGTCCACGTCGTCAGGCCGGCCACTGTCAAATCACATAGCCGCATGTATTGGCTGCGATCAAACCCCGCCTCGATCTCGCATGTGTGGATCCGGATCCGGCAGGGCACGCCCGGCTGCAGGTGGCTGATCGTGTAGACGATCTCGCCTGGCTCGGCGCCCGAGTAATTCCGCGCCGCCTGATAAACCGCGTCCGGAGGGATCGGCAGACCCGAGTTGGTCAAATGTAATAGATCCACTGCTTCCGCCGTGGTCACCGGCGTTCCGCCCATGTAAAGCTTGTCAGCCGCGTAACTGCCAGCGGCCGATCCGCCGCAGTTGATGAGCGTATCGAGTGCTTGCGCACAGCCACCTAGCCCGGACCGCACAAAGGCCGCGATGTCGCCCGGGTGCCATACCCATTTGCCCGTGGTATCGCAGAAACTCCCGTCAATGGCGCCGCTGATGCCTTGCGGCCGCGCCCACAATGGCGCGATCGCCCGGCCGCTCTGCATCGCCGCCGCGATCCG
>JBAZUW010000451.1:975-2605 GCA_041661205.1 Phycisphaerales bacterium
CGATCCGCGCCCCCAACAGGAGGCGTTCTTGCAGCCCGGCTGCAAGCACCGTCCATTCCAGCCGCCGCAAGGGCGCTGCGCGGCCCGCCGCGCGATCTTCGTCCCCCCGCACGCCCGTGGCCACCCGCGTGTCCCAGAACCGCTTCAGGTGGATCGCCTGGCCCCAGTCCGGAGTGTTGGGGATCACCACGCAGTCGTTGTACCTATTTAGCATTTAGCCTTTAGCCTTTAGCCTTAACTTCTGATTCCCAGTTCGTGCTTGTTGGCCTTCACGCCGTTCACGATGACTTTCTGCCCCTCGCGGGATTTCAGGAACTCGGCCAATTCCGATCGGCTGTTGAGAATCGCCACATGGACGGCCGCCGGCGACACGTTCACGTTGTTGGTCGCGAGCATCGAGCCCGGACCACTAGGCACCAGGCCGCCGGCGTCGAAGTGCGGGAATCGGCCCTCGCGCAGGTTATCAAAGAACGGCACGCCAAATTGCGCCACGCGGTGGGCGGGGATCACGTATTCGCCCGTCGCGATGGTGGCGATCCGGTTATCCCGGTTCGACGGGGCCCCAGGGACTAACCCGCCCTCCTGGAACGCTAAGGCGCCCACGATCGCCCCGATCGCCGCCAGCGCCAGCGCCAGGCCGATCGTCGCGCTCGTGCCCCAAGACCAAATCGATGTGGCCGCCGCCGCCGGCGCTCCCGCGGCCGCCACCGTGCCCGCCGCGCCCGCCTGGACGGCGGCCGTGCTCGTGATCGCCGCATCAGATACAGCGGCGGTCGCCACCGTGTTCGCCCGCACCGTGTGATGGAAAATCTGATCCAGGCCCATCCGGATCCAGTGGAAGAGCGTGTATTCGAGGATCATGTCCACGAACCCTTGGATGATCGAGTTGGTCACCTGGACCATCGCCTGGCCCCAAGTCATCGTCCCAGTGATCCATCCCCCAATGCTCTGGGAATCCCGTTGAACGTGGTCTGCAACGTCCCTTTAATGAACGTGTCTAACGCCTTGAACTGATCCAACATGCCCGTCGCGTTGCCATATTGGTCGCGGCGGAGATTGTCCCCCACGAACTCCTTGGTTTGCGCGAACGGGCCGGCCCTCAATTTCTTGATGCGGAGTTCCTCTTGGCGATCCTCGTAATCTTTCCGAGCCTGCAGCGCCTCAGTATCGAGCTTCGACTGCTCGATCGTTGGTGTGCTCACCCGCCTGGCTTCAATCAGCTCAAGCTCTTTATCGAGCCGCTCTTTATTGATTCCTTCGAGCTGCCGATAATACTCCAGCTCACTGATCTGCATGCTGTCGTATTCGCGCTTGGCCGCCTTCTCCGTTTGCGCCACCAAAATCAACGACTGCTGTCGCCCCTCGATTGCATCGCGTTCGCGCTTTTGCCGCTCTAAAAGGTCAATAGCTTCTTGCCGAGCACGCGCTTGCTCCTCGGCTGCACTGGCAGGGCGCCCCAGCCAGCTTTGCGCTTGATTGGCCCAGATCCGACCCCGAGCCCTATCGGCCTGTGCCCGCTTCTCAATGATGTCATTGGTGAGCGATCCCAGCGCTTCCTTAGCGTTGTCGAAGTCGCGCTCAAAAACATAGCCAAGAATCTCCGAGAGCCTTCTCACGAGGATCAGGACAA
>JBAZUW010000452.1:0-2603 GCA_041661205.1 Phycisphaerales bacterium
CGGCCTCTTGCTGAAAATCGGCACCTACGGCTTCCTCCGCTTCAGCCTGCCCATGCTCCCGGCGGCCACCGCGATGGCCATGCCTTGGATCTTGGGCCTGGCCGCGGCGGGCATCATCTACGGCGCGCTGGTGGCTCTGGCCCAACGCGACGTGAAACGGCTGGTGGCCTACTCCAGCGTCAGCCATTTGGGCTTTTGCATGCTGGGCATCTTCGCGCTGTCGAGCACGGCCGTTCAGGGCGGCGCCCTCCAGATGATCAACCACGGCCTGGCCACCGGCGGACTGTTCGCCCTGGTGGGCATGCTCTACGAGCGTTACCACACCCGCCAGATCGACGACCTGGCAGGCCTCGCCCGGCGCCTGCCCGTGCTGGCCTTTTTCCTCGTGATCCTGTCGCTTTCGAGCATCGGGCTGCCGGGCCTGGGCGGATTCGTCGGAGAATTCCTGATCCTCATGGGCACGTTCCGCATGGCCTGGACACTGCCCCCGGACGGCCTGGGGCTTTTCCTCCGCGGCGTGTCGGTCCTGGCAGTCGCCGGGGTCGTGCTCGGCGCCTGGTACATGCTCTGGCTGGTGGAGCGGATGCTCTTCGGCCCGCTCAAGGAGCCCGGCGCCGGCGCCGCCGCGCGCGACCTTTCCTTCCGGGAGATCGCGGCCCTGGCCCCGCTGGCGGCCATGCTCCTCTGGATCGGTCTCCAGCCCAGCTTCTTCCTCGACCGTATGGCCCCCACCCTCGACCAACTCCGCACGCCGGCCGCAATGGAAAGTAAGAAGTAAGAAGGGAGAAATGGAGAAGTAAGACATCTCCATTCTCACTTCAGACCGGTCTGCCCAGCCACTTGAGCGTCTTGCGCTGCATCTGCGTGGCCACCAGCCCGGCGAGGAAGATGGGGATTGTCACCAGCGCCCTGGACTTCACTCGCCAATTCAGGATTCGCGCCAGCTTGATAACCACGTGCGCCACCTGGAGAGGCGTGTGGAACCGCCGGTCGATCTGCTTGCGCAGATCCGCGATGTGCTCAGCCGAGTAGGCGTCGCTGTAGACAAAGCCGTCGGCGCCGATGTGGTAGCCCGGCGTGCGCTGGACCACCTCGGCCAGGCCCGAGTACGGCTCGTTCCGCAACCGCGAGACGTGGATCAGGTCCACCCCCAGCGACCGGGCGAAGGTGGCCGTCGAGAGCATCTGCTCCTCGGTCTCGCCGATGTTGCCCACGATGAAATACGCGTTGATGATCATCTTCGACTTGCGAAACACCTCGAACCGCCGGCGGACCTGTTCGATGGTGAACCCTTTGCCCATCGACTTCAGCGTCGCGTCCTGGGTCGACTCCACCCCGATCAACATCGCGATGAATCCCGCCCGCTCCATCTTCGCAATCACGTCCGGCCGGTCGGCGATCTCCAGCCGGGCGTTGACGATGTAGTGCTTTCGGATTCCCCGGGCGATCAGCAGGTCGCAGATCTTCGCCACACGCTCCGGATCGTACGTGAACACGTCGTCGACAAACATCACCAGGTCGGCGTCGATCAGCTCGATCTCGCGCACGATCGACTCCGCCGATCTCGGCGTCCAGGCCCGCTTCACGCCCCAGGGGTTCATCGAGAAGTTGCAGAACTTGCACTTGAACGGGCAACCCCGCGACCCGACCATCTGGTCGATCTTGATCCCCGTGCTCACGCCCTTGCTGGTCAGGTAGTACGGATGGCGCCGCAACTCCCGGGCCGGCATCAGGTTGTCGTCCAGCGGCACGTTTTCCCGCGGCCGGCTGAAGACCACTTGACCGTCGGCGCCGCGGTGCGCCAGCCCGGCGATCTCCGCCCAGGGACGCCCCTGGGCAATCTCCGCAATCGCCTGCTCCCCGTCGCCGCAGACTACCGCGTCGGCGTTCGGGCACTCCCGCAGCCAGTAGTGCGGATCCTCCGTCGCCGTGCGTCCGCCCAGGATCGTCAGCACCCCCGGCGGCAGCGCGTTGATGTCGTCGCGCACGAACTCCAGGTCCTCGCGCCAGTTGATCGAATAGCAGACCAAGTCGGTCTCCGGCCTCAGCAGCGGCCGGGTGCCCGGGGTGCGCTGCTGCCGAAAGTTCACCAGCTCGATCCGCTCTGCGTACGGCCGCAGCGCAGCCGCCACGTACTCCAAGCCCAGCGGCGGGAACGACGTCTTCGAGCCGTGCGTCATGCAATAGGGATAGACGCACAGGACGTGTCGATACATGCTCCGCTCCAGATGGGCCGGCCTCCCCAATCTGCCTTTTTTAGCCCCTAATCCCCAAATTGGGAACCCCCAATCCAGGCCCCGGGCCCACCGCTCGCCCCCCCTTTGTCACTACGGTGCGGCTTCTTCGCCGCCGATTTTGCGTTTCCACTCCCGCACCGCGCGCCGAAACACGCTCGGTTAGCCGCCGTCGGCTCAATCTTTCTTGCCCGACGGCAACGTGAAATGAAAGCTGCAGCCCTGAACTGGGTTGGCGGTGGCCCAAAGGCGTCCGCCGTGGGCCTGGACGATCGTTCGGCTGATCGAGAGCCCCATGCCCATGCCTTTCGGCTTAGTACTGAAGAAGGGCTCGAAGACCTTTTCCAGGTCTTGTGCCGGAATCCCTTT
>JBAZUW010000453.1:0-2591 GCA_041661205.1 Phycisphaerales bacterium
AATCGCCTTCGTGAAGCTGAGTGTGTCCGTGAGTATGTTGTCCATGCTCCCCCCCTACTTCGTGATGCGGTCGCCGTGGACCGCCGTCCCATCCGTCCAACCATCGACCCGCACGTCCTGCCCCGGTGTCCAGTACCGAGTCGTGTACATGCTGGTCGAGCCGTGTGCCGTGCGTACCGTTACGATGCGGACCCCCGGCATGACCCCGACAACGCGTGACACGTAACCTGCCGTCCGGGTGTAGTACGGTGCCGGCGGCTGTCGGCCCGCTTCGGCTGCGGGTGCGGCGAGTGCGGCCACGATGACCGCCGCCGCGATGAGTCGCTTGCGCATGTGTCCCCCCTCCTCTTTCTCAGCTACGCGCTGTAAGCCCAGCCGCCGAGAACCAGATGCGTTACCTCGCCGGACTCGTCATCCCACACGGCGAGCACTTCGTCTCGCGTCTTGGTCTGCTCGCTGGCGTAATTGCACGCAGCTCCTTCCGTCTCGAACCGCGGGTCCGATTCCTTTGGGTTGAGCGGATCTCCTACGCTGTACTTCTTCTCCATGCGTTCCCCCCTCTGTGTGTGATCCGATTCGGGGAGGCGGGTGCCGATCCCGCTGCCGTGTCTACCTGGGGGCGGATTACTCTGCGATTGGCTTTGACCGCAGTCCCCGCTTGCCACAGTGGCGTCACCGTCCGCCTGCTCCCCGATGTTGTGTGCGTCTTTATCGCCGTCGCACCCCTGCGCCGCTTCATAACGGCGTTTATTGGTCTGCCCTGGAAGCGATAAGAAGACCGGACCAGTTCGGGGAGGTCAGATTTGAACTGACTGTGCGGGATTATTAGGGCTCGTCTTGCACCCAGGGTCTGCATTGCACCCGCTCTCCGACCAACCACGCTTCCCCACAGCGCCGCTCCCCGATGTTGTGCCCCGCCATCCTCCCCAGAACGACGGGGCCAGCCATACCTCTTGATCTGTGCTGTAAGGACTACCGTTCACTCCTTTCGCTGCATGACATTGCGCCGACCGTCTGCTTCTTCCTCTCGATCCTCGCCACCAGGAGCGCGCCTACTGCGCCGCTGGGTTGAATTAGCCGATTCGCTCCGCCTGTGAAAGAGATTTGATTGCTGACACAGTGCTACGGGAGTAGGAACGCGCCGGGTGGCGACGATGCGTGCTTAGACCTTCACGTCTTCCAGAAGGTCAGCCGCGGCGCTGTCCCGCTTGGCTTCTAATGCTGCCGCCGTAGGCCAGTTCGCTTGCAGCATGGCGGGCGTGGCTTGATAGAAGTCGAAGTCAGGAACGTGCAGCATGTAGGAATCCCCTCGGCTGTTCCGTGCCAGCATGATGGGGCCGCTGATGGACACCGCACACCAGACGTTGTGCGTGTAGGTCATGTCGCCCGAGCGCTTCGACGGGCCAGCGACGAAGTAGTCACCAACCTTCGGATTCACGCCACAACCTCCTCGGTCTGAATGACGGGCAGCTCGATCCACGCCTGCGCCGGCTCGGTCACGTCCGCCGGCAGCGGTTCGCCGTGCGTGATCCAGAGCAGGGCGTCGAGCAGTTCCTCGAATCCCCTGTGATTACCTTCGACATCGGCCTGCCAACTACTGTCCGAGAAGCGCCGGCCCGCCGTGCCCTCCACGGTGAAGCTCGTTGCGATGTACGCCCCCAGGGCAGGGAGGCTCATGGTGATGGTGTATCGCGGGTCAATCAGCGGGAAGTCCGAGGCCCACTCCCCCGCCGTGATCGGGATGTCCCCCAGGGCGATGTCTTCCTTCTCGTTCATGAAGGCCCGGAACAGGCGGACCGCCTCCGCCTCCCGCTGCTCCCGCCCGGCGTGCCACGCTTCAATCTGCAACTGCGCCTCGTCCTGCTTGCGAAAGTGCTCTGCCACGAGCCCCTGCAAGGTCTTCATGCCGTCACCCCCTCAATGCCAATCATGACGCAGAACTGCCGATACTGGGCCGCCCTTACCACATCCCTGGCAAGGGCGCGAGCGGGATCGCCCTCGGGGGCCCAGTCGCCGCGCCACGTAACATCCCGTGCCGCAGCCCAGGCAGCCGCCCGCGCGCTGTTGAAAGCATCGTCGAACCATGCGGAAGCATAGGCGGCAGCGCGAGTTGCATAGCGCATCGGATCGCTCACTCCGGGCCACTCGGCATCACTCGCAGCGGCCCAGGCGGGAGCAAACGCAGCAGCCAACTCCTTGGCAGTTGTCTCGCCGTTGGCGAATCGTTCTGCCACATCGCACGCCACCGCACTACTTGGATCGGGTTGCGAAACCAGCTTCAAGGCTTCCCGGGCACACCACACCGCGAACAGCCGCGCTATCCGTTCATTCCATCCGGTAAACTCGCGCAGCAGTCGGCACTCCCGCACGACGATTTTGTTCTCTGTGCCTACCACGGCCCCGCGGTGTTCAGGCTCTAAGATGCGTGGACCGAGAAATTCCAGAACATGCGCGTTTTCGGCCAAGTGATAGCCGTTGTAGCAAGGTCGCAGCTCGCCCTCGATGGCGGGCATCCACTCGCCCGGCGACCACGTGCCATCGGGGTTCTGCGTCGGCAGATTCCAATGGAACGAGGGATCTTCCATACAACA
>JBAZUW010000454.1:0-2591 GCA_041661205.1 Phycisphaerales bacterium
CAGGGCCTCCCGGAACATCCACCACGCTTCGGCTCGCACGTTCTTGAATCCGAGGGTGCCATCCCGCGTCCGTGCCCCGCTGCCCGCCCCCGGCGTGAAATGGAACGTGATGATCTGGTTGTGCGTCTTCAGGTGTGAAGAGACGCCGTTGCCGTAGCCGCCGCCATGATCCACCGTGATTGCAGCATCATCCCGACGAACGCCGAGGATGAGTTGCACCACCGGTACCGGATCAGGCGTGTCACGTCCCGGCGCCATGACCAGCGGGTCAAAGCGAACGTTCCGCAGCGGCGCAACCACGGTCTCCGCAGGGCCCCCCTGCGCCACGTCGACGCCAATCCCCGTCATCGGCCCGCGCGGCTTGTCCGCGTTCTTCGTCCACCGCTCTTGAGCAGCGCGCACCCACTCGGACGGGATCACCTGCCACGGGTCGTCAGTGCGGCCGGCGAGGAAGTCTCCGTGCAGGAGCTGCGAGCGCAGCGGCTCCGGCATCGCATTGATCTGGGCACGGTACGTGACGCCGAGATGCTTGTTGTCGCTCAGCCGGGCCGGGATATAGGTCCGCGACAGACTGTCGTAATCCTCCCCGTCCTCGTCCTTGGAGCGCCAGGCAGCGCCCTCCTTGGTCCATTTACCGGGACCGCCCACCCACACCGTGCGGATGTCGTCGCCACCGCCGACCACGATGCACCAGCGCAGCTCGCCAGGCTTGGCCGGGTTTGGATAGAGCGGGTCGAGCCACGGCGCGAACCAGTCGATGAGCCAGATGCCCTCGCCGCCCGTCGGCGGGTTGGTGGCGATCACCGCCCGGCAGCGCCTGCCCTCGGCCGACCGAAGCCAGCCCATGACAAACTTGACGCGATAGGGCTGAAGCTGCGCGCCCTCGTCAAAGCCGATGAAGTCCCGGGGCCTTCCCTGTTGTGCCAGTTCCGAGCCAGGCTCGCCGAGGTGGTCGAGCTCTAGCTTTTGCCCCTTGCCGCGCCAGACCTTCGGAGGCCCGCGGTTGTAGCCGGCCCCGCCCGTGATCTGGACGAGGCGATCCTCGATGCCTTGGAGGGCTTTGTACTGGCTTCTGAATATAACTGCTTCAGTCGCGTCCAAGGCACAGCCGATAAGAAGATCGGTTTTCCCTCCGCCGGCAGCTCCGCCATACAGGAGAAGATCTGCTTCGCTGAGATATGCTTCGAGTTGCGGGCCATTGTCCGGGTCCGGTAGCCACAGCTTGGCCAGTTCCGGCGCGAGCAGTGCGTCGAGTTCAGCCTTGCCCTTCGGGTCGAGCGACCGGACGAAGCGGTCAAGTGCCTCGGTTGCCTGGAGCATCTACCCACGTAATGTTGCCCGCCGAATCCCTGGACCCAACAAGAATGTCCGCCCCACTCTGGTAATTTATTTCTACTGGCTCGGGGTTGGTAGAAATGGATTTGCGCAGCGGGTCCAATCCGGCGCCTCGTTCGAGGAAGCGCGTTGCCGCTTCGGCCATTGACATCCCGCGATCAGCGGCAAAAGCCTTGAGGCGACGATAGGTGTTCTCACGCAAGCGAACCGTGATGTTCTCACTTCTCGCCATTGTCTTTCCTCGCAGCCCTTGCCGCCATCAGCGCCACTGCGGCAAGGCGCTTCTGGTCGGTGACGTCCTCAGTCTTGAGCGGATTATCGGGATCACCGCTCAGCGTCATGGCCTGCGGAGGCTTGCCGTAGCCGCGGTCGAGTAGAGCCACCGATGCGGACACGGCCGCGGAATCGCTCTCACTGCTCTCAGCAACGCGAGCCAGCGTCTTGAGCGCGAGGTCGGTGTAACCCTTTGCCAGTTCGGCCAGTTCGCGTTTGACCTTGGAGACGGCACCTGGCTTACGTCCAGCACCAAGCCTCTTGCCGCCGTTTTTGCCGGACATCTGATTAAATCTGATTGTTTGGACTCTGAAACGCGAAACGCCCCGCCGGTTGGGGCGAGGCGCGAAGCGGGACGATGATGTTTTATGGGCACAGAAGCGGATTCCTGTCAAGCGGCCAGCTTCAAGTCCCGCGCAATCCGCATCAGGGCTTCGCGGAGCACGCGACCGGCGAGCGTCGAGATTTTGCCGGGCGAGCGATCAAAAGGCGTTGGCACCTCCCGCAGCCGGCACTTGTCGATGAGCACGGATTCGAGAACGCCATAGGCTTGCTCGCCAATCAACTTGCGCCAGAGGATGATCTGCATCGCAGCGGCCCGCTGCCGATCTGTAACGCCATTGGCCGGCATTCTGCCACCATCCACCCATTCCCGGAGGTCGGACGGGCTGCGGCCTGTGCCGATACCCATGGCTTCGCGGGTCTCCTGATATTTGCGGGCGGCACGGAAACGCACATCGTCGAGCATCTTGCGGCGATGCATGTGACCGATCGGGTCATCGCGATAGGTCACATCAACCTTGATCCGGTCCTCGACATAGGTGAGCTCACCGCGGATGAGGCGAAGCTGCGGCACCCGCTCCCGGTGGGGGTTGGGGACGTAGGTGGTGGCGACTGCCGTCTGCATGGTGTTCTTCCTTCTGCTCACGCGGCTATGTCCTTACGGGTTGGGCTTGCCGGGGCGGATGTCGGGTTGCTGGGCG
>JBAZUW010000455.1:0-2584 GCA_041661205.1 Phycisphaerales bacterium
CTCAGCGCCGCCAGTCTCACACCTCCTGATCCGTAAGCGTGGATTGGCGGGTGGCGAGGAAAGGAGGCGGGCCGTTTTGGGCTAGCGTGGCAGGGGCTGGGACGCTACATCCCAGCCATGCCGCAAGTGCAACTGCCCCTGTTCCCGGTAGGCACCACGCAACGCAATGAGTCGCTGGCCTTCGAGTGTCGCGAGGGCCGGGTCACCTACTTCAACGGTCACCTGCCGGTCTTCACCCATGCCCAGGATGATCTGGCCGCCTTCCGTCTCTTTACCAGTCAACTGGTGGTCAACGGCAGCGCCTCCCAGGGCGACATCCGCCGCGCCTTTGGCGTGCCCAAGATCGCCGTGCAACGCGCGGTGGACCGGTATCGGGCGGGCGGCGCGGCGGCGTTCTTCGTCCCGCCCAAGCCCCGGGCCGGGCGCAAGCTCACCCCGGAGGTCTTGCGCCAGGTGCAGGAACGATTGGATCAAGGCGAGTTGGTGCCGGACATCAGCCGGGCGACCGGGGTGCTGGCCAACACGATTCACAAGGCCATCCGGGCGAGCCGACTGCACGAGCGCGCGAAAAAAAAGACCCGTCCTCCGGTCCCCTGAGCCGCACGCAGAGCCAGCGGCGGGCCGCCGCCCAAACCGCCCCGCTGGGCTGCGCCACCACGCGCGCCGAAGAACGACTGCTGGCGGCGGTGGGGCTGTTGCGCCAGGCGCCGGTAGAGTTTGAACCCGCCGTCGATGTGCCGCTGGGCGGCGTCCTGTGGGCGCTGCCCGCCCTGCTGGCTGAGGGCCTCTTGCGCCACAGCCGCAAACGGTTTGCCCTGCCCCCGGGGTTTTATCCGCTGGAAACGATCTTTCTGGTGCTGGCGTTCATGGCCCTGGTGCGCCTGCGTTCGCTGGAGGCGCTGCGCTACGAACCGCCCGGGGAATGGGGCCAACTGGTCGGCCTGGACCGCATCCCCGAAGTGCGCACGTTGCGGCAGAAGCTGGGCCAGCTCTGTCAACCGCCCGGCGTGGCCACCACCTGGAGCAGTGAACTGGCCCGGGAATGGATGGCGGCCCAGTCCGATCACGACGGGGTCTATTACGCCGACGGCCACGTGCGGGTCTATCACGGCAAGCTGGCCGCGCTGCCCCGCCGTTACGTGGCCCGGCAGAAGTTGTGTCTGCGCGGCACGACCGACTACTGGATCAACGCGCTGGACGGGCGGCCCTTCTTCCTGGTCAACCGCCCGGTCGATCCGGGCCTGATCGAAGTCCTGCGCACCGAGATTGTTCCCCGCCTGCTGGCCGACGCGCCGTGCCAGCCCACCGAAGCGGAACTGGCCGCCGATCCGTTGCGCCACCGTTTCACGATGGTCTTCGACCGGGCGGGCTATTCGCCGGAGTTCTTCGTCGACCAGAAAGCCCAACGCGTGGCCATCCTCACCTACCACAAGTTCCCCGGCCAGGACTGGGCCGCCGAGGAGTTCGCCCCGCACGAACTGACTCTGGCCAACGGCGAAAAAGTCACCCTGTCCCTGGCCGAACGGGGCACTTGTTTGAGCAACGGCCTCTGGGTGCGCGAAATCCGCCAGCGCGAGGAGAGCGGCCACCAGGTCAGCATGCTTTCGACCGATTACCGCTCCGACCTGCGCCCGCAGGCCGTGCGCCTGTTCGCCCGGTGGACGCAGGAAAACTTCCTCAAATACATGCGCGAACACTACGCCATTGACCGCTTGGTCGAGCACGGCACCGAACCCCTTCCTGAGACCACCACGGTGGTCAACCCCGCCTGGCGCAAGCTCGACCGCCAGATCCGGCGCGAGCAAACCCTGCTCCAACGTGACCAGGCCGCCTTCGGCGCGCTCACCCTCTCCGCCCTCCCGGAACCGCCCGAACTGGACGCCTGGCAGCAACAGAAAGCCCGCCTGCATGAAGCCTTCACCACCCGGCAGACCCGCCTGGTCGAACTGAAAGCCAAACGGAAGGAAACCCCGCGCCATCTGGCGCTCCAAGATCTGCCCAAGGAGGAACAGTTCCCGCGTTTGCGGGCGGAGCGCAAACACTTCGTGGATACCCTCAAACTGATTGCCTATCGGGCGGAAACCGCGCTGGTGGGCACCGTGCGGGAGGCGTTGGCCCGCCACGATGACGGACGGGCCTTGGTGCGGGAGTTGATGCGCACCCCGGCCGACCTGCACCCCGATCCCCAAGCCCGAACGCTGACGGTGTGCTTGCATCCGCTGCCCAGCCGTTTGCAGGACGCCGCGGTGCGACATCTGGCCGAGGAACTCACCGCCACGGAGACGACCTTTCCCGGCACCGACCTGCGTCTGGTTTTCACCCTCAACGGCCCAACCTGATTCCTCGGATCAGGCGGTGTGGGTCTACTGCTTTGCTACCAGCGGACAAGATTGTCCGCGCTCCCCAAAACAAAGGCGCGCGGCCTTCAGGCCGCAGCAACGTTCATCGGCAACAAGCACGACCGGATTTGAACGGGGATGCCCGCCATTCAGTGACCTTCTGTGACCTCCCGAGCTGGGCCAATGCAGCAAGCTGTCCACGCACCTGCGGCGTGAACGCCGCGCTCCCACGGCATGGTTCCCGC
>JBAZUW010000456.1:0-2578 GCA_041661205.1 Phycisphaerales bacterium
CAACCATGAAGTGATGATGCGCGGCACCTTCGCCAACATCCGCATCAAGAACCAGATGGTGCCGGGCGTCGAAGGCGGCTTCACCAAGGGGCCGAACGGCGACACCATGGCAATGTACGACGCGGCGATGGCCTACCAGGCCTCGAACACGCCGCTGGTGATCTTCGCCGGCAAGGAATACGGCACCGGCTCGTCGCGAGACTGGGCCGCCAAGGGCACCCGGCTATTGGGTGTGCGGGCGGTCATCGCGCAGTCGTTCGAGCGTATCCATCGCTCGAACCTGATCGGCATGGGCGTGCTGCCGCTGCAGTTCGCCGAGGGTGAGAGCTGGCAGACCCTGAAGCTCGACGGCACCGAGACGGTGTCAATCGAGGGGCTCACCACGCTGACCCCACGTTCGGACGTGACGGTGAAGATCGTCCACTCGGACGGCCGCATCGACCTGATCACCACCCGCTGCCGCATCGATACGATCAACGAGCTGGAATACTACCAGCACGGCGGCATCCTGCAGTACGTGCTGCGGAACCTCGTCGCCGCGTAAGCGACAAGATATATCGTCAGAATATCAGGGGCTGGCCGCGAGGCTGGCCCCTTTTGGTTTTGGGGCGGTTGAATGGCCGGGACGCCCCCTCCACCAGCCTTCGGCTGGTCCCCCTCCCCCGCTGCGCCACAGTGGAGGAGCACGGAGAGCTCAGCGTTTTGGAGCCTCCAGCCACTGAGGTCACGGTGCTCCTCCACCGCGCAGCGGGGGAGGGGGACCACGCAAAGCGTGGTGGAGGGGGCGTCCCCCAAGCCGGAGCATACAACAAGATATATCTTACGACCTATCTTGAACGCACACCCGTTCCGATCTATCTTGCACCTACCGTAAGATATATCTTGGAGCATTAGATGCACGATCACGATCATCGGTGGGACCGTAACTGGCGCCGTATGGAGGCTATGGCCCGCCGCGGTTTCCGCGGGTTCGGCAACAGCTTCAACTTCAACATGGGTGGGCCGGGCGGCCCCGGCCAAGGTGGCGGCAATGACTGGGGCGGCAATTTCCGCATCGGCAAGATGCTGGCCTCGGGCGACCTCCGCCTCGTCGCGCTCTACCTCATCGAGCAGCAGCCCCGCCACGGCTACGACCTGATCAAGGCGGTCGAGGAGAAGTCGCACCACATCTACTCGCCGAGCCCCGGGATTGTGTACCCGGCGCTGACCTTCCTCGAGGAGGCGGGCTATGTGACCTCGGCGACCGAGGGCAACAAGAAGCTCTACACCATCACCGACGAGGGCCGGACACACCTCAGCGACAACCGAGAGGCGATCGAATCGACGCTGGACTTCCTCGGCAAAGCCGGGGCGCGGATGGAAGAATGGCGCGCGCAATGGAATGCCGGCAACTTCCCGTTCGGCGGAGAAGCGCCCGAGGGCGGTGCCCCACAGGGCAGCCCGGAAGGCGGCGGTTTCCCCTTCGGCGGGCCGGGTGGTCGTGGCGGTCCCCACGGACGTGGCCGGCACGGCGGCTGGGGTCCTGGCTTTGGCCCGCCCCCTGCCCCGCCGGCTCCCCCGCGGCCCGATCGCGACATGGATGACGTGATCCCCGAGGTGAACGATGCCAGGAAGGCGCTGAAGAAGGCGATCAAGGAAGCGGTCCGCCGCGGCCCCGAAGAGGAAATCCGCGTCGCGGAAATCCTCCGCCGCGCCGCCCAGGAAATCCGCTCCGGCCTCGACGAGGACGCCACCGAGGTCGATCTCGGCTAAAGCCGGCCTCAGCCGAATGACCAAGCGCCCCGAGCCGAAAGGCCGGGGCGTTTTCGTTGCGACGGGGCGGCGAAACGCTTTAGGTTGAGGCGGTGACGAGGAGGACGGCCTAGTGAACGATATGCTCCCCATCAGGGGCGACAGGGCGAAGGCAGCGGCCGGCGTCGTGGCGCGGCTCACCGGGGTGATCCGCAAGGACCGGCTGATGACCGATCCGGTGATGACCTACGCCTATTCGGGCGACGCCAGCCATTACCGGCTGGAGCCGGCCGTGGTGGTGATCGTCAACACCGAGGACGAAGTGCGCGCCGTGATCGCCGCCGCCCGCGCCGAAGGCCTGCCGCTCACCTTCCGCGCTGCCGGCACCTCGCTTTCGGGCCAGGCGATCACCGATGGCGTGCTCGCGGTGCTCGGCGACGGCTGGCGCAAGCTACAGGTGCATGAGGGCGCCGAGCACGTGACGCTCGGGCCGGCGAACATCGTCGCCAACGTCAACAAGGCGCTGAAACCGTTCAATCGCAAGATCGGGCCGGATCCGGCGAGCCAGGCGACCTGCAAGATCGGCGGGGTGGTGAACAACAACTCGTCGGGCATGTGCTGCGGGGTAGCCTACAACACCTACCACACCATGACCCGGCTGCGCGTGATGCTGGTCGACGGCACGGTGCTGGACTCGGGCGATGCGGATTCAGTCGCGAAGTTTCGCGTTTCTCACGTCGAACTTTTGCGAAAAATTGCCGAAATTCATCACGAGGTGATGGCCGATGCCGAACTCGTGGCGCTGATCCGCGAAAAGTACCGGATCAAGAACACCGTCGGCTATTCG
>JBAZUW010000457.1:0-2570 GCA_041661205.1 Phycisphaerales bacterium
GCCAATCGCCGCGATCAGGATGTCCGCCTGGCGGGTCACTTCGGGCAGGTTCCGGGTCCGGGTGTGGCACACCGTTACCGTGGCGTCGCCCCCCGGGCCGCGCTGCATAAGCATGATTGCCATCGGTTTTCCAACAATATCGCTCCGCCCCAAGATCACCACCCGGGCCCCCGCGATCGGGATCTGACGCCGCACAAGTAATTGCTGAACCCCGTGCGGAGTGCAGGGGAGGAACCGCGGCCGGCCCTGCACAATCCGCCCCACATTCTCCGGGTGGAAGGCGTCCACGTCCTTCAGCGGGTTCACAGCCTGAAGCATGCGGGCTTCGTCTAGCCCCTTGGGGAGGGGAAGTTGCACGAGAATCCCATGCACAGCCGGGTCAGTATTCAGCCCCTCGACCACCTCCAACAAGTCCGGCATCGGGATGTCGGCCGGAGGCCGGTGCAGCAGACTGCGTATTCCCACTCGCTCGCAGGCCTTCTGCTTGTTTCGCACGTAGACCTGGCTGGCAGGATTCTCGCCCACCAGGACCGCCGCCAAACAGGGCTTTACGCCAGTCTTCTTCGAAAACTCGGCGACCTGCTGGGCGATCTCCGCCTGGATCTCTTGGGCAAGGGCCTTTCCGTCGAGAATCGTTGCGGGCACTTCTCTAGCCTCCGGGGGGCACGACGAACCACAACTGCAAAGCGGTCATTGTATCAGCCAGGGGCCGGGAAGAGCCAGGGGCCGGCTACCCCCCCCTCGTTCGGCTCACCCTACCTCTGGACTCAAGCCGATAGATCCGGTATACTGATAATCGTTGCTATGTCGATCATCTAACTAATGAATATCGAGAGGGGAACCGTGACCAGCCCATCGAAGTTCACGCCGGTCGAGAAAATCAAGGCTGAGAGCAACTACCTGCGCGGGTCGATCGCCGAGGAACTGGCCAACCCGAGCGACGCCTTTGCCAAGGACACGGTCCATCTGCTCAAACACCACGGGATGTATCAGCAGGACGACCGCGACAACCGCGTCAGCAAGTCGTCCGACGGGGCCAAAACGGCCAAGGCCTACTCGCTCCTGATCCGAGTGAAGATCCCCGGCGGCCGGCTCACCGCCGATCAATTCGTCGCCCAGTTGCACCTGGCCGACGAGGTCGGCAACACCACGCTACGGATCACTGATCGCCAGGACATCCAGTTCCACGGGGTCCTCAAACGCAACCTCCGGGAGGCGATCCAGCGGATCAACCATGTCGAGCTGACCACGTTGGGCGCCTGCGGCGACGTCGAGCGGAACGTCATGTGCTGCCCCGCCCCGCTACGATCCGACGCGGTCCGCGACCGCTTGCAGGAGGTGGCCGAGCGCATTTCTTTGCACTTCCTGCCGCGGACCCGGGCGTATCACGAGATCTGGCTCGGCGACCCGGATACCGGCGAGCGTCAGCAGGTCACGGCCGCGCCGGAGACCATTGAGCCGCTCTACGGTCGCAACTATCTGCCGCGCAAGTTCAAGACCGCGATCGCGCTGGCCGACGACAACTGCGTGGACGTGTACGCCAACGACCTGGGATTGGTGGCCATCGTGCGCGATGGGCAGGTCGCCGGCTTCAACGTCCTGGTCGGCGGCGGCATGGGCGTCACCCCGAGCAACAAGAACACCTTTCCCGCGCTGGCCAAACCGCTGGCGTTCGTGGGCGCCGACGATGTGCTGCCCCTCGCCACGGCCCTGATCGAGGTTTTTCGCGATTTCGGCGATCGGACCGATCGCAAGCGGGCCCGGCTCAAATATCTCATCGCCGACTGGGGCATGGATCGCTTCCGTGCCAAGGTCGAGGAATACTACGGCCGGCCCCTGGAGGCCCCCAAACCCGCCCCGATCCGTGCCTATCACGATCACCTGGGCTGGAATGAGCAAGGCGATGGCCTGTGGTTCTACGGGCTGAACGTGGAAAACGGACGCGTGCTCGACCGGCCCGGCTGGACGCTCAAATCGGCACTCCGTGAGATCTGCACCAAGCTCCGCCCGGGCATCCGGCTCACGCCGCAACAGAACATCTTGTTTACGGATCTGCCCGCCGATTACCGTTCAGGGCTGGAGGAGATCCTCTGCCGCCACGGCGTTAGGCTCACCGAGGAGATCTCGCTTGCCCGGCGCCACTCGATGGCCTGCGTTGCGTTTCCCACCTGCCCGCTGGCCGTCGCGGAAAGCGAGCGAGTGCTTCCCGCCTTGATCGACCAGCTCGAGGCCGAACTGTCGCGCCTGGGATTGGAGGACGAGAAGTTCACCACCCGCATGACGGGCTGCCCCAACGGCTGCGCCCGCCCCTACAACGCCGATATCGGCCTGGTCGGCAAGACGGCCGGCAAATACACGATCTATCTCGGTGGCCGCCTGTTGGGCGATCGGCTGGCGGTAATCTACAAGGACCTTGTGCCGCTGGAGGAAATCGTGCCCACGCTGGTGCCGGTGCTGGTGGCGTTCAAGAGCGGTCGGGCCGAAGGCGAGACGCTGGGCGACTTCTGCCACCGCCTGGGGCGCGAGGGCCTGAAGGCGGCCGCGGCGGAAATGCTGATGACTCCAAGCGG
>JBAZUW010000458.1:0-1857 GCA_041661205.1 Phycisphaerales bacterium
GAAGTCGTCGGGGGCGTAGGCCTGCATAGGGCCTTTCTGCGTCAGCCGCCCCTCCAGTTTGGTCATGCCGGGCGGCGCTTTGCCGGGGGCAAAATATTTCACCGTGCCCGCCGCGCGAGCCTCATCGAAGACGGTGTTGGTGGCGATGAAGCGGTCGGCGTTCTCAATATACGCCATCGTGGCGTCGATCGGGTTCATGCTCTTGGGCACGAGCCCAGCGGTCATCCCATCCGCCACCGTAGGGATTTCGCGCCCCTTGGTGAAGCCCGTCGCGCCTTGCTTCGGGGCGCCTTTGAGCACGGGGGCGCCAGCGCGCTCCCACGCATGCGGGAAATAGTCCTGCACGAAATTCATCTGCGCCGTGGAGGGCAGGCTCTCAAGCATGCGCTTGCGCTCGTCGTACGCCGTCTTCATCGTCTGGACGAGCGGCGAGAGCGTGGTGGGGGTGTTGTGCGCCTGCCCCTCCATCTGATTGACCACGTCCATCCAGTGCTGCGGCGCCTGGTCGAGCTGGAGCGTATGCTCCGCCAGCGCCGCGCGCGTCTGCTCGGTGCGCCGCGCCGCCTCACCCGTAGCCTTACGGATGGCGCCGCCCGCCTCGCCCGCGAGCGGGCTCACTTTGGTCGGGTCAAAAATCTTCTCGGCGGTCTTGACGACCTCGCGCCCCGCCGGCGTGGCGGTGACGGCCGCTTTGACCTTGGGGCCGGGGATGGCTGCGGTCGCCAGAAACTCGCCGATGTTGCCCAGCGTCGGCGAGCCCGTGCCACGCCGCAACGGGTCGCCCACATAGGTCTTCGCCAACGCGGAGACGGGCGACGCCAGATACCCCAGCGCGCCGACGCCGTACTCCAGCCCGCCCTGCAGATATTTGCCGCCCTTGATATCCTGCGCGCCCTTGTGCATGGCCCCCTGGCCGGCGGCGATCTCCCCCTTGTAAACGTCGTGCAGACCGCCGGGGCCGAACGTGCGGGGGATGAAGCCGGCAGGGTTGAATTTATAGGTTGTCGGTGCGGAGGGAGCCGGTCGGGGGGCTACGACCTCCGCACCTGCAGCTGGCGGCGCTCGCCCTTCGACGCCAGCTGGTTCGAGAAAGGGATTAGGAGCCGCGGCGACGGGTTTCGACGCTGCGCCCGCCGCAGCGTCGAGAAAGGGGTTAAGCGCCTTTGAGGGCTTCGCGGGCGGGTCGAGGAAAGGATTGGCCATGATTAAAACCCTGAAACGTCATAGCCCATCTCGCGCGCTTTAGCGATGACCTCCTCGCGGGTCTTGCCCTTTGAAACGGCCTCCTGCATCTGCTGTTTCACAGTGTCGTTGAGCGGCTTGCCCGCAGGGGGGGCTGGGGCGCTGGAGGGCTTGCTTTCGCGCGATTGCATTGTCAGCTGGTCGATTTTACGGTCAGCCTCATCGCGCGTGGCGCGCTCTTCCTCTTCGAGCTTTTTCAGCTCCTCCATGTCCATGCCCGCAGCGGCTGCTTTAATGGCGTTGGCCGCTGCGGCGCGTCGATCAAGCTCCGCCTGACGGATCGTCGACAGCTCCGCCGCCTTCTCGCTCTTGGTTTTCGCGTCCGCGATCTTGCGCTCCGCCTGCGCAAAGCGCTGCTCGAACCGCCCCTGAATGCCCTCCTGCGCTTTGCGAAAACGCTCCATTGAGGCGGAGACGGTCTTCTCAGTTTTCTGGAGCCCAACATCCTGCCCGCGGCGGGTGTCCTCGCTGCGCTGCGCGGCAATGTCGCGCATGGCCCCCGTGCGCATGCCGGCGATCTCGCCTTGCATCTGCGCGCGCATTATCGCCAACTCCTGTTTGCTCTCCATGCTCATGAAGGGCGACGCCGCCTGCAGGGCGTGCATGAGTGCGCCG
>JBAZUW010000458.1:1867-2558 GCA_041661205.1 Phycisphaerales bacterium
GTCAGGTCCGGGTTGGTCTGAATGATGCGCTGCGCGAAGGAGCGCCAGTCGCCACCTTGCTGGGGGGCGCCCCCTTGCTGCGGCATGCCGCCCTGAGGCTGTTGTCCTCCACCACCCATGCGTCCGAGCGTCTGCTGCACATACTGCGACACGCGTACGCGCCCGTCGCTCTTGTCTTCCTTCCACGGCGTCGGGCTACCGGGGGGCGCGACGTTGCCCGGCCCGGAGAAATACGCGACGAGAGCGCGCGCCGGATCGCCAAATTTCTGCGTGTAAGTCTCAAGGCTGCGGTTGCCCACCGCCTTGTTCGCCGATGGGTCGTTGATGTTCTCGCCGGGCCGGGCAAACTGTTGGAACGTGCCGGGCATGATCTGCATGCCCCCGACCGCGCCCTTCGGGCTCGTCTGCGGGTTGGCGCCGTAACCGCTCTCCTGCCCATAGACGGCGTTCTGAAGCGCAGTCGGCTGCGCCCCTGGCAACTGCATTGGCTGAGAGGGCTGACCAGGCTGCATCTGTGGACCCATAGGCGACTGTCCGCCGCCCCCGGACAGCATGCGCATGAGCGCCGCCTGTCCCGACTGCTGGTCCTGATAGCTCGTGTCTTCGCGCTGGCGCGCCTTGCGCTTGTAGGCGAAGTCGGAGCCCGCCTCCAGCCCCTGCATGAGGCCGCCGCCAACCGCCCCGAGGCCGG
>JBAZUW010000459.1:0-2550 GCA_041661205.1 Phycisphaerales bacterium
TCCATCACGGTGCCAGCCGTTTCCTCCGGCCCGGGCTTCATGGCCACCAGAATGTCGATGTCGCCGATGGTTTCCTTGCCGCGGCGCAGCGATCCGGCGGGCATGAGCCCCGCGATGCCGGGCGCCACTTGCATGGCTTCCACCACGCGCGACACTACCTCGGCGGCTCTGCCCAGCCACAGTCGCTGCTGCCCCTGCTTCGCGAACTCCAGACCCTGCCGAATCTTCTCCACCGCCTTCTCGCCCATGCGGGGGAGCGTGAGCAGCCGGCCGTCTTTGATGGCCGCCTCCAGCCCTGCGATGTCGGTCAGGCCGAGGGTGGTCCAGATGGCCCGCACGGTCTTGGGGCCCAGGCCGGGTATCCCCAGCATTTCCAGTAGCCCCGCCGGTACCTTGGCCCGCAGGTCCGTCTCTTCTTCGATCGCCCCGGTCTTGACGAACTCCATGGCCTTGTCGGCCATTTTCGCCCCGATGCCTTTGATCGCCATCAGATCCTCACGCGACATCTGCGCGATGTCGGTGGGCAGGTCTTCCACGGTGCGGGCGGCCCGGGCGTGAGCGCTGGCGCGGAAGCCGTCCTCGCCCAGGAGGTCGAGCATATTTGCGATCGCTTCAAGACGGGCCGCGAAGGCCTGGTTGGTGCCCATGGGGGGAGGGTAGTAGCGGGCGCGGGGGGCGACGCCCGGGGGGCCGTGGAGTCACCCGGGTTATGGCGCCTTCCCGGCACCTCGTGCGGGTTTCACCAAGGATTCCGTACCCTCCACACCCCACCCAACGCACTTGCCTGTGTACACTTCCCGTTCCGCGGCGAAAAGGGAGGCTTGGGCCCGCCGCGGAAAAATCGAACCCACCGGCCCGCCTCACTCCCCTTGGCGTTTCTCCACCATGACCTCCGAACCGATCAACGAATCTACCCCCTCCTCCACCACTCCCGCCGCGGGCAACCCCGTGATCACGGAGGAGATGAACGCCGAGATCGAGGCGGCCATGAAGGAAATGGAGAAGCTGCCGGTCGAAGCCCCCAAGGCCAAGCCCGCGCCGATCCGCGGCCCGCGCGTGATCCAGGGCGGTCGCGAGCATCGCACCGGCAAGGTCGTCTCGGTCGGGCCTGATGACATCTTCATCGACTTTGGCCCCAAAGAGCTGGGCGTCATCCCCCGCATCCAGTTCACGGACGAGACTCTGCCCAAGGTGGGCGACGCGCTGGAAGTGGTGATCGACAAGTTCGAGGCTTCTGAGAGCCTGTTCATCTGCTCTCGCCCCGGCAGCGTGCAAAAGGCCGACTGGGAGATGCTGGAGCAGGGCCAGGTGATCGAGGCCCGCGTGACCGGCGTCAACAAGGGCGGGCTGGAACTCGACGTCGCCGGGCACAAGGCGTTCATGCCCGCCGGGCAGGTGTCGATCGAGCACATCAAGGATTTGTCGGTTTTCATCGGCGAGAAGATGAAGTGCGCGGTGTCGCGGATTGATCGCACCGGGCGCGGCAACATCATCGTGTCGCGCCGCGATGTCATCGAGATGGAGCGTCAGGAGATCGCGGGCAAGCTGCGCGAGACGCTCGCCGAAGGCCAGACCGTGCAGGGAACCGTCCGCAAGATCATGCCCTTTGGCGCGTTCGTCGACATCGGCGGCATTGACGGGCTGGTGCATATTTCTGACCTCACCTACGACCGCGTGGGCTTTGGCGAAAAGGCCATCGAGAAGTTCATCAAGGAAGGCCAGCAGGTCAACGTCCGCATCCTGAAGCTCGACTGGGAAAACAAGCGGATCAGCCTGGGCCTGAAGCAGACGCAGGGGGACCCCTTCGAGACCGCCGTCAACACGATCGTCGAGGGTGCGGAGGTTTCGGGCCGCGTCACCAAGCTGATGGACTTTGGTGCGTTCGTCGAGATCGGGCCGGGCGTTGAGGGGCTCGTCCACATCTCCGAGCTTGATTACCGGCGCATCGCCCAGGTGAGCGACGCGGTGAAGCAGGACGAAATCGTGCGGGCCAAGGTGATCAAGATTGACAAGGACAACCGGCGCATCAGCCTCTCCATCAAGGCCTTGAAGGCCCCGCCGGAAATGCCCAAGCCCGCCGAGGGCCAGGGCGGTCCCGGCGGCCCCGGCCGTGGCGGTCAGGGTGGTCAGGGCGGCGGGCGTGGGCCCGGTGGTGGCGGCGGGGGCCGGGGCGGCCCCGGCGGCGGCCGCGGGCGTCGCGAAGACTTCGGCGGGCGCACCGCCGAGGAGATCCTCAAAGAGACCCCCGCGCTGCGTCGCATGCGCGAACAGGCCAAGAAGAACCAGAAGTTCAAGGGCGGCTTGGGATAAATCTACAAGACTCGTGCCACTGACCTTGTCTTCAAGGTCAGTGCTTGGCGCGCTTGCCGCGTCGAAGCGCAGCTGCACTGATCGCACTGACTTCTTCACCAGAGCGTGAAGAAGTCCGATGGGTATGAAGACCTGTTGCTCCAGCCGGGAAACACTCCCGGCGGGAACAAGCAATCCCATCAAGGAGCAACAGGTCATGGAGAATGTACCGGTGTATGTCGGGCTTGACTACCACAGCCA
>JBAZUW010000460.1:0-2549 GCA_041661205.1 Phycisphaerales bacterium
CGCCTCGATGACCCGCTGGTGAAGCTCAACTATCAGGTCGACGCGCGCGGGTTCGTCTCGTCCCCTCAGGCTCCGACCGAGCCCCTGCGGCACTTCGCCGAGTCGGGGTATTCGAGCGGCTACGCCATCGCGTCGGCAACCCAGCGCCTGATGACGCTCAACGGGTTGCTCTCGCACTCGGCACGCCTCGCGAGTGGACGCGTCACCGACCTCAGCGCCAGCGGGAACGAACCCGCGGCCGAGTTTGATCGACAAGTGGCTGAGAAGGCTGTTGATCTCGCAGGCGAGGCGGAGGTAGCGCGATCCCGCAAACCCGCGGCTCCTCAGGTGGAACAATCGGCCAACGAATACGGAGCCCGCCTGCAGGCAACCCAGACCGCGCAGAATCGCCAGGAGGCAGTGCTGCGGGACGACGCCAAGTTGCGGTTGACACCTGTGACCCAAAGCACGGAGAAGAATCCAACGCCACCCGAAAAACAGGACGCGGAAGACACCAAAGATGGGCTCAAGAAGGAATTTTCCTTGACCCCTGCTGAGTCGGCCGCGGGCTCGGCGTCGTCCAGCGACCACGCGTCGGGGGATGTGTCCGCCCTGGCAGGCCGCGCCGCGGAACCGACCGTCGGGGGGCCAGAGGCGGGCGTGTCGCAGAGCGCGTTCGCCGCGAAGTGGCTGGACCGGGGCGTTGATCACGAGCCGGAGCTGGTCTTCGAGCGCGAGGTCGAAGCCGACGGCGTGAAGCTGAAGCAAGGATTCTGGCTGGATTGGCCGGCGCTGCGGGCGTCGCTGTTGGCGACCTCCAAAGACCTCTTCCCGAGTGCCAACCTCGTGCCGATGGTGGGGGGAATCGATAACGCACCCCCGGAGGTGTTGGGCTTGGCGCTCGCCGCCATACCTGCGAAGTTCGAGGCCGGTCCGTACCCCGTTGCCGCGGCCCCGAGCTGGACGCCCACCCGCACCGCGCTGGTGGTGACTTGGCTCGCGGCAGTCGGTGCGACGATCGCCATTGGTCTGGTTCTTCGTGAGTCCAACGAGCTGGCCGAACGCCGTGGCAGATTTGTAACCGCCGTGACCCACGAGCTGCGCACGCCCCTGACGACCTTCGTGATGTACAGCCAGATGCTCGCGGGCGGAATGGTGAAGGACGAGGAGACCAAGACGAGCTACGTGCGAACCCTCCTACGCGAGAGCCAGCGCTTGGCGGGCATCGTCGAGAGCGTGCTGGAGTACGCGCGCCTGGGGCGCCGTCGCGGCAACTCTCCCCGCAGCACCACCACCGCCGCCAAGCTCGTCGAGATGATGACCCCGAGCCTGTCGTCGCGCTGCCACCAGAGCGGCATGGAACTTGTGGTCGAGACGCACGGCGAGCTGGGGTTTGAGGTCGTCACCGATCCCCCCACGCTGGAGCGCATCGTCTTCAACCTCGTGGACAACGCGTGCAAGTACGCCGCCGACAGCAGCGACAAACGGGTGCACCTCTTCGCACGCTGCGAAGGCCGCGACTTGGAACTGTGGGTGCGCGATCACGGCCCGGGCGTCGCGAGCAGCGAGCGCCAGTCGCTCTTCCGCCCCTTCGTTCGCGGCAAAGCCCACGCCGATGGAACCGTGCCCGGCCTGGGGCTTGGCCTCGCGCTGGCGCAAAGCTTGGCCACCGAGCTGGGCGGCACGCTGCGCCTCAGCGACCGGGCGGCAACCCCCGGCGCCGGCGCCGAGTTTGTGCTCAGGCTGCCCGGCGGCGCGCCGGCGGGGTGAGAGGTGCCACTGACCTCTTCGACCCTGCAAAGAGGTCAGTGCGGCTGTTGCCAGACACATCGGAATATCAACGCACCAGCCCAGCAGCACTGACCCCGCGGCGGGGGCATTGGCACAACCACGTCTCGTCTTCCACTATCATCTCACATGCTCGCCGTCCGCCGAATCAGCGGTGAAGAAACCCGGCCTCTGCGGCAGAAAATCCTGCGCCCACATCAGACCATCGCCGAGCTGAACTTTCCGGCCGACGACGCGCCCACCACGGCCCACTTCGGCGGGTTCGTAGATAACACATTGGCGGGCGTCGCGTCGCTGTACGTTGCCCCCAGCAAACACGCCCCGGAGGACCGCCTGCAATGGCAGTTGCGTGGCATGGCGACCGACGGCCAAGGCCGCGGCTGCGGGCTTGGCGGCATGCTGCTGCGCGCGTGTCTGCAACATGCAACCGAGCACGGAGGCGGCACGCTGTGGTGCAACGCGCGGAGCAACGTCATCGGGTTTTATGAGCGATTCGGGCTGAGGGTGGTGAGCGACGAGTTCACGCCAGCGGGCCTAGGCCCCCACCGGGTGATGTTGATCGACCTGGATTGAAGCACCGGCTTCCGTGACTTACGGGTGGTTGCCGGCCGCGCCCGCGGCGACGCCGACCAGCGCCAACACAAACATCGCACCCCACGCCAAGAAGACCAGAAGCGCAAGGCAAGTGGCGATGATCCCGAGGATGCGCCCGACCTTCGTGACCTCGCGCCCGGACGGGTCCATCGCACCCATGTCCATTTCGCGAAGGTCTGCAGCGCCCA
>JBAZUW010000461.1:0-2546 GCA_041661205.1 Phycisphaerales bacterium
GGATATACGTCCTGCGTAAATGGTGACGATGAAGAAGTACGTGTCGGAGTTTTTTTCCTCGTCCGCCAGCGCATGCATCCGTTCCCGTGCGCTTTTTGCGGTATCGTGGGTCTCGCACCAGTTAAGTCCGGTTTCGTCCTGTTTCAATATTGCATATTGCATGAATGCACTCCTTTATGTTGGGGCTCCGCCCCTGGGCGTCGGGTGGGAATCTCCGCCCGCTTCGCCCATGAAATACACCCCATTATGGCATGATTGTGCATGGATGTCAAGCCACTCCACCCATGTTATGCATATTTATTTTCGAGGGGGCCACGTCCCGCCATTCACCCTCCCGCCCTCTCTCTTCTGGGAAACCCCGCCAGTATCGCCGCTGTGGTCGGATCGAGCAGTTCCTCCGGTAGCGTTATTGCTGCCGCTATTGCTGGCGGCGTTCCGCCGGTGGTCACTTTTTCTCTTGCCGGGTCTGCCGCATCCATCGCGTCCAGCGTTTGATCCATCGCATCGAGCGCTCGCGTGAGGGCCAGCCCCGTCACGGTCTGGTTGCGGTGAATCACCTCCACGCCCAGGCGATCCGGTGTGTATCTTGCTGCGAGTACACTCGCCCGCAGTACCAAATCCTCCACCCCCGCCACCGTCACCTCGAACCCGCTCGCCCCGATCTCCGCGAGCGAATTCCAGTACTGCCGCAGCTGCATCTGCAGGTTGATTGCAATCCCCTTCGTCCCGCAGGGGATCACCACCAGTGGTCCTCCTCCCACCGTCGCCGTCTCCATCCTGGTAAGTGCCGCCCGCGTGATCCGCTCGAAGCTCGTGGGGTAGTTCTGCAGTTTTCTCTTCTTCGCCATGACGTTCTATCTCCGGGTTGTGGGGCAATGTTCCAGGGGCAATGCCCGCCGCCGTGCTCTGCATCGGGCCAAAAATTGTCCATGTGCCCATTATGCGCGCCCCGCCCCGCCCACTGCAAGCCCCTACGGGATTTCGTGCACACCCATTCTCTGTTGGCGCCGTGCCGCGCTGTCGCCCGCTCACCGCGTCCCCGGACCCCGCCCCCGGCGTGGCCCCCGGGGTATGGGTAAGAGCCTCTGTCGTTCCACCCCCACCCCCACCCTTCTCGGCCCGCGACCCGCCGTGTATCTGGGGGTGGTATCTAGGAATTATTTTTTTTCCCTATATCCAACCACCCCCCCGCCACCCGGACGGATGGGGGGTGCCCGGCGCAACGACAGAGGCTCTTACCCACACTCCGGCCGCACCCTCTTACCACGCAATCCGGCGACGCCGCGAGCGACGGACAGCCACATTTTCCCCCGCCCGCGCCAATAGGGATACAGCAGGTCTACGTCTGTATCGGCGTGGGGGGTGGTGCCACCCGCCCGCCCCGCGTGGCATGGCGACCCCGCCAATGGGCTAGGCTTGGCATCCGCGCCCGGCCCGCCCCGCCCGCGTTGGGCGGCCCGCGCCCGCTGGGCACAAAGAAAGGGCGGGAGCCCGTCCTGGCACTCCCGCCCCGTTTCTCTCCTGTTACAGTTCCACCGTCATTTCGACCGGGCCGACCCGTTTCTTCGCGCCTTTCGCCGCCTTGAGTTCCTGATAGGTCGTGTTGAGGCCGGCATCCCGTTCGAGCGCCGCGTCGCGGATGCGGTTGAACACCGCGCGCTCCGTGATCTTCTCGAGCGCCTCCTTGTTGCCGGCGAATCGCGTCTGGTTCGCAACGAGGTTCCGCTCGACCAGCCCGGCGATTTTCGCCTTCGCGTCGCCCAGCGAGATCGCGTTGTGCCGGGCATACGCTCGGGCGAACAGTCCGCCCTCCACGCCTTCGCCCGCGACGCGCATCGTCCACTGCCCGCTGGTGAGGGAATCCCCCGTCGCTTGCAGTTCTTCGATGTAGTCCTTCAGGTCGCTCCCGGCATCGAGTGCCATCGAGTCGTCGAGTTTCTGCTTCAGCCCGTAGAGGAAGAGCTTGCGCTTGATGTCGTCCGGCAGCGCATTCCCATCCACCGCGACCACGGTGCCGTCCGCGAACGTCGCCTGGTAAACCCCCGTCTGCAGGAGTTCGCCGTCCACCTTCTTGACGCTGGTCCGCTTCGTGCCTTGTACTTCTGCCATGATGTATCCCTTCATGTGTGGAGGAGCCCGCGCCATCAATCGGCGTGGAACGGGTCATCCTCGAATTGTGAAAGAGCGCGGGGCGGAACATCTTCGAGGGTATCTGCGCCGTTCGCGCCATCCGTACCCTTACCGCCCCCGGTGCCGATTGCCACCGTGATCCATTGTCCCTCGTCGTCCCCGCCATGTCAAGCCGCCGTTCGCGCACGCGATCCCCCGCCTCCGGGGGCGCCCCCCTAGGGGTGGCATGGTGCGCCCTCATCTAACCCCACTTCCGGCGTAGCGTTGGGATTTCAATGTGCACAAGGCCAACAATTGGACAAGTGCAGAGCGTTCGCTCAGAGGGGCGGAGTGGGCGGAGGGGGGTGCATGGGGGAGGCCTTGACGGGGGGTGGGTGGCGGGGGCATGATGGGGGCATGAGAGCAGAAGAAGAGAG
>JBAZUW010000462.1:0-2545 GCA_041661205.1 Phycisphaerales bacterium
GGACGGGAGCGGGGAGGCGCCCAACTTCGATGAGCGGAAGTAAAGCTTTCCGTGGCGGTAGAGCTCGACCAGTTCGCGCTGATGTTCTCCGGGCAGCCATTCCTGCACCTCATGCCGGTCCTCCCAATTGAAATCCGCCCCGCCGTGCTCGCGCACCTGCTCAAAGAAATGGTCCGCGAGGCTGCTGGCCTGGCCGTCGAGATCCCGCACCGCCTCATGGTAGAGGAACAGCGCGCCTCCCCCGCCGCAGACAAACAACGACATGGCGACGATCCCCGCCGACCAGCGCCTCCCCTGCTGCTCGAGTGTGGAGGCTTTCATTCCGGCGGCCGCAGGACATAGCCCACCCCCCGCACCGTGTGGAGAAGCTTCGTCTCAAATTCCCCGTCGATTTTTTTCCGCAGCCGCTGGATGTAAACGTCCACGACATTCGTGCCGGTGTCGAAATGGCAGTCCCACACGCGCTCGATGATCTGTGCCCGGGTGAGCACCCGTCCCGGTGACTGCATGAGATATTCGAGCAATGAGAACTCCCGGCCGTGCAGCACGACCGGCTGTCCGGCCCGCGTGACCTCGCGCGTGACAAGGTTCACCAGCAGATCGTGAACTTTCAGAAGCGTCAGCCCCTGCCCGCCGCCGCGACGCCCGAGGGATTCAACGCGCGCCACCAGCTCCTCCATGGCGAACGGCTTCGAGAGATAATCATCCGCCCCGAGACGCAGGCCCTCGACCCGCTCGGAGACCTCGCCGCGTGCCGTCAGCAGCATGACCGGCATGGTGACCTGCCTCTCCCGCAGCGTGCGCAGAACGCTGAGCCCGTCGCGCCCGGGCATCATGACGTCGAGGACGATCGCATCGTAGGGCGTCGTCATGGCGAGCCTGAGCGCATCCAGGCCGTTATGCACCACATCCACGGCGTGTCCCTGTTGCCGCAGGGCATTGCGGATGTGGCTTGCCACTTTCTTTTCGTCTTCTGCAAGGAGCACGCGCATGTCGTCGTTGGTCGTGGGTTCGCTGACCGGGCAAGGCTGACACATGCCGCCAGGAAAGACCAACGGAATGACAGGAGTCCCCCGGAGAAGATGACACGGGTGTAATCAAAACTCTGCTCTGCTGTCATTTTTCCCCGCCATTCTTGTGGCAGTTCATCCAACAAAACTATTCCGCAACGGATCCACAAACCATGAAACTCCTTCTCGACAGCGGCAACGCCCGGCCCCTCCTGACAAGACTGATTTTCGCATGGGCACTGGGACTCCTGGCCGTCGCCACGGGTTCGGCCCGCGCCGGCATCATCTACCAGCAACCCGGGAGCGGCGGCAGCACCGGCTACCTTTCCTCGACCGACATCAACGGCGGCAGCAATCTGGAGCAGTTCGTATCGGACTCGTTCAGCGCGCCGACAACTCGAACGCTGCGGGAGATTCAATGGCGAGGGGTGCGTTCCGGCGCGGCTCCGGCTGATTTCCAAATCAGCATCAGCACCAGCCTCAACAACACCCTCGGCACGGTGTGGCACACGAACAACGCCGCCAGCGAGACCCCCACGGGCACGCCCGGTGTCTATGATTACAAGTTCACCCTGCCAGCGGGCTTTGTGCTCACCGGGGGGCAGGTTTACTGGCTGCAGATCGTCGGTTTGGTGAATTATTACTATCTCTACTCGCAGGACTGGCAATGGAGCGCCGGCACAGGCGGCGACAATTGGCACATCGCGCAGGTGCCGGCCGTCACCGGCGACTTTCGCATCGTCGGGACGGCGGGTGATACGGCCTTTACCCTGCTTGATGCGGCCACCGTGCCCGTCACCTTCGCGGTGCAAGCCATGCCCGCTGCCGGTGGCACGGCGACGGGCGGTGGCGCGTTTGCCCCCGGCGCGAATGTGACCGTCACCGCCACGCCCGCGGCGGGCCGTGCGTTCCTCAACTGGACGGAAGCGGGCGTCGTCGTGAGCACGAGTGCGAGCTACACCTTCGCCGCCGATGGAAACAAGACGCTGAGCGCAAACTTCTCCGGGCCGAATACCGGACCCTACATCATCACTGCCGCCTCCGTCCCGAATGTTCCCGGCAGTCTGGGGGGCGCGGGAACGTTCGGAGCGGGCGAAATCGTCACCCTCGATGCCTCGCCGCCGAACGGTTTCCAGTTCGTGAGCTGGACGGAAAACGCCATCGTCGTGAGCACGAGCGCAATTTACAGCTTCCCTGCGACCGCCAACCGCAATCTCCAGGGGAATTTCACCGTGCCCGGGGTCGGCTTCGCCGTCGTCGGCACGCCCGCGCCGGCCAATGCGGGCACCGTTGCGATCGTCGGCACCCCCTCGGGCTTGGCGCAAAACTACATGGGCGGGACGCCCGTCACGCTCACTGCCACGCCGTCTCCCGGCTATCATTTCGTGAACTGGATTCAAAATGACGGTTTCGGCGGCACGCCGATCATCGTGGGCACCACCAGCACCAGCTTCTCGTTCCTCGTCTCCAACCCCGTGTTCATCACAGCGAACTTCGAGGCGGACACGCCCGCGCTCACCCTGGGTGTCACGCCC
>JBAZUW010000463.1:0-2532 GCA_041661205.1 Phycisphaerales bacterium
ACTGCGCCGTGCCCCCCTGCTGCAGCGTGCGGCTCATGGCGTGCAGCTTTCGCGCCAAATCCGTGAACGCATACGCGATCGCCTGCGAAGGTTGCCGCGACACATCCAGCAAATATCGCAAGTGCCCCAGCGCCTCCGCCGGGCCGGTGGCCCCCAGCAGGGTGGATTGAATCCCCCACGCTGCTTCCTCGCGCGACGCCCCGACAAACTCGATGACGAGCGCCCGATCGATCTCCTGCCCGCCCGCCGCCGCTACCAGCTTCGCCAGCTCGCTGTCCAGCCGCCCGAGGTTGGTGCCCACGCGTGCCACCAGCAAATCCGCGGCATCCTCCGCGATCGCCGCCTCGTATTCCTTCGCCGCCCGCTTGCTCACCCACCCAACCGCCTCGCGTTCCCCCGGCTCATCGCACTTCACCACGGCACCCACCTCGGCGATCAGCTTGTCCAGGTTGCCCGGATACCAAGTGCCAGCACGAAGCAGCAGCGTCGCCCCGGGCGGCTCGCCCTGCGCCACCGACTCGCAGTACCGCTCAAACAGCGGGCGATTGGCCTCTTTCACAATCTGATCCGCGTTGTCGACAACGACAAGCTTGTACCCCGCGATCAACCCAAAGCTGCGGCACTCATCCAGCACATCCGCCGCGCTCGCAGTGTTGCCGTCAAACACCACCGTGTCGATCGTCTTGTGCGCCTTCTCCAAGGCCTTCCGCAGCGCGGCCGTGTGCAGCGACCTCAAAAACGAATCATTGCCATGCAGCAACGCCACCCGCGCAGTGGCATCCAGCCCGCCGGTCTTGGGCTTGGGGGCGGGGGCGTCATCGGCGGCTTTGGCGCGCTTGGCCATACGGGCACTGTAAGCGCCGCGGCCGCCTACTCCAGCCCCAGCTTTTCGCGCGCCCTTGCCGCACTCAGCCCCTCCACTCGCGCCGTCTTTTCGGGGTTGCTCGCCCCCGCAACGATGCTCACCGCTCGCTCCGGCACGCCCAGCGCCGCCGCCAGCAGTTCGCACAGGGCGCGGTTGGCCTTGCCATCTTCGGGCGGGGCGGCCACCTTCACCTTCAGGCGCTCACCCAGCGCCCCGACCACCTTACTCGCCCGGCTCCCCGGAACCACCTTGAGATCAATCCGGCACGCCGTCGCGGTTTTCGACGTCTGTGAGGGTTCGTCCGAAATCACGCGCCCGCCTCCGTTCCAAACAAAGACCCAGCCACAAGCAGATCTTCCATGAAGTCGATGCTTCTGCGCGCGCTTTTCGGGTTATCGCGCACAAATCCCTTGCCTTCACGCTTCTCCAATGTACCGTGCCATTGTCCACATGGTGAGATCAGGTTGGGGGAGATCGGGAGCGACTGCCTTGACACGCACACAGCAACACATCGGTCTGCGCCTCGCAGGCCTGATGGCGTTCGGAATCGCGATGGCCGCCGGCCAGGCGCAGGGTCAGCTTCGCGCGGATGAAGTGCTCGTGATCTACGACAGCCGCAGCGCCGACAGCAAGGCCGTCGCCGAGTACTACGCCGGGTCTGCCGCCGTTCCCGGAGGCGTTGGCAATATCCACGGCGCCCGCGCGGGCGTGCAGACCTTCGATCTCGCCACCAGCGGCCAGCCCTTGGCCCCTCCCGGTGACATCAGCTACCCCAACTTCGACAATCTCATCCGCAACCCCATCCGCACCTACCTCCTGAACACCAACCAGGTGCAGACCATCCGCTGCCTGGTGACGACCAAGGGCATGCCGCACCGGGTGCAGGATTCGACCAACCCCGGCGCGGGCGATGACCCCAACGCCCTGATCGCCGAATACTCCAACAGCGACGCGAACATGGCGAGCGTCGACACCGAGCTGACCCTGCTGTGGATTTCGCTCGACCAGGGCGAAGCGGGCGGCAGCGCGGACAGCCGTTCCGATGGCGTCATCCAGAACCCCTACTGGCAGCTCTCTACGCCCATTCGCACGACCATAAACACCAACAACCGAACGGGCAAGGTTTTTTCAGTCAGCGGCGTTGGGCCCACCTGGGTGCCCGCCGGCTCGATCGGTTCGGCCAGCCGGCTGAGCGCCGGCGACCTGTACCTCGTCAGCCGCCTCGACGGGCCCACCGTGGCCGATGTGCGGGGCATCATCAACCGGGGCGCCAACATCCACTACAACACCGGCACGATGGTCACGCTGCTGGATGAGAGCGCCAGCAACGGCATCGCCGATGCCGGGGCCAACAACGAACTCGACAACAGCGCCAGCGGCTTTCCGCTCTTGCGCGACGCCGACGATTACGAGATCACCCGCGACGAACTGCTGGCCGATCGGCGCTTCGCCGCGACCTTCACGATGTACAACAGCGCCACCGGCGCGAGCCAGTTCTTCGTCGGGCCGCGACTGAGCTGGAGTTCGGGCATCCTGGTGCCCCAGCCGGTGGTGCTGCTCGCCACCTACGGGTCGAATCACGCCGGGCGACCGACGACCACAACGGGGATGGCCGCCGACACGATCTACGGCACCAGCTTCAACTATCCCAGCGGCGCGATCTTCAA
>JBAZUW010000464.1:0-2530 GCA_041661205.1 Phycisphaerales bacterium
GTCCGGAACGGGCTTGTCAGCATCAGCACTGGCGCGGAGCAGTTCAATCACCACGGGCGGCTTACCGGACTCTTCGGCAACATACTCGTAGATTGGCATATCGCATGGTATTCCCAGGTTTTCCCCCCGCGAACACCGTGTAAGAGGGTGTGGACGCTACCAACCCCACCAGCCCCAACCCCCGCACAACCGTCACAGCCTGCAACGCAGTCGCACACCGACCCCAATACGCCGCAACTCCCGAGTCAGCGGCGCAGTCGCTCCCTTCCGACCCCCGATAGCCCAGACGCAAAGCTGCACACGGATGTGCACTCAAAATCGGGCCTAGGAGTCGTTATGGGTCGCATTAACACCAATGTCCAGTCGCTGATCGCCCGCAACGTCCTCGCGACGCACAACGGCGAGCTCAACACCTCGCTCGAGCGCCTCAGCACAGGGCTGCGGATCAACCGCGGCAAAGACGACCCCGCCGGCCTCATCGCCTCGCAATCGCTCAAAGCCGAGCAGCGCGGCATCGATGAAGCCATCAAGAACGCCGACCGCGCCGACCAGGTCGCCAACATCGCCGGCGGCGGGCTCGACGAGATCAGCGGGCTCCTTACCGAGCTCCAGTCCGCGGTTGTTCAGGCCGCCAACAAGTCCGGCCAGAGCAAAGACGAACGCGACGCCGGCCAGCTCCAGGTCGATTCCATCCTCCAGACCATCGATCGCCTCAGCAGCGCCACCAACTTCCAGGGGATCAAGCTCCTCAACGGTGGGCTGGACTTCCGCCTCAGCGGCATCGCGACCGGCGTCAACGACGTCCGCGTCAACAGCGCCAAGTACGTCGGCAAGTCCCTCAACGTCGATGTCAATGTCATCGCCTCCGCACAGCAGGCCGGGTTGTTCCTCTCCGCCGGCGGCTCCGCCCTCAACCTTGACAACGGCAGCGCTCTGGTGCTCGACATCGGTGGCGCCCAAGGCTCCCGCCAGCTCTCCTTCAGCTCCGGCACCAGCCTCAGCCAGATCAAAGACGCCATCAACACCTTCACCGATGTCACCGGTGTCGAGGCCGTCGTCAGCGGCACCGGCGTCCTCATCCGCAGCAAGGAATACGGCTCCGATCAGTTCGTGTCCGTCAAGGTTGCCAACGCCGGTGGCATCAACTCCACCACCAACGGCGACAACGGCACCCCCACACGCGGCATCTACAACCGACAGGCCGGCGCCTTCAACTCCAACAACACCACCATCAACACCACCTTCGCCAACGCCTCCAACGGCGTCCAGGATTCCGGCACCGATGTTCAAGCCTTCGTCAACGGTGTCAAGGCCACCGCCAACGGCAACAAGATCAAAGTGAACACCGACTTCCTCTCCTTCGACGCCACCCTGAGTGCGTCGGTCGCCCAAGCCGTTGGCTCCGTCGGCGGCTCCAGTCCCGCCTTCGTCATCGCCGGCGGTGGCGCGCAGTTCAGCATCGGCAGCCGCGTCGACATCGGGGCTCAGGCCACGCTGGGCATCCGCGATGCCTCCAGCAGCCACCTCGGCACCAAAGACCTGGGCTACCTCAACAGCCTTGCCTCAGGCCGCACCAACAATCTCGTCACCGGCGACACCACGCAGGCACAGAAGATTGTTTCCGAAGCCATCCGCCAGGTGTCCACCCAGCGGGCCCTCATCGGCAGCTTCCAGAAGAACGTGCTGGGCTCCACCACCCGCGCCCTCAGCGTCACCGGTGAAAACTCAGCCGCCGCGCAGTCTTCCATCAGCGACGCCGACTTCGCCGCCGAAACCGCGCAGCTCACCCGCTCGCAGATCTTGGTCAGCTCCTCGACTCAGGTCCTTCAGCTCGCCAACCAGGCACCGCAGTCGGCCCTGCAGTTGCTCGGCTAATCAACATCCGCGAGCCGCCTCGCGGTGACATACGCAGAACCACCGCTCACCCATTGACCCTCCTCGCCCGCACCAATACGGTTCGGTCGAGGAGCTTTTATGCGCACACGTCAACTCGGAAAGACCGGCATCCAGATCGGTGAAGTCGGGCTCGGCTGCATGGGCATGAGCGAGTTCTACGACCCTAAGAATCAGCATGAGGCAGAATCCATCCGCGTGATGCACCGCGCGATCGAGCTCGGGTGCAACTTCTTCGATACCGCCGACATGTACGGCGTCGGGCGCAACGAGACGCTGGTGGGCAAGGCGCTTTGCGATCGTCGCGACAAGGTCGTCGTCGCCACCAAGTTCGGCAACTCCCGCTCCCCCGCCGGCGAGTTCCTCGGCGTGCGGGGCGACGCGGCCTACGTGAAGCAATGCTGCGACGCGAGCCTTGCACGCCTCGGCATCGACACCATCGACCTCTACTACCAGCATCGCGTGGACCCCAAGACCCCGATCGAAGAAACGGTGGGGGCGATGGCCGAACTCGTGAAGGCCGGCAAAGTGCGGCACCTTGGCCTCTCCGAGGCCGCGCCCGCCACCATCCGCCGGGCGGCCAAGGTTCACCCCATCGCCGCGCTGCAGACCGAATACTCCCTCTGGAGCCGCGAGC
>JBAZUW010000465.1:0-2529 GCA_041661205.1 Phycisphaerales bacterium
CGTCTGTGCGGGTCAAGGCGGCCCGTGACGCTGAGGCAACGGTGTGCCGATGGAAGGTCGTGCGATCACATCCGCACGAGTTGGCACCGAACGCAATCCATTTCGAGTTGCTAGCCTTGAGGTTGGAACATCTTTCGCATGGGCGGCATCTCAAGGGCATCGGGCGGACCTTCTCCCGGCAACCCTTCGCGAAACTTCAGGGAGTCTGTGATGAGCAAAACCATTTCCGCACCCCCGTATGGGCCCCCGCCCGCGACCGCGCCGGGCACCTATTACAGGCCGCCCGCCGCGCCACCCATGCCCATCGAATCCATCGCGCAAACCCGAGAACTCTTCTGGCACAACGTGACGCGCGAGCTGCTGACGTCTCTGAGCATCGCCTACGCCTCGCGCTCCGACGAGCATCGAGAAGACGACCAGTTCGACGGCCGTCTGGGAGTCATTACCACCAACGGGGCGCGCATTCCGATTGGCGCGGTGTATCCCCTGTTTGCGTGCTCGCTGGCCGGTACCGACGCCGAGCGGGCGCTGAGCATGGAGGTGGAGTGCACCGTCTTCCAGATCGAGACGCCAGAGGGGCAGGTCTTCACGCTGCCGGTACACGAGATTCGCGCGATCCATTCACTCAGCGCCACCCTGATGGAGCAGATCAAAGCCCAGGCCGAGGCGCAGGCCGCCGCCCAGGCGGGGGGTGAGGGCACTGACGAGGGGGAAGACGGCCAGGGCATGCCCTTTGGCTTCGCGGCCTTCACCAGCCTGGAGCGATCACGCCGCCAACCCCAAAGCATGCCTATGCCGTTTGTCGGTCCGGACTTCCCCCTCCCAGGTGGCGAACTGCCCGGTGCCGGAAAGGGCACGACGCCCAATTCAGCCAAGACGAGCCCAAAGGCGACGCCAAAGGCCGTTCCCCCGAAAAAGCCCCGACGCTGACATCATCCGAACTGTCGCGGCTGGCGAACGTACATGTGCTCAAGCCCGCGTCCGGCGGGAACCTTTCGGAGACCTTCATGCGGACACTCGTCGCGATCCCTGTCTACAACGAAGCCAAGTACGTCCACGGCGTCCTCAAGCGCGTTCTCGCGGAGCATCCCGACGTGCTCGTCATCGATGACGGCTCTTCCGACGCCACGCCCAAGCTGCTGCTGGACTATCCCATCGACGTTATCCGCCACGCCAGGAACCGCGGCTACGGCTCTTCGATGCGCGATGCCTTCAACTTTGCCATTCACGAGAAGTTCGACTGGCTCATCACCATGGACTGCGACGATCAGCACGAGCCCGCGGCCATCCCCACGTTTATCGAAGAGGCCGCGAAGGACACGCACGATGTCATCTCGGGCACTCGCTACAAGCTCGCCAGCGACGGTCAGGATCGCCCGCCGCCCGAGCGGCGCCACATCAATATGACGATGACTGCTGAGCTCAACTGCCGGTTGGGCAAGTCTCTGGGCGCGCTGCTCACCGACTCGTTCTGCGGGTTCAAGGCGTACCGGGTTTCGGCTTTGAAGAAGCTCCGGCCGACGGTGCGGGGGTACGCGTTCCCGATGCAGTTCTGGGCGCAGGCGGCCGCCGCCGGGCTGCGCGTGCGCGAGTTGCCGGTGCGGCTCATTTACAACGACCCCAACCGCACCTTCGGTGCGGCACTGGATAACGCCGACGTGCGACTGAAGCACTACCGGAAGGTTCTCCACCGCGAACTGTGCCGCCGCGCGGCGTTGCTTCCGGCCAGCGCCACCGTGGGGCTGACCGAGCGCGGCTGCGGGTGCGAGTAGCCGGGCTACCGTCGTCTCTCATGGCCTTTTCCGGCCCGATTCGCGAGGGTGTGACGCTGCGGCCAGAGCCGCACGAGTGGCTGCGTGTGGTGCGTGATGCGCAGCCGCCGGTCGCGGGGTCGGTCGTCTTCGAGATGCGCCGCGAGCTTGGCTTGCCCACGGACCAGTTGGTCCTGATGAGCGGACACCAGGTGGAGTTCTGGTACGCGGGTGTGCTGGCGAAACTGGTGGCGATCGACGCGGCCTGGCGGGTTGAGTCCAGTGTGCACCTGGCGTGGGTTGATGTTGATCAGGACGCGAACCAGCCGTGGCGGATTGGGTATCCAGCTCGAAACGCGGCGGGTGAACTGGTGCGTCGCGTGTGGGATGCCTCCGGCGGCTCCGCCAGCGAAGAGGAACTGGCGCTGGGTGCCGTTCGCCCCATCGCGGTAGTGGGGGAGCCGAAAGACGCGTATACGCCGGCGATTGCGGCTGGGCTGGCGCGGATCGGGGCGGCCCTTCGCGATGCGAGCAACGCGGCGAGTGCGGCCGCCCAGTTCGGCGACGCGGCCTTCGCGCTTGCGGGCGAGGTTGGCCAGGGCGTGCAACGCATCAGCGCGATGGCGTTGGCACGCACGTCGCTCTTTGCGGGGCTAGTAGCGCAGATGACGCGCGAGCCGGAGCGATGTTGCAGCGCGTACAACGCCGCGGTGCTGGCGAACCCGGGGGCGGGGGTGCGGCCACTCGAGGCACGTGGCGAGCTGCCCCTGTGGAGCAT
>JBAZUW010000466.1:0-2527 GCA_041661205.1 Phycisphaerales bacterium
CTGCGCGCTTCGCCATGCCGACTTCCAGCCTGCATCTTCGAAGACCACGTAGCGCATCCCGAGCAGTGCAATCACGCCTAGGGGTATGGCCACCAGTCCGAGCACCCCGGACAGCGCCGAGTTGGCGATGCTGCCAGCACTGATTGCCATGGGGGAAGGTGACTGCCCTTGAGCAATCGGAATGGTGATGGTCAGCAGGGTGATCGCCGCGAGGACAGCCAAGGAGATCAACGCCGGGATAGCCGCGATCGCAAGCAGGCCAACCGTGCGCCACCACGCACGAAAGCCGTCCCGCATGCCTTGGGAGAACGTCGCCGAGCGATTGTCGGCGAGTCGGCCCGTCTGCGAGATCGTGCCAGCCGTCGCCGCCACATCAAAAACGCCACTCGTCACCCAGACAAAGAACAAGGACAGTGCCCCTGCCACGATGCCCGGCCTGTGGTCGCTGACCCAGCTCAGCACCTGCGACAGTGTCTCAAGCGTAGTGAAAGGCAGGGCGGCATCGGGTGATTCCGCGACCGCCAACATCTGGGTCAGGACCGTCAGTGGAATCACGGCGGCGGACACCAAGAGCGTGTAGAGCACAAGCTGCACGGCCGAGACCGCACCGAGCCGCCACAGGGCGGTGCCACGTCGCGTGAGGGCGAATGCCTCACGCACAAGCCCTGCCCAGTCCACCCGGCCTCCCGACTTCGCTAGTCCAGTTGTTGCAGTTGGTACTCGCGCGAACCCAGCCCGTGCTCCTCGGCGTATCGCATCGCAATGGTGCCATCGATGCCCGTGATCTGGGTGAACTTGTCGGTGCCCGCCGCCAAATCCTCTCCCCTGCCGCCAGGCAGACCGGTCGCGGCAACAACCAGATCGTACGCGGCTTGGTCGATGGCGACGATGTCCGTGGAGGCGAGCACGCCGATGTCGGCAACAACCGGCGCATCGGAGAAGTTCCAGCAGTCGCAGTCGGGCGAGACGTTGGTCACGAACGAGACGTAGACGACCTTGCCCTCCTTGCCCGACAAGACACCTGCGGCGTGCTCGACGATCTTCTCCTGCAGCGCCTCGGGTGTGGTCTTCCACTGGATGCCGATGGCGCCAAACGTGCAGCTCGCCACGCACTCGCCGCACCCGTAGCACAGCTCGTAGTCAACCACAGCGACCCGGTCGGGACCGATCGCGATGGCGTTGACCGGGCAAGCATTGACGCAGCGCTTGCAGGCAGTGCACTTCTCGGCGTCGGGCTCTGGCTTGAAGTCGGCGTGCATGCGCTGCTTGGCGCTTCGGCAGCCCAGACCCATCCCGATGTTCTTGAGCGCGCCGCCGAAGCCCGTCGCCTCGTGGCCTTTGACGTGGGTGAGGACGACCATCGAATCCGCGTGTACGACGACCGAACCGAGCTTCACGGACTCGAAGTGCTTGAAACCCTCGATCGCAACCTCGCACGACTCGGCACCCGCCAGCCCGTCGGCGATGATGATGGGGGCCTCGACGGTGGCATACGAGAAGCCGTGGTGAAGCGCGTTCTCGATGTGATCGACCGCATTCCACCGCTTGCCGGAGTACAGGGTGTTCGCGTCTGTGAGGAATGGTTTGCCGCCCCGCGCCTTGATGAGCCGCACGGCCTCGCGAGCAAACACCGGCTGCACAAAACCAGTGCCGCCCTCTTCGCCGAAGTGCAGCTTCACCGCCACGAAGTCACCTTCGTCGATTGCCGCGTCAAGGCCCGCTCGCTCGATCAGCGTGCCCATTCGGGTGACGAGAGATTGCTTCTTGGCCGTGCGCAGGGGCGCAAACCAGACGACCGGCGTGTCAGCGGACATCAGTGCATCCCTCCGCGTGAATCGGATTCATCGAACGCGAGTGCCGCTGCGCCGAGAATACCGGCATCGTTGCCCAAGACCGCTTGCGCGACGGTCACGTCGCGGCGTCCCGCGAGGGCTTCGCCGCGCATGACTTCGGCCGCGCGCTCAACCATGAAGTCGGCCGCTTCTCCGACACCGCCCCCGATCACGATGAGCTTGGGGTTGAACGAGTTGACGAACCCGACGAGCGCCCTGCCGAGAACGACACCAGCGTCCAAGAGGATTCCACGCGCCACCTCGTCTCCGCGCTGCGCAGCGCGAATCACGCTCTCGGCAGTCACGGCATCCAACTCGCCACCAGCCTCGGCTAGAATCTCGCGGCCTCTGAACGTGGCTGCGGCCTCGCGGCCCTTCTCGGCAAATGCGGGACGTCCGAGGAATGATTCGAGATGGCCGGTGCCGCCGCACGGGCACGGCGGCCCGTTCAGGTCGATGACAACGTGTCCGAACTCGGCGCCCAATCCGCGACCGCCCCGATACGGCTCGCCGTTGAGGAACATACCTCCGCCGACGCCGGTGCCAATGGTGAACATAAGGAAGTCGCGAGCGCCTTTGGCGGCCCCGAAGCGCGCCTCGCCGAAAGCAGCGAGGTTGCCGTCGTTGTCGATGGTCACCTCTCGCTTCGTGCGCGACATGATGAGCGAGCGCACATCGACCCCCGCGAGCGGCAG
>JBAZUW010000467.1:0-2524 GCA_041661205.1 Phycisphaerales bacterium
TGAGCGTGTCGAGGGCGACCTGGGTAGGCTTGGCTTCGTACGGGGTGAGGTCCGGCGTGTCGGTGAAGCAGTCGAACATCGGTTCGGCGCTGGCGTCGAAGGCGTTCATCGGGGGGAGGCCCACGATCTGTTCCATGGTGCGCAGGATACTGGTGGTGTTGTACTGGGTGCTCACCACAGCGCCGCGTTTGGCGTACGGGCTGGCGCAGAAAGCGATCGTGCGGTAGCCGCTGACGTGATCCCAGCCGGCCTGGGGGTCGTCTTCGATGGAGAAGACGGCCATCTGTGGCCAGAACTTGGAGTGGCTGAGGCCTTCCAAGATTCGGCCGAAGGCGAGGTCGTTGTCGGCGATGTGGGCGGCGGGGGTGGGCATGTTGGCGGAGCCGCCACTGGTGTGGTCGTTGGGGAGGCAGATGAGGGTGATCTGGGGGAACTCGCCTTTTTCTTCGAAGGCTTTGAGGTCTTTGAGGATGTAGTCGGCGCGGAACTGGTCGGGCACTTCCATGGCCCAGCCGACATAGTCGGTGGGGGAGAAGGGGCGCATGGACTCAACGGAGGGCCAGGACTCAAAGACGACGTCGCCGGGAGGGTTTTTCCAGGCGTTGTAGCAGTCCATGAAGCCGGGCTCGCCTTTTTTGGACTTGTCGCGCCAGTGAACGGAGGGGGCCATGAACTCGCCGTAGTTGCGAATGGTTTTGTGGTGCTTGAGGGCGTTGTCCCAGATGAAGCCGCTGGGGGCGTAGGCGAGGGCGTCGTCTTCGTCGGTGCCCATGCCATCGGGGTAGCTGCGGGGGAAGCCGGCGAAGCTCTTTTCCATGTAGTCGGTGGAGAAGGCGGTGGCGCTCCACTGGTGGCCGTCGGCGCTGAGGATGCCGCAGCAGTAGGTGTTGTCGAGGAGCACGAACTGTTCGGCGATGGCGTGGTGGTTGGGGGTGATTGATTTGCCGAAGATGCAGAGGTCGGGGTCGGAGTTGCCTTTGCCCATGTCGCCAAGCACCTGGTCGTAGGTGCGGTTTTCTTTGATCAGGTAGACGACGTGCTTGATGAGGGAGGGTTCGCCGATGCGCTCCGGGATGGCTCGCGCGGGCTGGTCGGGGCGGGCGGGGAGCAGGGCCGCGGCGATGCGAGGCGCGCGGAGGTTGCGGGCGACGCGCTCGGAGAGGGCGGGGAGGTCGGCGGGCGTGGGGATCGGGGCGAAGGAGATGGAGCCGAAGTAGTGGTGGCTGTTGAAGCCTTTGGCGCCGGGGCGGTTGGATTCGCCAAAGGGCTTGGCGTCTTTGGCGACGCCCTTGATGTTGGCGACGATGAGTGAGTTTCGCGCGGCGTCGAAGGCGACGGCCCCGGGGTACCAGCCGACGGGGATGAGTCCGGCGAGGTGCGTGTCGTCGGCGTCTTTGGTATCGAAGTTGAAGACGGCGATGGCGTTTTGCGAGCCGTTGGCGACATAGAGGGTTTTGCCGCTGGGGTCAAAGGTCGCGGCGTTGGGGGCGGCGCCCAGCAGGTCGGAGGGCTTGGCCTTGGCGGAGACCTTGGCGACGATGGTGTCGCTGCTGGTGTTGATGATGGTCAGTGAATCGCTGGTGGCGTTGCAGACCACCAGCAGCGGGGCGGTGGGGCAGAGGGCCAAGCCGCTGGCGTGCATGCCGGTGATGAGTTCGGCCTTGGTGTCGCCGGTGGGGAGGTCGATGATGCTGACAGAGCCTTCGTTGGCGATGTTCGTGACCGGGTCGACACGGACAAGGGTGCCGCGACCGGCGGGGCCGGTGAGGTCTCCGGAGGCGGGGCGGCGGCCGCCCCAGTTGCTGACGTAGGCCTTTGTGCCGACGAGGCTCACGTCGTACGGCGCGACGCCGACATCGATGGAGCGGAGGGTTTTGCCGCTGGCGATGTCGATTTCGTGGAGGCGGTTGGAGAGGTTGCCGCAGACGTAGAGCTTGGTGCCGTCGGGGGAGAGGGCCAGGCCGGTGGGGATTTCGGGCTTGCGGCGTGGGGCGAGGGCTTCGGGAAGGGGCAGGGTGCGGTCCGGGGAGACGGCGCCATCGGCGGCGACGGAAAAGACCTTGACGGAGCCGTCGACGTTGCTCAAGTAGATGTGCGCGCCGTCGGGGGAGAAGAGGAGGCCGGTGTAGCTGAGCTGGCCGTCTTTGTCGGGCTTCAGAACCTGGTTAGAGACGGGGGCGTTGTCGGTCTTGGCTTCGGGGGGCAGGGGGACGTGCTGGCGGATGGTGCCGCTGTCGGGGTCGATGATGATGAGCTCGTTGGTTTTGCCGGCGGCGGCGAGGAGTTTGCCGTTGGGAGAGAGAGCGAGGGCCTGGGGGCGCATGCCGGGGAGATCAAGTTGGCGGCCGTAGGGCGTGATGAGTTGATTGACGGGTGTGACGGTGGAGCCGTCGGGAGAGTGGCCGACGGGGGTGGTGTCGGGGGTAGAGATTGATGGGTTGGAGGCTTGGGCGAAAGCGGCGGCGGTGAAGAGGGAGGTTGCGAGGCCCGCGGCGGCGAAGAGACGCAAGGTGTGCGGGAGGTG
>JBAZUW010000468.1:0-2514 GCA_041661205.1 Phycisphaerales bacterium
TTTTCATGGCACGAGGTGATTCTACGTGTGATTTCCTGACGCGGCGCGCGGTGGGGGAATTCACCGCTGCCATGAGAGCGGCGGTTGGAAGGGTGTTTCTGGCTCGCCCTCATCCAAACCTTCTCCCCCGGGGAGAAGGAACAGCCGTTGCGCGGCCCCGGTTCTGCGAATGATCGCCCGGCCAATCCGATCGCGCAGATTTGCAGGAAGACGGCGGACGATTCTCCCTCTCCCAGGGGGAGAGGGCCGGGGTGAGGGCGAGCGTTCAATCCATCTGCTCCTTCTCACGGGGTCTCGGCGGCGTCAGAGGCCGGGTGTATTCCGGCAACGGATGTGGCGCACGTTCCTGCAATTCACGAAAGATCGTGTCTCGGATACTTTGAGCATCGCGGCGCAAACTGGAATTCCAAAACCGCAGCGTCTTGATGCCGCGCGATTGCAGAAACTTCTCCCGCTCTGTGTCGTGTGTCTGCTGGTCAGGAAAACCATGCTGGCGGCCGTCCAGTTCGATGTTCAACTCTGCTGCCTCGCAAAAGAAATCCAGATAGTAATCACCGAGCGGATGCTGACGGCGAAACTTGTACTGGCTGAAACGGCGGTCGCGCAACCAGCGCCACATCAGTTTCTCCGCCCACGTTTCCTGTTTGCGGAGCTGGCGGGCGCGTTCGATGTCGGCCATGACGGGGAGCGTAGAGAGCCTTGGGCCAGATTGAAGTTTGTTTTGACGCTCGCCCTCATCCTGGCCTTCTCCCCCGGGGAGAAGGAATGGCCGCGCACATTTCCGGTATTGCGAATGCCCGTCCGCCAATCCAGTCGTGCGAATTTCAGGGAGACGGCGAACGATGCTCCCTCTCCTTGGGGAGCAACGGTGTTGTTGGGCAAGCATTTTTTCAGGCGGGTTTGAGCTCATGGTTCATCTGCACGAGCAGTTTTCGCATCACCGCCGTCAGCGCCACTTTGGCCGGTTTGCCCGCGGCCCGGAGCTTGGCGTAAAATTTCCCCAGCGTGCTCCCCTTCATCCGCGCCAGGGCCACCGCCGACATGTAGAGCGCCCGCCGGACCGCCGCCCGCCCGCCGCCGATGTGCCGCTGGCCTTCCCACGGCCCGCTCTGGCGCGTCCACGGGGCCAGGCCGGCCAGCGCCGCCGCCTCGCCCCGATTGAGCCGGCCCAGTTCGGGCATCTGGCTCAGGACGCTCACCGCGGTGAGCCGGCCCACCCCGTCCAGCGCCTCCAGCCTGGCCACCGGCTCCTGCCATTGCGGGGCGCGCGCCAGCGCCGCCGCCAGTTCCGTCTCGACGGCTGCCCTCTGCTGGTCCAGGTGCGCCGCCAGTTTGCCCAGGCGCTTTTGCACGAAGTCCAGCGCGGCATCGGGCCGGGGCGTGGCCGCCGGGCGCAGGGCCGCGCCGTAGGCGGTGAGCACCCCGGCGTCGAGCGGGTCGTTCTTGGCCCGCTGGCCCTGGGCCAGGGCGAAGTGCCGCACCAGCGCGGGATTGAGCACGCTCACCGGGATCTGCTCCGCGTGGAGGGCGGCGACCACGGCTCGCTCGTAGCCGCCGGTGGCTTCACAGACGACGTGCGCGCCGGGGACGGCCCGCAGGAGTTTGACCAACTGGCGATGGCCGGCGGCGGTGTTGGGCAGGGTGTGGGCCCGACCCAGAAGGTCGAGTTGAAGAGTGGCCTTGGCAATATCCAGGCCGGTGTGGACGAGGGGCGATGTTTCCTTCAGGCTGTTCATGGTGTTAGGACTCCGACTTGCACATTCGAGCGCGGCCCCGAGGGGACGGCTCCATCAACGGTTCGAGTGACTGACACAAGGCACGAGCGGCTCTGGCTCCCCAACGAACGCGTGAGCGTTCCAGAGGGCAACGAGCGCGCCCGCGCCGCCGTCCTCCCCCCTGCAGGGGGGAGGACGGCCCCATCTTCCTGTTTGGCTGACGCCAAACAAGAAAGATGGAAAGCAACATGCAAGAGGGCAAGGGAGAGGTTTTTTGTTTCTTGGTATCACGCGCCTCCCCTCCCGCGTGGCGTGAGGGGAGGGTGTCGCGGCCAGGATTTCGGGGCAGTCTCAAGAAGGCATTCCGAGTCTGCGTGTCTGCTGGCATTCGCGGAATCTTCGCGGTAAACACCTTGCAGAATTGCGACCGATGAAACTCATTTCCTGGAACGTCAACGGACTCCGCGCGGTGCTGCGGAAGAATTTTCTCGACTACCTCGACGCCGAACGGCCCGACCTGCTTTGCCTCCAGGAAACCAAATGCAGCGCGGACGACGTCGAGCAGCTCTGGCCCGCCAGCTACACGACGTTCTGGAACACCGCCGGAAAAAAGGGCTATTCGGGCACCGCGATTTTCACCAGGACGCGACCACTGCGGGTCACCCCGGGAATTGGCGCGGAGGCGCATGATCGCGAGGGCCGTGTGCTCACGGCCGAGTTCGCCGATTTCTTTCTCGTGAATGTGTATGTGCCCAACTCGCAACGCGAACTCACCCGGCTCGCCTACCGGCAGGAGTGG
>JBAZUW010000469.1:0-2514 GCA_041661205.1 Phycisphaerales bacterium
CATGACGGCGAAGCGCCCACCGAACTGCGCCGGAGTTGTTGCCGGGACAAACGCGGTCAGCACGCCGTCACCGGTTTTGGTTTGGTAGATGAATTGTCCGATGTCCTGTGTCGCGCCGGCATCGAGGCCTGCCCTGCCCAGCGTCGTCGAGCCCAGCGCCCCCTCCGCCTGGACGGCGGGAGAAGAGTCGGTGAGGCCGTTGAAATTCAACTGAGTCCAAGCACCGGGCAGCGTGGCGGTCGGATCCTCGATCAGCACCGCTGTGCTGCTGAACTGGCTGATGCTGGCGCCGCCCGAGGGACCGCTCAGCGAAATGCGGAACTGCCGCGCCTGCTGGGGCGTGACCGTGTTGGTGATCGGCACGGAGATGTTTTTAATGCCCGTTTCCCCGTCCGCCCAGCTCAGCGCACCGCTGGTGGCGGCGTAGTGCGTCCCCGCAACAGCGGAGCTGTCCGTCGCGGTATAGTTCACCGTGACGGCTCCGGTGGTGCCGCCGAAGCGCTGCACCGGGATCTGGGCCGTTCCCACGGTCTTGCTCACCTTCATCGTCGTGGTTGGAAACTCGACAAAGCCGGCCACGCCTTCGAAGGATGCCTCGTTGGACGCGATGGAAGCCCCGTCCGCGCCGGTGGCGATGACCCGGTAGAAATAGACATTGCCCGAAACGAAAGGACCGGCGTCGGCGAAGCCGCTGGCATTCGCCCCCACCATTGCGAGCGTCGCGTACGCGCCGCCAGCATTCGTCTTGCGCTCGATCCGGAAGCCGGTTTCGTTGCTGGAATTGTCCGTCCATGTGATCGCGCCGGCGTCCGTCACGGCGAGGTTCGAGGGGTTTGCCGGCGCGCCGGTCGCCCCAGCGTTCACGGTGAGCGAGGCCGTTGAACCCAAGCTGAGATTGTAGTAGGAGCCGCCGGGCGCGGACTCGAGCTTCAACGTACGCACCATGTAGGCATAGCTCTGGCCCGCGGTGGCGGTGGTGTCCGTGTAAGTCGTGCCCGCCTGCGGCGTGGGCGTAAGCTTTGTGAACGGCCCCGCGCTGGTCGCCGCGCGATAGACATGATAGCCTTGCAAAGAGGTCTCGGTGGAGGCATCCCAGCCCAGCGTGACCTGGCTGTTGACGCTGGTCGCGGCAAGGTTCCGCGGCGGCTGAACCATGTGCAGGCGCAACGCGGGATCCCCCATCAGGCCCATATGCACCTGGCCTGCGCCGGAACCGCCGGGCTGGTAGCTATCCGCATAGCTGATGCCGCCGAGGTAGTAGATGCCGGCGTTTTGCGAGAGGCGGATGGAATAGCCGATGGTATCGCCCATCCCCATGGGATGCACGAAGTAGTGCGGGCGACCGCCCCAGAAGCAGGTCAGCCCGAGCGAAGTGCCCTCCGCATTGCCCGCGAGAATGGCGCGCATGAGAGCGTTTGAGATATCCCAGTCGCCCATGTAGCTGCCGAACATGCTGGTGAAAACCACCTTGCTTGGCTTCCGGCCAAACTCGGAGGAAAACCCGACACTGCTCACCGCCTCATACCCTCCGGAGCCATTTCCCTCTCCCAACAGATAGGTGTTGTTCGTCGCATACGTGAACCATTGGTCCGCGGGGGCTGAGTCGATCACCGGCACGGCGGGCGGCTGCGCGATGTTGGTGAAGCCGGGCGCCCAGCCGTTGATGGCGAATGGCTCGCCGGTATTCATGCCAAACCCATCGCGGATCAGTGTCTTGCGCGGGATGGCCGCATACGCACCCTGCTTGGTGCGGAAGTCGTGCGCCTTGCGCAGGTAGCGCCGCAGCAACGAAGTCTCGGAAACGTCGCTGGACGGGGCCTTCGTCATCCCGCTCAAATCCACCCGCCCCACCTGCAGCTCCAGCAGGCTCGGAAAGGTGGTCTGGTCGAACTTGCCATCTGCGGGGATGTTTCTGTTCCGGGAATCGCTCGGTTTTGTCGAGTTATGATCTGTGTTGACCGAGGCATCGGTCCATGAGCCGTTCATGTCTCCGTAGTAGCCGTCTGCAGGCCAGGCCCCCTGATGATCCGCGTGCCCGTCGGGATTCAGATTTCCCGAATAGGGCACCGGCACATGGCCCAGAATGTAAAGCATCTTCACGTTCGTCGGATCGGCATCATAGTATGGCTTAACGAGCGCCTTCGTCGTCGCCGGGGTGCCAGCGCGCGGCGCGGTGATCTGCTGCACCGTCCAGCCGTCCGCCGTCAGATCGTCTTTGAGCTGAGCAATCTCCGGTGCCAGCGGCACGACCATCGAGTCATCCACCAGAAGCAGCAGCGTGCCGCGCGCGTGGACCTCCGGCACCTTCACCCCCGCGCTGATGTAGCCCATCGCGGGGCTCGGGGAGAGTCCGCTGAAGGTGCGCTGCATCCAGTATTCGTATTCCACCCCCGGCACGGCGGTGGCATCCGCGAAGGTGGTCTGCGTCGTGGACAGGTTCGCCAAAGCCATTCCCCATGAAGTTGCGCCCTTGAGCCGGCGATACATGACCTGCGAATAGATGTTGGCCTGCAC
>JBAZUW010000470.1:0-2512 GCA_041661205.1 Phycisphaerales bacterium
CGGGCAACGCGCAGTTCACCCATTTGGTGCAGTAGTGACCGCGTTACTCCTCTTAGCCTTGCTCGCGCAAACTGGCGAGTTCGAGGAAGACGACAACGTGCTCTCCAGCGCGCCGTTGGTGACGGGCGGCCACATGCCCCCGTGCGAAGGCGATTCAACCTGCCCCGCCCAGTTCCTCCCCCTGCCCGACGCCGGATGCAGCGCCATCCTGGGCAACGGCCGCGCGCTGCCGTGCACCTGTGGCGCGGGCTCGACCGTGGCAACGGTGGCCTACCAGGGGCCTTCGCAAACCCTGCCGCGACTCGCGTGGACGAATATTTCCGACACCTCGGCGTGCAGCGTGGCGGCTGGTGATGCGGCTGATGCGGGGTTGGCGGCGGTCTTCACTGGGGACCACACGGTTTCGTGCGCGTACTTCAACGGCGCGGCCGGAGCGAAGGTGGCCTTGAGCTACGGCGTGAATCCCGGTAATGGCTTCTACGTGTTGGGTAACAGCAACGTGCAAGGCGTGTGGGTTGGCGCCGATGCCGGGATCGCGAACCCGACCGCCGCTGTGTCTCCGGTGCAGCAATGGGTAGTCCAGTCGCTGTACCGCGCCGGGACCACGTTCGGCGTGCGCGCCAACGGAACTGCGGCGACCGTCACCTCCTCCATTGTCACGGTTGCGCCCAGCGCTCGCAACCTCTACCTGGGTCGATATGACTCTGCCTCGATTCCAATCGGCGGAAGCCTCGCCGGCTGCACCATGTGGTCTGTCGCCCGCTCTGCCGCGGACCTCACGAGAGATGAGGCGTTGTGGTTCGGGACCGTGGCCGAGACTCGCAACGTGACCACCACGAGGGCGTCGAGTGGCTGCTGGGAGCCCGCTGCGGACGCTGGGCCGATGGTCAAGTGCGTTGGCGTGAACGCGGGCAGGCAGGACTCTCGCGGCCTGTTCAGCTACACGGGCGAGGCCAGCGTCCTCGGGTCCAGCGCCGACCTGACGGCATGGAGCGCTGCGGCTGGCGAGACTGTGGTGGCTACCGCCGTCGCCGACCCAATGGGCGGCACGACGATGGACACGATGAGCAGCACGCTTGGCACGCTCGGTAACGGCCTATATCTGGCGGGCACCGTGACCAGCAGCGTTGGACCATTCACTTTTTCTGTGTGGGGGGCCAGCACGGATGGGGGTTGGCATCAGGCAGCTTTCTCCATTCGCGGGCTCGCACTGAACCCCGATGGGGGCGTGGTGTTCGAGTCGTGTGCCTGCACAACCCCGGACGCAGGGGCATGCCCGACCATCGTCGCCGGTGGCTACTGTAGCGCGTCACCGACTTTCGGGCCAAGTCCCGCTCGGGTGTCAATCACAGCCACAGCCTATTCGGGTGTCGCGCAGACAACCCTGCGCGGGTACGTACAGGGTTCATCTCCCGAGGCTATAGATGCGGGAACTCATTCGTGGTGGGGCGCAAAGCTGGTCGCTACGTCAGTCCCTGGCCCCGTCGTGCTGTGCGGCGCGGCGCCTTGCTCCAGTGCGGGCGATAACCACTACGAAAGTACGGTCGGCTTCCCAACGGCATCAGGTGAACTGTCGCTGGACTTCACACCACTCAACTCGGGCACTCTGACGGAATCCGCGTACGTCGTCGATACGACTGCCGCCTCGTCCGTTGCTGGCGTTTCTATCTACGTCGCAGGCGGAAATCTTCGGGCACTCACGCGCGATGCGTCGAACCAAACCGCAATCATCACGTCTGGCCTGACGTGGGTTGGCGGGACGACCTACCGATTGAGGTTGCGTTGGGGCAGTGGCAATTCCTGGCTCTACCGAAACGGCGTGTTGGTCGCGAGCAGAGTGGACGGCACCGCAAAGATACCGCTGTCGCATCATGCGAATTGCTGGCTCGGGAACAGCAATGGCTCGCTGCACATCAATGGATGGGTCCGCAACCTCCAGGTGTCGCGTTGAGCCCCCTAGCCAAAGACGCCGGAGCCACAGCGCTGCCCAAGACGCTGGCCAGCCTCGCGCTCGTGTTCGTCGCCTCGGCCGGTGCGCTCGTCGGTAAGAACATCGCGACCGACACCTCGCCCGTGCGCCAGCGCTGCACGCTCTACTACGACGGCGGATACCACGAAGTTGTGACCGTCGTTGCCCAGAGCAAGGCCACGGCCGAGCAGACGTGGGGCGTGAAGGGCCAACCCTCACAGCGCGCCGTCGTCGGCAAGGACTGCATCGACCTCGGCGTCTCGACGTGGGAAGCGTACGTCGTCAGCCCCGACATGGACGCGGAGCCCGTGGAGCAGCCGCCCTCGTGCGCGTGCGGTCCTCTCGACGGCGGGTGTCTGCTCGTGGACGGCGGCAGCGGCTCGGGCAAGCAGTACATCCGAGAGGGCGAGTTCGGGGCGGGGTGTGTGCGCCGAAACTGCCATGACTGGTCAGGCATCGACGGCACTCCGGAGGCTTGCCGGTGAAGATGTTCTTGCCCGACGGCGGGCCGAGGCGAGTCGCCGCGCCCGTAGGCACGAGCCT